>NZ_JBWKYW010000033.1:0-75336 GCF_059423965.1 Variovorax sp. GW458-11-26-14-LB1
AGGCTGGTGACCGACTTGCCCGAGCCCGATTCGCCGACCAGCGCGGTGGTCTTGCCGGGTTGAATGGCAAAGCTCACATCGGCCACCGAACGGATCAATCCGTCTTCAGTGGGGAAGCTGGTGCTCAGGTTGGTGACCGTGAGGCGTGGGGTGGTGTTCGCGGTGTTCATCACGAGGTCTTCTTGAGCTTCGGATCGAGCAGGTCGCGCACGCCATCACCCAGCAACTGCAGCGACAGCGCCGTGAAGATGATCGCCAGGCCCGGGAACAGCACGACCCAGAAGGCCTGGTGCGCGTACTGCTGGCTGCCGGCGACCATGGTGCCCCAGGTGGGGATCTCGGGCGGCACGCCGACACCCAGGAACGACAGGCCGGCCTCGGCCAGGATCGCGTAGGCGAAGATGAACGACACCTGCACGAGGATCGGCGACATCAGGTTCGGCAGGATGTGACGCCACAGGATGCGCGAGGTGCGCACGCCCAGGGCCCGCACGGCTTCGACGAAGAGAAGTTCGCGCACGACCAAGGTCGAGGCCCGCACCACCCGCGCCACGCGCGGCGTGTAGACCAGCACCAGCGCGAGCACGGTGTTCATCAGAGAAGGTCCGAGGATGGCCACCAGCGCGATGGCCAGCAGGATGTCGGGGAAGGACATCATGGCGTCGACCACGCGCATCAGTGGTGCGTCGAGCCGGCGGAAGAACCCGGCCATCAAACCCAGCACGGTGCCGGCGATGACCGCGCCCAGCGCCGTGAGCGCCGCAATGGCCAGCGAGTAGCGCGCGCCATGCACGATGCGCGCATACATGTCGCGCCCGAGTTCGTCGGTGCCCAGCAGGTGTTCGGCACTGGGCGCCTTCAGGCGCTGCAGCACCGCCGTGTCGTTGGGGTCGGCCGAAGCAAACAACGGCGCACCAACCGCGAGCACGGCGATCACCAGCAGCACCAGGGCGGAGACCATCACGATGCGGCGGTGCATCAGCTGGCGGAGCATTCGAGGCATGCGCATCGTTCAGACCTTCACGCGCGGATCGACGACCGCATACAGCAGGTCGATCGAGAAATTGATGAGCACGTAGATCGCGGCAATCACGAGCAGCGCACCTTGAATGACGGGGTAGTCGCGCCGCAGCACGGCGTTGACCACCAAATTGCCCACGCCGGGCAGGCCGAACACGGTCTCGGTGATGACGGCGCCGCCGATCATGAGCGCGACGGTCAGGCCGATCACCGTGACGATGGGCACCAAGGCATTGCGCAGCGCGTGCTTCAAGACGACGGTGCTCTCGCTCAGGCCTTTGGAGCGGGCGGTGCGCACGTAGTCCTCGCCGAGCACGTCGAGCATGGAGGCGCGCGTGAAGCGGATGATGAGCGCGGAGTTCAAGAGGCCCAGCACGGTGGCTGGCAGCACCAGCGCATGCAGCCGTTCGGCAAAGGGCGCATCGGGCGCGCCGTAGCCCGACACCGGGAACCACCCGAAGGACACCGCGAAGATCTGGATCAGCACGATGCCCAGCCAGAAGCTGGGGATGCTGGCACCCAGCATCGCGATGCCGGTGAAGAACTGGTCGACCACGCGGCCGCGGAACACGGCCGAGACGATGCCGCAGGGCACGCCGATGAGCGCCGCGATGGCCACGGCCAGCAGCGCCAGCAAGGTGGTGGGCTCGGCGCGTTCCCACAGTGCCTGCGTGACCGGGCGCTGCAGGAAGATCGAGGTGCCCAGGTTGCCCTGCAGCACTTCGCGCAGCCAGTAGCCGAACTGCACGGGCAGGGGTTTATCCAGGCCGTAGTCCTTCTGCACGCGGGCGATGTCGGCGGCGGTGGCCTGGTCGCCCAGCAGCACGGAGATGGGGTCGCCCGAGGCGGCGCGCGTGAGCACGAAGACCAGCACGGCCACCAGGGACAGCACGACGAGCATGCCGCCCGCGCGCGAGGCGATGAAACGGAACAAGCGCGCCTCCTACTTGATCTTCACATTCCAGAAGAACGGCCAGTTCGTGGGTTGGTAGTTGTCCAGCGCCGGGCTCTTGGCCGAGAGGGCGTTGAACTTGCCGACGCTGATGTAGGGCACCTCGTCGTACACCACCTGCTGCACCTTGCCCCACAGCGCGCCGCGCTTGGCTGGGTCGCTCTCGGTGTTGAACGCACTGAGCGAGGCCTTCTTGGCGGGCGAGTCCCACCAGCCTGGTGCACCGTCGCCCAGTTGCGGTGGCGACAGCATGGGCTCGGGGAACAGCCCCGAATGGGTGATGAAGATTTCCCACAGCCGCGGGTCGTTGCGGCGCTGGGTGAGCGTGGCCCAGTCGACCACGTTGAGGTCGACCTTGAAGCCGGCGCGCTTGAGCTGCTCGGCCATCAAGAGCGACATGTTGTAGTGGAAGTCGTACTGGCGGCTGGTGAGCACGCGGATCGGTTCGCCCTTGTAGCCGGCCTTGGCGGCGGCGTCCTTCGCCTTGGTGGCGTTGCGCTGGTTGTACTGGTCGGCGCCGGCCGCCGAGTAGAACGGCGAACTCTTGGGAAAGTGGTTCGCTTCCGCGATGAAGAAGCGCGTGTCGCCGAAGCCGGCCGCGAGCATTTCGCCCTGGTCCATCGCCGTCTGCAGGGCCTGGCGCACGGCCTGGCTGGCGAGCGGGCCTTCCTTGGTGTTGAAGACCACCAGCGGAAAACCGAAGGCGGGCGTGATGATCGGCAGCGTCTTGCCACTGGCCTTCTCCAGGCGCGGCAGCGCTTCCACCGGCAGCAGGTCTGCAAAGTCGTACTGGCCCGCGAGTGCACCTTCGACACGCGTGCTCGCGTTCGGCACGGGCACGAAGCGCAGTTCTTCGATGGCCGCTTCGCGCTTGCCGCCGTAGCCGCTCGCGGGTTCCTTGCGCGCGGCGTACTTGTCGAAGCGCGTGAGCAGCACGAACTGGTCGGGACGGCGCTCCTTGAACTTGTAGGGGCCGGTGCCGACGAAGTCCTTCAGCGGCGAGGCCATCGATTCCTTGGCCATCATCGCGGCGGTGCCATTGCTGGGCAAAGCCAGTTGCGAGAGCAGCGGCGCATACGGCGCCTTCAGCACGATCTCCACGCCCAGCGGACTCTTGGCCTTGAGGCTCTCGATTTCCTTGCCCACGGCCTTGCCGCGCGGCGACTGGTCCATCCAGCGCTGCAGGCTGGCCACCACGTCGTCGGCCGTGAGCTCGCGCCCGTTGTGCAGCGCCACGCCCTTGCGCAGCGTGATGGCGTAGGTCTTGCCGTCGGCCGAAATTTTCGGCATGCCCTCGGCCAGCATCGGCACCACGTTCCACTTGGCGTCGAAGGTGTACAGCGTCTCGTACACGTGCTGCATGATGGTTCCGACCAGGTCGGCCGTGGAGGCCATCGGGTCGAGCGTCTGCGGCTCGGCCACCATCGCCAGCGTGGCGAAGTTGCGCGGGCCCTGCGCATGCGCTTCATGGTGGGGCAGCGTGGTGCACAGCATCGCGAGCAGCGAAGCGCCCAGCAGGCTGCGCTTGGACAGGCGAGGCAGGCGCTGGACAACAAGACCGGCGTGAGACATGGGGTGTTCCTTCATGGGCGATCGGTGGGCAATGAATTCACTTTTTTCAGGCCCGAACTTTGAAGCACAACCTATGCCAAAACATCACCATTTACCCTGAGCAATGATCTAAATATTCGAACTCTCCCTTCGAAATTCAATGCCGTTCGCGCACGCATCCGCTGCTAGATTCCGGTCGAATCTTTTCCCACCGAAAGATGGCGTCCGATCGAATTTGCGAGGATGAAAATGAGCACCAAGAAAGTTCTTGCGGTAGGTTTTCTGTTCGGCTGTGCGTTGCTGACGCATGCGGCGATCACCGGGGTGAACCCCCTCGACACGATCAGGAAGGCTGCCACCAGCATGGCCTCCGCGGCCGCTGACCTGGTGGCCGATCCCTTGCCTCTGCAGGGACCCGGACTGGGCAACCTGACCTACACGCAGGCCGAGCTGTTCAAGCCCATCTCGATGATCAAGGAGGAGGTCGACACCGGCGTGGGGGGGGGGGGCCGGCACCGGCGCCGACGTGCCGAAGATCCCCGGGGGCAGCGTGACGCACCCCACCGCCGGGTACACCAAGTACCACTACGGCCAGAACGTGGGCCTCATGATCAACGGCTACTTCCTGACGACGTTCACGCCCGACGGCGGGCTGGGCCCCGGTGGCTTCCTGCTCTATGACGTCTCCGATCCGCGCAACCTGCGGCTCGTCAAGCGCATCTACGAGCCGGACGGCCGCACCAAGGAACTGAGGGAGCCGCATTCCATCGGCATCGCCAGCATCGGCGGCAAGCAGTACGTCGCCGTGCCCAGCGTCTTCGGCGTGGAGTTCTGGGACTTCACCGACATCAACGACGTCAAGCAGGTGAAGAAGCTGGTGCTGCCCAACGTCAACAAGGGCGACTACAACAACGTGAGCTGGCAGCTGTGGTGGCAGGCGCCCTACCTGTACGTGGCGGCGGCGGAGCAGGGCGTGTTCGTCATCGACGCCACCGACCCCGCGAACGCAGTGCTCGCGAACCGCGGCGCCGGCAAGCCCAACCCGATACCGACGGGCGAGCTCGGCGGCTTTCGCGTGGGGCCGATCTTCACCATGGGCAACCACATGGTGCTGACGTCCATGACCAACACCAGCGGCTTCGCCAGCCTGGACATCTCGGACCCGCTGAATCCCAAGGTGCTCGACACCGTCTCCGGGTCCACCGCCAGCTACTACTCCACCTGCTTCGACGGCAAGAAGGTCTACGCCTCCGCACAGGAGAGCGGCGGCAAGATGTACGGCTACGACCTGAGCGACCGCTCGCGCTTCGTGGCCGAGGACAACCGGCTGGTGATCAACCAGCAGCTGTACTGCAGCACGCAGGACAACTTCGTGTTCCAGGGCGCACAGAACTACATCCACAAGGTCGATGTGAGCAACCCGCTCAACCACGTCGAGGTCGGGCGCGGCGGATTGTTCGCAACGACGCACCCCGATTTCTCGAGCTCCGACCACGGCCAGGTGTCGCCGTTCGGCAACCTGATCTACGTCGGCAACGACCACGGCTCGGGCAGCGGCTTCATCGTGCATGCGGTGGACCCCGACACCACCAAGCCCGAAGTGAAGCAGGTCTCGCCCGTGAACGGTGCGAAGCAGCAGGCCCTCACCTCGCGCATCGGCCTGGGCATGACCGACAGCATCCGGCCCGAGAGCGTGAACGCCAACACCTTCATCGTGCGCCCGGTGGGCGGCAACACGCTGGCGGGCACCTACAGCGTGCAGCTGGGCATCGTCAACTTTCACCCCGCGCAGCCGCTGCAGCCGGGCACGAGCTATGAAGTGTTCCTGCCCGCCAACGGCCTGAAGGACTATGCGGGCAACGCCATTGCGGCCGATTACCGCTCCACCTTCAACACGGGCAACGCCAACGACATCAACCTGATGCACCACTGGGCGCTGACCGGCAACCTCGGTGACCAGATCAGCGCCAACAACGGCACGCCCGCCACCGGCGACGCGTTCGAGAGCATCGGCCTGAACTTCGCCAATCGCACCACGGGCGTGCAGCTGAAGAACGACAGCGTGTCCACCACGCTGGGCGGCACGGCGTCGCTGAGCTTCTACATGAAGACCACGCAGGCCGGCGGTGCGAACTCGTGGACCGCGCCCGGCATCTTCGGACGCGACCAGTCGCCGGGCGTGGACGACGTGTTCTGGGGCTGGCTCGACAGCACCGGCAACATCAAGCTGTCGGTGGGCGACCACGCGGGCACGCGCTCGCAAAGCGCCGTGAACGACGGCAACTGGCACCACGTCGTGCTCACGCGTGACGCGGCCTCGGGCGCGCAGGCGGTGTACGTCGACGGCGTGAAGACCACCTCGACCGGACCGACCGGCACCAAGGGCCTGTCGACCAAGTTCCAGCTGCTGGGGCAGATCCAGGGCAACACCGCGCTCTTCAAGGGCACGCTGGCCGAGGTGCGCGTGTACGGCCGCGTGCTCGGCGACACCGACGTGGCGGCGCTGCGGGCGCAGGCCGTGATCGGCGATCCCGGCATCGTGGGCGCACCGAAGATCGTCAACGGCCAGCTGAACTTCAACCCGGCCACGCTGGGTGCCACCGGCGCACAGTTCCGCTGGAACTTCGGCGACGGCACGCAGAGCGCGTACGCCTCGCAACCCGGCGTCACACACACCTACAGCAGCCCCGGCCACTACACCGTGACGCTGACGGTGAAGGCCGCGAACGGCCAGGAGACCTTCTACACCTACAACCTCACGGTGATCGCACCCGTCACGGCGGCGGCGCCCACGCACACGACCAACATCGCGGGCGATGCGAACGCGGTGTATGCGGTGAACCCCGACAGCGGCACGGTGGCCGCCATCGACGCGCAGACCTTCACCAAGCGCTGGGAAGTGCGCGTGGGCGATGAGCCCAAGACGCTGGCCGTCGGCCCCGACGGCCGCATCTGGGTCACGGTGCAGGGCGAGGACAAGCTGGTGGCGCTCAACGCCGCCGACGGCACGCTGTCGACCACGGTGCCGCTGGCCTACGGCAGCGGCCCGTACGGCGTCGTCTTCACGCCCAATGGCACGAAGGGCCTGCTGACGCTGGAAAGCAAGTCGGCGCTGGTCAGCTTCGACCCGACGACCGGTGCTGCCACCAGCACGCTCGCCCTGGAAGGCAGCGTGCGCGGCATCGCGGTCGATGCGAGCTCGCAGTCGGCCTACGTGACGCGCTTCAAGTCGAAGATGACGGGCGGGCAGCTGCACAAGGTGAACCTGCAGAGCTTCAGCGCCGCCACGCCGATCGCACTGGCGGTCGACACGACCACGGTCGACACCGAGGCCGCCTCGCGCGGCGTGCCCAACTACCTGAGCCAGGTGGTGATCTCGCCCGATGGTGCGCGTGCGCTCCTGCCTTCGAAGAAGGACAACATCGTGCGCGGCACCTTCCGCGACGGCCTGCCGCTGGAGCATGACAAGACGGTGCGCTCCATCCTGTCGCAGGTGAACCTGCAGACGGCCGCGGAAGTGTTCAGCGAACAGCTCGACTTCAACGACCGCGCCCCCGCGCGCGCCGCGCTGTACTCGCCGGCCGGCGACTACATCTTCGTGGCGCAGATGGAAGGCAACCGCATCGCCATCGTCGATGCCTACAACCGCTCGGTGCGCGGCGAGATCAACGCCAGCAGCGCGCCGCACGGCCTGTACCTCGATGCGGTGCGGAAGCGCCTGTACGTCAACAACTTCCTGGCGCGCTCGGTGTCGGTGCACGACGTGGCGCAGGTGCTGTCCTCGGAGTCGGCTGCCCCGGCCTTCCTGCAGAACATCACCACGGTTGCGCAGGAGCCGATGGCCGCTGCGGCACTGCGCGGCAAGCAGGTGTTCTACAACGCGTCGGACCGGCGCATGAGCATGAACAACTACATGTCCTGCGCGAGCTGCCATGCCGATGGCAGCGACGACGGCATGGTGTGGGACTTCACGCAGCGCGGCGAGGGCCTGCGCCGCACCATCAGCCTGCAGGGACGGCGCGGCACGGGCCACGGCAAGCTGCACTGGACCGCCAACTTCGACGAGGTGCAGGACTTCGAGCACGACATCCGCAACGAATTCGGCGGCACGGGCTTCCTGACCAACGCCGACTTCTCGGCCACGGGCGACCCGCTCGGCGTGCCGAAGGCCGGCCGCAACGCGCAGCTCGACGATCTCGCGGCCTACCTGAACTCGCTGAACAAGTACATGCGCAGCCCGGCCCGCGCGGCGGACGGCAACCTCAGCGTGGACGCGGTGCGCGGCCAGACCGTGTTCAACACGGCCCAGTGCGCGACCTGCCACACGGCCGGCAGCCTGCGCGACGGTCTGCGGCACGACGTGGGCACCATCCAACTGTCGTCGGGCAAGGGCAGCAGCCAGCCGCTGGCCGGCGTGGGCTTCGACACGCCGACGCTCTACGGCACTTGGAGCAACCCGAGCTTCTTCCACAACGGCCAGAAGGCCACGCTGCAGGACGTGCTCGCGGGCGGCCACGGCAACGCATCGAGCCTGCCGGCGGCCGACCTGCTGGCACTCGGCGAGTACGTGAAGTCGTTCGACACCGCACCGGCGATCGACACGCGCATCCGCTCGGAGGTCAACAACCTGTGCGTCAACGTGTCGGGCGGCTCGACGACCAGCGGTGCCACGGTGGTGCAGTGGGCCTGCGGCAACGGCGCCAACGAGACCTTCACCGTCAACAGCAGCGGCGGCTACAGCCAGTTCGTCGCGAAGCACAGCGGCCTGTGCCTGGCGCAGGGCAACACCAACGCCGGCGGCGGCCCGGTGGTGCAGCTGTCGTGCACGGCGGGCGCGGCCACGCAATGGAGCGTGGTCGGGGCGACGCTGCGCAACCGGGTGTCTTCGGGTGCGTGCCTCGATGTGCCCGGCTCGACCACCACGCAGGGCACGGCGCTGTCCACCTACGCCTGCCATGGCGGGGCCAACCAGCGCTGGAGCCAGATTCCCTGAGCTCCTGCGCTCTTTCTCTCTCTTTCTCTCGCTCTCCAAAAAAGGAAATCACGTGTCGGCACTCCAACTCTCCCTCCCAGGCGGCTATCGGTTCATTCCGGGCGTCCAGCAGTACTCGGCTGGCGTGGCCGCCGAACCTGGGTTTCGCATCGAGCGCGTGCGCTTCCTGGAGCCCCTGCCCCTGAAGCAGGGCTTTCGGCGCATCAAGGAAATCCTGGAGGAGGCCTCGCGTCCGCTGGCCGCCTTCTGCGCGTGCGAACTGCGGTCCCCGGCACCGTTCACCGAACAGGGCTTCGTCGAGTTCAACAACCTCTACGTGGGCACGTTGAAGGAGTGGGGGATCTTCATCGGCGACCTGAATCCGGTCGCGCGAAGCAACGTGTGCCCCGCGGTGTCGCCGCCGTCGGAGCCCTCGTTCCATGCGTTCAGCTACACCGTGCCCGACGCCGAGGCGGCGGCGTCGTTCGTGGTGGCCGGCAGCGCCGAAGCGCCGGAAGGCAAGGGGCACTACCGCGACCATGCCGTGCGCCTGGGCGATACCTCGCCGCCCGCCATCCTGAAGAAGGCGCAGTGGGTGCTCGACGAAATGGAACGCCGCCTGGCATCGCTGGGTTTCACCTGGGCCAGCACCACGGGCTCGCAGCTGTACACGGTGCACGACATCCATCCCTTCATCGCCGACGAGATCGTCAAGCGCGGTGCCGCGCGACACGGGCTGACCTGGCACTACAACCGCCCGCCCGTGGTCGATCTCGAGTACGAGATGGACTGCCGCAGCGTCCAGTTCGAACGCGTCGCGGTCTGATCGCGCGCGGGTCGCCACACCCTTTCACCGAGACGCCCATGCCCAAGAAATTGCCGCATCGCCTGGCCGCCACCTGCATCGTCCTGAGCGCGTTCCTGGCGGCCGGCCTCGCCGCTGCGCAGAACATCCAGGAGCGCACCTTCAAGTTCGCCTTCGTGAACCAGAAGGAGCATCCGCAGGGCATGGGGGCGCAGCGCTTCTCGGAGATCGTCGAGAGAAAGAGCGGCGGCAAGATGAAGGTGAAGCTCTTTCCTTCGGGCGTGCTGGGCGGCGATGCCTCGGTCATCGCCTCGCTGCAGGGCGGCACGGTGGAAATGACGATGGCGATTCCGGGTCTGCTCTCGGGCATGGCCCGGGAGTTCTCGCTGTTCGACCTGCCGTTCCTGTTCAACAACGAGAAGGAAGCCGACTTCGTGCTCGATGGGCCGGTCGGCCGCAAGCTGCTGGACAAGCTGCCCGAGAAGGGGCTGATCGGCCTCACCTACTTCGAGCACGGCTTTCGCAACGTCACCAACAGCCGGCGGCCGGTGGCGAAGATGGAAGACCTGCAGGGCTTGAAGCTGCGCGTGATGCAGATCCCCGTGATGATCGATGCCTTCCGCGCGCTGGGCGCCAACCCGTCGCCGCTGCCGCTGCCCGAGGTCTACACCGCGCTGGAGCAGAAGGCCGTCGACGGCCAGGAAAATCCGTACTCGCTGGTGGAAGCCTCGAAGTACTACGAGATCCAGAAGTACGCCTCCAACACGCGGCACGTGTTCAACCCTGTCGTGCTGCTGTTCAGCAAGAAGCGGTGGGAGCAGCTGTCGGACGACGAACGCAAGATCCTTCTCGATGCAGCCCGGGAGACGCAGCCCTTCCAGCGCGCCGCCAACCGCGACGTCAACGCCAGGGCCGCCGAGTTCCTGAAGGGCCAGGGCATGGTGTTGACCGAGTTCCCCGCCGCCGAGCGCGAGCGCCTGCGCGAGAAGCTCGCGCCGGTCACGGACAAGCATGTCAGGCAGATCGATCCGGCACTGACCCAGGAACTGTTCTCCGAGCTCGGCAAGGCACGCAGCAGCGCCGCCAGATAGCCAGCCAACCAACCACCAAGGAATGACGAATGAAGCTGTTGCGTTACGGGGCCGTCGGCCAGGAAAAGCCGGCGATGCTCGACGCAGAAGGCCGCTTGCGCGACCTCTCCATGCACGTGAACGACATCGCACACGAGGTGCTGCTGCCTTCCGGCCTGGCGCGCCTCGCCGCGCTGGACCCGCAGAGCCTTCCGCTGGTGGAAGGCGCCCCGCGGATCGGCGCCTGCGTGGCCGGCTCGGGCAAGTTCATCTGCATCGGGCTCAACTACTCGGACCACGCGGCCGAGACGGGCGCCACGGTGCCTCCCGAGCCCATCGTTTTCCTGAAGGCGACCTCGGCGATCGGTGGACCGAACGACGTGCTCGAGATTCCGCGCGGCTCCACCAAGACCGATTGGGAGGTGGAGCTGGGCGTGGTGATCGGCAAGACCGCGAAGTACGTCAGCGAAGCGGACGCGATGGACCACGTTGCGGGCTACTGCCTGATCAACGACGTGTCGGAGCGCGCGTTTCAAACCGAACGCCAGGGCCAGTGGACCAAGGGCAAGTCGGCCGACACCTTCGGACCGATCGGGCCCTGGCTCGTGACGCCCGATGAAGTGCCCGACCCGCAGCAGCTGGACATGTGGCTGGAGGTCAACGGCGTGCGGCGCCAGAGCGGCTCCACGGCGACCATGGTCTACGGCGTGCGCTACCTGATCGCGTACCTCTCGCAGTTCATGAGCCTGCGCCCGGGGGACATCATTTCCACGGGAACACCGCCCGGCGTGGGCATGGGGTTCAAGCCGCCGGTCTACCTGAAGCGCGGCGATGTCGTCACGCTGGGCATCGAAGGGTTGGGCACGCAGCGGCAGGTCGCCGCACAGTTCGACTGAAGGGGAGGTGGCAGGGGGCGGCAGCGGGCCGTGAGGCGCCCGCTGCTGCCGCTGTGTCAGATCAGCGTGGCGCTCACGCCGCGCTGCACCACGGGCGCGATGCCGGCGTAGAAGAACGCCAGGCTGTCTTCCGGCCCGTTGACGGCGCGCCCGCGCACCTTGGCCATCGCGCAGACGCCGACCTGTGCGCTGTCGGGGCCGATCACGAGGACGAAGGGGTTGTCGTCGTCGCCGCGCAGGTAGCGTCCGCCGAACTCGCGGCGTGCGGTTTCGAACACGTAGGCCGACGCCAGGAAGTGCAGGTCGTCGGGCAAGGGCGCCTGCTGCTGGAAGAAGTCTTCGAGCACCTGATCGACCAGGACCAGCGAGGCTTCGGAGTAGTCGAGCGCCGCGCTGTCGATGGGCGCGCCGGGTTGCGAAAAAGCGCCGATGAAGTCTTCCGCCTGCGAGGCCATGCCGGCCTCGAGCGTCGACGGCATTTCCACTTCCGGCTGCTTTTTCTTCTTCAGGAAATCGAACAGTCCCATGGTGCTCAGGCCTGCACCGCGGCCGACAGTTGCCGCAGCATGGCCGACTGCCGCGCCTCTTCGGCGTCGCGCAGGCTCTTCGCGGCGCGCGCCGCGACGTAGGTGACGTACAGGGTCTCGACGGCCCGCGCCCATTCGTGCGCCTTCTGCGACACGCCTTCCGCCTTCACCGGCGAGCCGGTGGCCATCGGCGTCGACAGGTCGTCCAGCGGACGGGCTGGTACATCGACGCCGGCCTTCCCGAGGATCACGGCTTTCTGAAGGATGGTGAGCATGGCGGACCTCTCTTTTTTCTTGTTCCAGAGTAACAGCGCCCTTCGCGGGCTGCCATTCGCCAGATGACGTATCCGCCCCCGAATTCAAGATGAACTTTCGGCTGACATGGGGTTTGTCTGGGTGGCCGGAAGCAGGGCCTACACGAAGCGCCATCGGCCTCTCGCAATGTCCCTTCGGTGGCTCTGGATGCAAATAATATTTGTTTTCATTCTCAATAGAATTGATGCTGATCAGTTGGTACGCAACAACAACGCATCCCGAGAGCGGCCCTGTTTTTCCTGCCGTTTCCCGTGGAGTTTTTGCATGTTGTTTTCGCGTTGCGGCCGTCGGCCGCGTCCGTCGGTGCTGGCGCTGGCCGCCGCATCCCTTTTTTCTCCCGCCCTGTTCGCCCAGACGCCCGCTGAACAACAACTGCGCGAGGTCGTCGTCAGCGCGACCGGCTTCGAGCAGGAACTCAAGGACGCGCCCGCTTCCATTTCGGTGATCACGCGCCAGGAGCTGGAAACACGCCAGTTCCGCGACCTGGCCGAGGCGCTGCAGAACGTCGAAGGCATCGATGTGGGCGGCGCCACCGGCAAGACCGGGGGCCTGGACATCTCGATCCGCGGCATGCCCAGCGACTACACGCTGATCCTCATCGACGGCCGCCGCCAGAACGTGGCCGGCGACGTGACGCCCAACGGCTTCGGCGCCGCGCACACCAGCTTCATGCCGCCGCTGGCGGCCATCGAGCGCATCGAGGTCATCCGCGGCCCGATGTCGACGCTGTACGGCTCCGACGCCATGGGCGGCGTGGTCAACATCATCACGCGCAAGGTGGCACGCGAATGGGGCGGCCAGGTCACGATGGAAACCGGCATCCCGCAGGACAGCGAGTGGGGTTCGCAGACGCGCTCCAGCGTCTACCTGAGCGGCCCCGTCGCCACCGACCTGCTGGGCCTGACCCTGCGCGGCAACATCTACCGCCGCGAAGCCGCCGACTGGGTGCTGGCCCCGGGCCAGGCGCAGCCCGCGACGGCGCGCAACCCGGCGCCCGCCGAGAGCCGCCAGCACAGCGTGGGCGGGCGCCTGATGCTCACGCCCAACCGCCAGCACGACATCTGGCTCGACGTCGAATCGGGCCGCAGCTGGTACGACAACGAAGACGGCCGCCTGGGCACGCGCGACGCCGCCGCACCCAACCGCACCGGCAACAACCCGCCGGGCTACCTGGACGCGCTGCGCTTCAACCGCGACCAGGTCGCCATCGGCCACACCGGGCGCCTGGGCTTCGGCACGGTGGAAAGCAGCCTGATGCACACCACCACCGAGACCGTCGGCCGCACGATTCCCGGCGGCGCCATCCCGCGCAATGCCGCGGCCCGCCGCACCGTGTACTGGCTGAACGAAGCCGACCGCGGCCGCGCGCGCGAACTCAAGACCACCAACCTCGTGCTCGACAGCAAGCTCGTCGCGCCCGTGGGCGATGCCCACGTGCTGACCGTGGGCGGCCAGTGGTGGGACGCCAAGCTGGTCGACGGCCTGCTGCCGCGCTCGCAGAGCCAGACCATGTGGGCGCTGTTCGCCGAAGACGAATGGCGCCTTGCGCCCGGCCTCACCGCCACGCTGGGCGGGCGCTACGACCACCACAGCGCCTTCGGCGGCCACGTAAGCCCGCGCGGTTACCTGGTCTGGGATGCCACGCCGCAGTGGACCTTCAAGGGCGGCGTCAGCAAGGGCTTTCGCGCGCCGCGCCTGAACCAGCTGATCGACGGCATCAGCGGCGTGAGCGGCCAGGGCGCCACGCTCAACATCGGCAACCCGAACCTCAAGCCCGAGACCAGCACCAGCACCGAGCTGTCGGCGCTGTTCAACAACCAGAAGGGCCTGACCGCCTCGGCGACCCTGTTCCACAACAAGGTGAAGGACAAGATCGCCAGCGGCGGCGACTGCAGCGTGGCGCGCATCTCCAGCTGCGTGGTCGACCCGACCGCCAACTATTCGGTCAACGTCGACCAGGCCAAGACCTGGGGCATGGAACTGAGCAGCCGCATGCAGCTCACCAAGGCCTGGGGCCTGAAGGCGGGCTACACCTGGACCGACAGCGAAGTGATCGAAGGCGGCGTGAAGAACGGCAAGCTGGCCGACACCGCGCGCCACCTGCTGCATGCGCAGCTCGACTGGAACCCCGACGCCAAGTGGCGCTTCTGGCTGCGCGGCGAGTACCGCGGCAAGAGCCCGCGCTTCACCGGCGACCCGGCGCGCCTCACGGGCAACAACCTGGCGATCTACCGCGCGGTGGGCGACATCAAGGCCTACCACCTGTTCCACCTCGGCGGCTCCTACCAGGTGTCGAAGAACGTGCGCCTGAACGCCAACATCAACAACCTGTTCAACAAGGACTTCCGCAAGTTCCAGCAGGTGAACCTGGCGGGCACCTCGGCCTGGGTCAACGAGTACTTCCAGGGCGGCGCGTCGGTGGCGGGCACCACGCCTGCGGGACGCACGATCTGGCTGTCGGCGAACGTGACGTTCTGACGCTGACGGCGACCGTGGCGGGTCGCGCGGGCCTCAGGGGTCCGTGCGGGCCTGCCACACCAGCGTGGCCGCGCTCAGGTCTTCGAGCGCGCTGCCCACCGCCTTGAACACCGTGCGCTCGGCATCGCCCGTGCGCCCGGGCCGCGCGCCACGGCATAGCTCGGCGAGCGTGCCCTGCACCGCGTCGGCACGCAAGGTGCCGGCGGCGATCGCGTCGAGCAGGTCGCCGGCCTTCTGCAGCGCCTCGGGCGTGTCGATGAAGGTGCGCGTGCCGTCGAAACATTGCACATCGGCTTCGCGCATCGCGGGCGTGAAGCTGCCGATCAGGTCCAGGTGCACGCCCGGCGCGAGCCACTCGCCGCGCACCAGCGGCGTGGTCGCCAGCGTGGCGCAACTCACGATGTCGGCACTGCGCACGGCCGCTTCGAGGTCGGTGCCGGCCGCCTGCGCGTTCCATCCTTCACTGCGCCATTGCTCGGCCAGCGCTTCGGCGCCCTCGGGCCGATGGTTCCACACCCACACCTCGTCGATGGGCCGCACGCTCGCGTGCGCGGCGGGCAGCATGCGCGCGATGCGACCGGTGCCCAGCACCAGCAGCTTGCGCGCATCGGTGCGGGCCAGGAACGAAGCGCCCAGCGCCGAGGCGGCCGCCGTGCGCCGCGCGGTGATCTCGTTGCCGTCCATCATCGCCAGCGGCACGCCGGTGCGCGCGTCGTACAGCACGTAGGTCGCGTGCAGCCCCGGCAGGCCGCGCGCGCCGTTGCCCGGAAAGATGTTGATCGTCTTGATGCCCAGGAAGCCCGCGTCGCTCCACGCCGGCATGATCAACACCGTGCCGCGCGTGGCCGCGTCGCCGCCGGTCTCGATGCTGTGCACGTGGCGCGGCGGCACCTGCGCCTCGGCCGCGAAGGCGGTGCGCAGCGCGGGCACCAGCTGCTCGAAGCCCAGGGGTGCGGCGGTGGCGGCTTCGTCGAAGTGTTTCATGGGCGGGCAGGCAGCGCCGGAGCGCTGTCGAAGAAGGTGGTGAGGGCTTGCTGGTACGTCGTGCCGAAGCGCGGCGCCGCCATCGGCTCGAGGTGACCGGCGCCCGGCACCTCGATCAGCTGCTTGGGTTCTTTCGCGTCGGCCAGCAGCCGCTGCGAGTGGCCGTGCGGAATCACCGCGTCGGCGGTGCCGTGGATCAGCAGCAGCGGAATCGGCGCGATGGC
The DNA here is from genome assembly GCF_059423965.1 of Variovorax sp. GW458-11-26-14-LB1. Taxonomy (NCBI): domain Bacteria; kingdom Pseudomonadati; phylum Pseudomonadota; class Betaproteobacteria; order Burkholderiales; family Comamonadaceae; genus Variovorax; species Variovorax sp. GW458-11-26-14-LB1. Next base: position 15,795 of record NZ_JBWKYW010000033.1, read on the forward strand.
CGCGACGAACTTCGAGGCCGCGTAGTCGTCGCGCACCAGCAGGCCGGCGCCCGGCAGCTTGTCGTTGGCGATGGAGCGGTACGAATAGAAGGTCGACTCGATCGCCACCGCCTTCACGCCGGCCCGGTTGCCCGAGCCCACGGCCGCGATCGCGTTCGTGCCGCCCAGGCTCTGCCCGAAGACGAACAGCCGCGACGCATCGACGTCCGCGCGGGCGCGCACGTGGTCGAGCGCGGCATTCGAATCTTCGAACACGCCGCGGGGCTCGGGCGCGCCGTCCGATTCGCCATAGCCGCGGTAGTCGAACACGAAGACGTTGTAGTCCTGCGCCGGCAGCCATGCGACGAAGCGCCAGTGGCTGCTCATGTTCTGCGCGTTGCCGTGGAAGTGCACCACCGTGCCCTTGGCCGCCTTCGGGTCGGCCCGGCCTGCGGCGGGAATGAACCAGCCGCTCAGGCGCGTGCCGTCGGCGCTGGTGAAGCGCACGTTCTCGTAGCGCAGGCCCAGCGCGTCGGGCGTTTCGTAGCGCACGCGGTCGGGGTAATAGAACATCGACTGCACGCAACCGCCGAGCAGAAAGAGCGGCAGCGCGGCCAGCGACATCCACCAGCGGCGCGCGGGTGCGTTGGTGCTGGTCGTCATGCCTGCGATCCGCCGGCCCGCCGGCTTTCGGCGAGCATGTTGCAAAAGAGGGCGCCTTGCTCGATGGCGTCGTCCAGCGCCACGTGCGTGTGCGGCAGCCCGGCATCGAACCAGCGGCGCGGCATCGCGCGCTTGGTGCTGTCGCGGTAGCCGATCTTCAGCAGGGCCATCGCGAAGCTCTTCATGTCGAGCGCTGAATGGCTGAACGGGCTCTCGCCCGCGAAGCGCATCAGGTACCAGTAGACGAACAGGAAGTCGAAGCCCGCCGGGTACGCCACGAACACCGGCCGCGCCTTCAGGCCCTTGAGCCACGCGACGTAGTTCTTCATGGCATGCGTCGGGTCCTGCAGGTCGGTGCGGCACGCGGCCCAGGCCTCGGGCTGCGTCTGCCACCAGGCAGCCGTCTTCGGATCGGCCTCGGCGCCGGGCAGCGTGTGCAGGTTGGCGCTGAAGGTGGACACGAGCTGCTTGTCGGCCGTGTAGGCGGCCGAGCCGAAGCTGAGCATCGAGTGCGGGCCGGGGATGGGGCCGTCGGTTTCGACGTCGGTGCTGATGTAGATCTCGGTCATGGATTCTTCAATGTCTGTGTTTGGGCGTTCTCTTGCGTGCGGTCTCTGGCCGCCCGTACGGCTTCCGCCATGGAACCGAAATGCGTCGATCGCGTGGCGCTGTGGTCGTCGAGGTCCATCATGGACCAGCGGTTCTGGTCGAGGTAGATGAACACCAGCCGGTTGAGCACCGTGACGCCTTCATGGTCCGAGACCGATGCGGCAACGCCCACGGAATCACCCAGGCTCCAATGTCTGCGGAACGCATGAAGACCCTGAGACTGCAGCCAGCTGACCGCATCGTCGAGCGAAGAGAAGTCGGTCGGCAGGCTCATGGGTGTGGGTGTCAGTCGATGCCGAGAATCGACGGAACCGATCGCTGGAGCTCTTCGACCAGTTCAGCGTCCATGTACTTGTAGTCGTCGGGAATGTCGAGCACGTGGATCGGCTTGCCCTCCAGCATCCGCGTGAACTCGACCACGAGCCGCGACTTGTGTTTCTCTTCCATCACGAGGATCACGTCGGCCCAGTCGATGTCGTCGACGGACACGCGGTGCCGCGCATTGGGGCTGGTGCCCGCAGAGCGCGCCGCAATCAGCGGATGCCGTCGCCAGAGCTGTTCCGCGGTGGGGCTGCGCCATTGGTTGCGGCTGCAGATGAAAAGGACGTTGCGCATGAATGAATGAGTGAATCAGGCCGCGGCGTTGTGGGGCAACGGGAAGACATGGAAGTCTTGCCAGCGGCCGGATGAGTTTTCGATGAGCGCGACCTCGATGCAATTTGCATGCACCGCGCCCGATGCGAGCAGCCGGGCCTGCAACTCGATGGCCGCTTCTTCCGCGTGCAGCGCGTTGCCGTGCGCCACCGACAGATGCGCAACGATGTCGTCATGCAAGCCGTCGTACGGCGGGAAGTCGGGAAACTCTTTCACCAGCGCACGCGTCATCTCGATGAACGGCGCAGCGGGCTCCGGTGCGAGGTAGGCCGTCTCGGGAAAGCGCCCGACCTTGCCGAGCACGAACGAGAACGGCGCCGTGCGTTGCAGCACGCGCCGCGCGCGGGCGAGCACCTCGTCGGTGATCAACGCGGGGTCCATGAAAGGAACGAGCAGCGTGATGTGGGCGGGCACGCCGAGCGCCACGGTGGGGTCGAAGCGGCGGCGAAGGTCTGCGGCGATGGGTTCAGCCGCGGGGACCTTCACGGCGAATGCGGAGATGGGCATCGGGCGGAGGATAGCCCAGGCGTCGATATCCAAGAAGGAAGCTATTTCTTCGCCCCGCTTGGTTGAGGAAGCTCTGAGCCTTGCAAGTGAAGGCCCCCCGTCATATACGAGATCTGAGCGACTCGACCGAGCGGATACTCGTGAAATCTCTCGGTGGCTTGAGAGTAGACGATCAGTGTCTGGCTCGTCCTCATCATGAGTGACGTATCAATTTCTGTATTTGGCAGTTCGCCCTTGGTCTCTATTTCGATCCTCACTGGCAGGCCGCCTCCAAAGCCTGTGTATCGAAGGAATGCAGCATATTTCGCGGGTGAAAAAAGAAGAGCCACTACCACGGAGTAGTAGATGGCGACAGCGCTGAGCGATATCCACCAAACAAGCCTTGGTCGCCAAGAAACGAGTATCGAAATCAACGTGCCCACGATAGCCCCAGCCACTCCAGGTATGAGCTTGCTTCGTGGGAGGAGTTGACATGTGCCGAATTCGTGGAGTTCACAGGCAACCGTAAGGACTGCTGCGACTATTCCCGTAAGTGCTACGAGCAAGACTGCCAATAGTGCAATGAGTATCGCCATGACCTTGAGGCCATTCGTCTTGTGGCGAGGCGGAAAAGGGTCTGCGTCCGAGGTTGATGGTTTGGCTCGTCGTGCTCGTTGCTGAAATACGGCTATGAACCCCGCAGCGATGAGGGCTCCCGTCACTAGCAAGACAAAGCTGCCACCCGTGACGGTTGCTTGAAGATATGGGATGCCCTCTACAGGAGGTCGAAATCCATATGAAAGCGCGAAGCTGTGAGTGGCGTACTCAACAAAAAAACCAAGTACCCCTGCGCCGGCGAAGGCGCCGAGTGCCGCACTAATCAGGAATTTCAAAGGCAGAGACCAGCCGCCGACGAGATTCAGAAGGTTCTTGAACGATTGCTGTATTGCCATGGGGCTAGCTGTGAAAAGCTCGGTAGAAGACACTCGCATCTTGAATGAAAGATCACTTAGATCTCAATCAGTCGACTCCAGTCGACTCCATACTTGAATAGATACTTCCGCAACCGATCGGCATCGTTCACCACGCTGCGCTGCGTCCGTGAGGCCTGAAACAACTGCCGTCCTGCCTCTGACAGGGTGCGTGACTGCCGGCACACACGCACCACCGCTTCGAGCTGCAGGCGGTCGAACAGGTCGAGCGCGGCGAATTTCTCTTCGCCGAGCAGCGCTTCCAGATCGACCGCGTCGCCCGCCGCCGCCGATGCGCCCGCGCCCTCGTGCTTCCACAGCCAGCGCAGCCGCGCGATCTCCGCCTCGACCAGCGCGACGGCGATGCGCCCGCCATCGGCCAGCGTCGCAAGCCGCGTCACGCTCGCCGACAGGTCGCGGAAGTTGCCGCGCCAGATCGCCTCGCTGCTTTGCGCAAAGCGCAGGTAGGCCGTGCGCGCCTCGGCGTTGAAGCGCACCACGCGGTGGTTCTCGGCCGCGTGCAGGGCCAGCAGGTGGTCGAGGTTGGGCTCGATGTCCTCGGGCCGCTGCGCGAGGCCGGGCAGGTCGTAGGTCCAGAGGTTGATGCGCGCGAACAGGTCTTCGCGAAAGCGCCCCTGCGCCACGTCGCGGCGCAGGTCGCGGTGGGTGCCGGCGATGAGCTGGAAGTCGCTCTCCACCTCCTTGTCGGCGCCCACGGGGAAGAAGCGCTTTTCCTCGATGGCCTTGAGCAGCATGGCCTGTTCGTCCAGGCCGAGCTCACCGATCTCGTCGAGGAACAGCGCGCCCTGGTGCGCGGTGCGCAGCAGCCCCGCGCGGTCGCTCGCCGCGCCGGTGAACGAACCCTTCTTGTGCCCGAACAGCGTGGAGGCCGCGCCGTCGCCGCGCAGCGTGGCGCAGTTCACCTCGACGAACGGCCCCGTCACCTGGTGGCGCGCCTGCTTCAGCTCGAACATGCGGCGCGCCAGGAACGACTTGCCCGCGCCCGTCGGCCCCACCAGCAGGATCGGCGCGCGCGAGCGCACGGCCACGCGCTCGATCTCGTCGATGAGCGCGTTGAAGCGCGCGTTGCGCGTGGCGATGCCGCTCTTCAAGAAGGCGACCGCGTCGCGCTGGTCGGCGTCGAAGCGGCGCGCGATCGGGTCGTAGCGCGACAGGTCGAGGTCGATGAGCGCGACCTTGCCGGCGTCGCCCTGGCGCTGCTTGCGCGGCGGCGAGGTCTGGGCCAGCACGCCGGGCACCACGCGCGATTCCGACAGCAGGAACATGCAGATCTGCGCCACGTGCGTGCCCGTGGTGATGTGCGTCCAGTACTGCTCGCGCTCGGGCTGGAAGGGGTAGGCGCGCGCCCAGTCGTACAGGCGCGTGTAGACCTCGCCGAAGTCCCACGGGTCTTCGAGGTCGAAGGGCACGAGGTGGACGAGGGTCTCGGGCGACACGGCGGCGATGTCGGCCCTCACCAGCTCGGCCAGCGCCGTGTGCTTGCGCGTGTGCAGCAGCTCGATGCGCGCGACCACCATGTCGTCGTGCTGCGCGAGCGAGACCGTGGGGCGCCACTTGTGCCAGCGCCCTGCGCCCTGGCCGGCATCGAGCTGGGTGCCGAGGAAACCGATGACGACGATGGGCTTCATGGATAAAAGACTAGCTGAAATTCTAGAAATTGTCCGAATGCTAGCAAGGGATGGGCGCCGTGTCACACCGGGCGAAGAAGAAATTTCCCTTTTCGATCAATGACTTGCATCGCCGTCATCGTGTTCCGGGGCTCCGTGCGCGCAAGTTGGCACGCTCGCTGCAATAGAGAAAGGGTCCGGATGCAGTTCATCCGCTCCCAGGTGCCGCATGAAAGCGGCCCGGTGCCGCAGGCCAGACCTGTTCTTGGGTCCGCGGTATGCCGCTGTTGAACTGTGCTGGTCACTGGACTTGTTCCAGTCTGCTCATGGTGGAGCACCGTGCTAACCACGCGGCGTGGCGGGTTCGATTCCCGCAAACAACCTTCGGCGGTGTTCGCACCGCCGCTTTGATGGGGGCGAAAGCCCCACCGCCCCGGCACACCGGAGCGAGGCGCAGGGCAGGGCCCGGCCGAGCGACACCGTGCCAGTGCAGGCGGCTTGCGCATCGCGCGTTCTGCAAGGAACCGCATGCAGCCATCGACGCAGAAGGAGGCGATGGCGCAGCCACCGCACTGACCCGTCGACCGCTGCGTTGCTGACCTCGCAAGCCACGGTGCCCGCCGCCTGCCCTTCGTGGGCCCCGATACGAAACACAGACGAACGACGAACGACAACCGCAACGAAGAAGAAGAGAGAGGAAGAAAAAATGCTGGGATTCACCCAATTCACCGTCAAGAAGAACGAACGCGTGCTGCTGCTGCGCAACGGCGATTTCGAGGGCCTGTACGCCGCCGGCAAGTACCGTGTGTTCACGGGTTTCGACACCGTGCAGCTCGAGCGCTTCTCGCTGGCCGAGCCGGCCTTCGAGCACGAGCTGGCCGACTACTTCCTGGCGCGCGAGCCGCAGCTGGTGCAGCGCGAGTTCGTGCAGGTGTCGCTGGGCGAGACCGAGGTCGGCCTGCGCCATGAAGACGGCGTGCTGGTGCAGGTGCTGCCGCCCGCCACCCGCAAGCTCTACTGGCGCGGCCTGCGCGAGCAGCGCGTCGACGTGATCGACGTGGCCGCCGATGCACGCCTGCCGGCCGAGCTGCTGGCCAAGCTGCAGAGCGTGGCGCTGCGTCCGCGTGCGGTGCAGGGGCTCGAAGGCGTGCTGCTGGTGCAGGTGCCCGAGTTCCATGCCGGCGTGCTGACCCTCGAGGGCCAGATGCAGGCGCTGCTGCCGCCGGGCAACCACGGCTTCTGGCGCTTCAACCGGCAGGTGGCCGTGACCAGCGTGGACCTGCGCTCGCAGATCGCCGAAGTGAGCGGCCAGGAAATCCTGACCCGCGACAAGGTGGGGCTGCGGCTGAACCTGTCGGCGGTGTGGCGTTTCGCCGATGTGCGCCAGGTCCTGGCGCAGATGCCGAAGCCGGCCGAGCATGTGTACCGCGAGCTGCAGTTCGGCCTGCGCGCGGCGGTGGGCGAGCAGACGCTCGACGCCCTGCTGGAGAACAAGTCGGCCATCGACCAGACGGTGCTGGCGCAGGTGCGCGAGCGGCTCGAAGGTTCAGGCCTGGTGCTGGAGAGCGTGGGCGTGAAGGACATCATCCTGCCGGGCGAGATGAAGACCATCCTCGCGCAGGTGGTGGAGGCCGAGAAGTCGGCCCAGGCCAACGTGATCCGTCGCCGCGAGGAAACCGCGGCCACGCGCTCGCTGCTGAACACCGCGAAGGTGATGGAGGGCAACCCCGTCGCCTTGCGGATGAAGGAACTCGAGACGCTGGAACGCGTGGCTGAGCGCATCGACAAGATCTCGGTGGTCGGCGGCCTGGACCAGGTGCTCAACGGACTCGTGACGCTGCGGCCGAACGGTTCCTGAGCGACAGAGGAAAGAGAGAGACACGGGCACGCAGGCACAGAAGGGAGCGCCACTGCCAAAAATGTTTGAAATTGCCGGCAGCCTGGGTAAGACCAGGTACGGCGGGCAAGTCGGTTGACGAGCAAGGTTGAGGATGCAGGTGCTGGCTCCGATGACGGGTCTGTCACTGGCGCGCGTTTCCAATCGTCGACTGGGCCGCTGGATTCAAACACCACGGTCGCCGTATTGATGCGGGTTCGAATCCCGCCGTGTCCACCAGTCATGTGAACGAAGTTGCTGAAAAGAAAGAAGATCATGTCGGATGAAGTTCGGACCCAGGAGCGGATCGGCTACGTGCTGAGCGGTACTGGCTGGGCCACGTTGAGCTTTCGCGCAGACGCTGGGCCTCTGGCTTTCGCGGTGTCGTACTTGCACGACTCGCTGGGAGACCTGGCTCGCATGGGGCTCGAGATGGCAAAGGGCGCGAACAGTGCCACGGCTGTCTTCATGGATGAGCCTGGCGAAGTTCTCTTCGTGGTGACGGGCGATGAGGACGATTTGAGCTTCGAGTTGCGCCGCTATCGCGATTGGGCGAGCTGGGGACTCGTTGCCACGGACGACTACGAGGTTGTGGACCGCGGGACCATTCGGCGGGTGGACCTGGTCCGAAACATCCATGTGGTTCTGGAGCGCATGTATGTGGATCTGGGGCTCGAGAAGTACCGCGAACGCTGGGTACAGCATGACATTCCGCTCCGGGCGTATGAGGGACTCATTGCCGAATTCAGGAAGCGGCCGCGGATCGAAATTGAACAGACAAACAAATAGACAGAGAGAGAAGAAAAATGACGAACTACAAACTGCATGAAGTCGCCAACGGCGTCCCCGTGAAGATGTGGACCAATGGCGTGCCTGTGGAAGACGAAGCGCAGAAGCAGCTCGAGAACGCCGCGCGCCTGCCCATCGTGTTCAAGCACATCGCGGCCATGCCCGACGTGCACTACGGAATCGGTGCGACCGTGGGCTCGGTGATCCCGACCTTCAAGGCCATCATCCCCGCCGCCGTCGGCGTGGACATCGGCTGCGGAATGATGGCCTGCAAGACCACGCTCAACGCACGCGACCTGCCCGACAACCTGGGCCCGCTGCGTTCGGCGATCGAGAAGGCCGTGCCGCATGGAAGCAACCCCAAGCGCATGGGCCGCGACAAGGGTTCATGGGAAACGCCGCCCGACGAAACCGACGCCGCCTGGGCGAAGCTGGTGGATGAGTTCGACCTGATCTGCGAGGACCACCCGCGCATCAAGAACACGAACAACCACAAGCACCTGGGAACGCTGGGTACCGGCAACCACTTCATCGAGGTGTGCCTGGACGAAGCGGGCGCCGTGTGGTTCATGCTGCACTCGGGTTCGCGTGGCGTGGGCAATGCCATCGGTACGCACTTCATCGAACTCGCGAAGAAGGACGCGCAGCTGCACCAGCGCAACCTGCCCGACCAGGACCTGGCGTACTTCGAGGAAGGCGCCCAGTACTTCGGCGACTACGTGCGCGCGGTGGGCTGGGCCCAGAAGTTCGCACGGGCGAACCGCGAAGTGATGATGCAGCGCGTGGTCGCGGCCGCGCGCAAGGTCATCACCAAGCCCTTCGAGGCGCACGTGGAAGCGGTGAACTGCCACCACAACTACGTGAGCCGCGAGACGCACTTCGGGCAGGACGTGCTCGTGACCCGCAAAGGCGCGGTGAGCGCGAAGCTCGGCGAGCTGGGGATCATCCCCGGCAGCATGGGCGCCAAGAGCTACATCGTGCGCGGCAAGGGCAACCCCGAGAGCTTCATGAGCTGCAGCCACGGCGCCGGTCGAAAGATGAGCCGGACGAAAGCGAAGAAGCTCTTCACCGTCGCCGACCAGATCGCCGCGACCGAAGGCGTCGAATGCCGCAAGGACGCCGACGTGATCGACGAGATCCCGATGGCCTACAAGGACATCGACGCGGTGATGGAGGCGCAGAAGGACCTGGTGGAGGTGGTTTACACGCTCAAGCAGGTGGTGTGTGTGAAGGGCTGACCGTGGGCATCGAGTACCGCGTCAAGGTCGCATTGCCGTCGCGCGAAGTCGCGCAAGGCATCTGCAGGAAGGCAGGCATCGGCGGCCATCTGAACGTCGAGGGCGAGCGCGCGGATTTCTATCCGGCGCCGCCTTCGACGCCTTCGGAATGGGCACAGGCCGTGGTCAGCATCGAGGCGGATGGCTTTGTGGTCTGCCTGCTTGCGAACACCGACTTTGCGCGACAGGTGTTGGGCAGCATCGTTCAACTCGCTGCGGGCGAAGGTATCGTGACAGTGGAAGAGCTATAGGAGGGGATCGGAAGACCGACCTGCCTTCGTAGCGACGTATTGCGGAGGTTCAAAGAAAAATGAAGAGCAACAAACAACGCCGCGCCGAAATCAAGGCGCACCGCCTCGAACGCGCCGCGCGCGCCGTGGCATTGCAGCAGCGCCAGGCCGATGCACGGCTGCTGCGCGCCGAAGGCATGGTCGCTGCCGACACGGCCTTGCTGGCCGCGCACAACAACACCTACGGCCCGTTGCCCACCTTCTACGTCGACAAGGCGTTCACCTGCCGCGATTGCGGCGCGCAAGAGGTGTGGACGGCCAAGCAGCAGAAGTGGTGGTACGAGGTGGCGCTCGGCAGCATCCACAGCACGGCGGTGCGCTGTCGCGCATGCCGGCTCGGAACGCCTCGAACAAGAACAACGACAAACGACTGAACAAGAGAGAAAGACTTTCCCGATGACGGAAGCACAAGAAGAACAACGAGCACTCGATGCCGTCGAACTCGACGGCTCCCAAGGCGAAGGCGGCGGCCAGATCCTGCGCACCGGCCTCGCGCTGTCGATGGTCACGGGCCGGCCGCTGACCATCGCGAAGATTCGCGCGGGCCGGGCCAAGCCGGGCCTGATGCGCCAGCACCTGGCGTGCGTGCACGCGGCGGCGCAGATCAGCGGCGCGCAGGTCGAGGGTGCCGAGCTGGGCTCTCAGTCGCTGCGCTTCGTGCCGGGGCCGGTGCGCACGGGCGACTACCGTTTTGCGATCGCCGGTGCGGGCAGCTGCATGCTGGTGCTGCAGACGGTGCTGCCGCCGCTGCTGCTGCAACCTGCGGGGCAGGTGAGCCGGCTGCGGCTGAGCGGTGGCACGCACAACCCGATGGCGCCGCCGTTCCACTTCCTGGAGCGCGCGTTCGCGCCGCTGGTACGTCGCCTCGGCGGCGACCTGCAGCTGGTGCTGCGCCGCTGCGGCTTCTATCCGGCCGGCGGCGGCGAGGTGGACGCGACGATCGTGCCGGCAGCGGAAGGCGCGCGGCTGCAGGCCTTCGACCTGCTGTCGCGCGGCCATCTGCTGGCGGGCCATGCCGAGTGCCTGGCGCCCGGCCTGCCGCGCCATGTGGCGGCGCGCGAACTCGAAACGGTGGGGGCGGCGATGGGCTGGTCGGTGGAAGCCGAGCAGCTGCGCACGGTGCCGACGCGCCAGAACGAGGGGCCGGGCAATGCGCTGCTGGTGACGTTGACCTACGCCCACCTCACCGAGGTGTTCACGGCCTTCGGCGAGAAGACGCTGAGCGCGGAGCAGGTGGCGCACGGCCTCGTGAAGGAGGTGCGCGCATTCCAGAAGCACGAGGACGCGGCCGTGGGGCTGCATCTGGCCGATCAGCTGGCGCTGCTGCTGGCGCTCGCGGTGTTCCGGCAACCGGGACAGTCGGGCGCGTTCACCTGCAGCGAAGTGACGCCGCACACGCGCACGAACTGCGAGGTGATCGAGCGCTTCCTGCCGGTGCGCTTCACGATCACCGAAGCTGCAGGCCCGCGCGCGGCGCGGGTGCAGGTGGTGGCGTCGTGATTACAGGCCGGCTTGGCGCGTGAAGCTCACGGCCGGCTTCTTGTAGGCGGCGGGCACTTCGTCGCGGTAGAAGGCGCGGCGGTCCAGGCTTTGCAGCGGGTTGTGGGCAGCGGCCACGGCCTGGTCGCGCACGGCCTGGCGGTCGAGCGTGGAGGTCACGGCGACGGTGCCTTCGGCGGCGGCGTCGGAGTATTCGTTGCCGTTGCGCGCGGCGGCGATGGCTTCGGTGCGCACGTCGGCACGGCTGGCGGCCGAGGTGATGGCGTGCACGCCTTCATACGTTTCGGCGTGGGCCGCGCCCACGGTGCCCAGCAGGGCGAAGGCGGCGGCGGAAATGGCGAGGAGTTGCTTGCTGTTCATGATGAGATTTCCCTTGAGTCTGTGGGCGGCGGACAGTCGTCGTTGCCACAGGCTGCAGTGTGAAACCGCATCACGGAAGGCGCTGTGCGTTTGCGCACCGAATCCGGCAGGTGATGCTCAGGCCGCTTTCCCGGCGCGTGAATACATCACGGCCAGCGGTTCGGAGCGCCCGCGCACGTTCAGCGTGTCGACCGGGCCGAGCGCGTCTTCTGCGCCGGCCTGCTGCGCCGCGAACTGCGAGACCACGAGCCGCGCCGAGGCAGTCTTCGAATGGTCCTGCAGGCGGCTCGCGGTGTTGACCACTTCGCCGATGGCGGTGAAGGTGGTGGTCTCGAGGTAGCCGACCTCGCCGACGGCCGCGCGCCCGGCGTGCAGGCCCATGCCGAAGTCAAGCTGCTGGCCGAACTGGGCCTGGAAGTCGACGTTCCATGCGTCCATGCGTTCGCCGATGAGTTGGGTGGCGCGCAGGGCCTGCCGGCAGGCGGTGGGCAGGTCGCTCTCGAGGCCGAAGATGGCCATCACGCTGTCGCCGATGAACTGGTTGGGCACGCCGCCGCTCTCGCGCACGGCGGCGCCCACGATGGCGAAGTAGCGGTCGAGCACGTAGGCCAGGTCGAAGGGCCACTGCCGCTCCGACAGGCCCGACCAACGCCGCAGGTCGACGAACAAAATCGCCACGTCGCGCTCGTGCCCGAAGCGGCCGACCGGCGCGGGCCGGCCTTCGCGCGGCAGCGGCGCGAACAGCGGCGTCACCTCGATGCTGCCGCGCGGGCGCAGCTGGCAGGCCAGCCGCACGTCGTGCGGGGCGCGCACGCGTTCGAGCGTGCGCTGCTCGTCGCGGCCGGGCGTTCCGATGTGTTCGGGCGCACCGCCCACGCGCACGCGGCAGGTGGAGCAGCGCGCGCGTCCGCCGCAGATCGACACGTGCGCGATGCCGTGCGAGCGGCTGGCTTCGAGCACGCTCCAGCCGGGCGGCACGTGCACGGTGCGGTCGGGGTAGCGCAGCGCGACGGTGGCGCCGCGTGCGCGCCGGGCCAAGTGGCTGCGCGCCGCGTAGGCCGCGAGCAGGGCCAGCAAGGCCAGCGCGTAGTAGAGCTTGAGGTTCGTCTCGGCGGTGTTGAGCGCGCGGCCCTGTTCGGGCGTCGGCAGCACGACGGGCGGCACGCCGGTCCACTGGAACTCGCGCCCCATCGAGACGAAGCCCATCGCGGCGGTCACCGGCAGCAGCACGGCCACGGCGAGCAGCGGCGCGAACAGGCGCCGGTAGAGCGGGCGCACGCGCAGCGCGAAATGCAGGCCGAGGCAGCCGTGGGCCCAGGCGGCGAGCATCATGCCCAGTTGCGCGCCCGCGCCGGCCAGGTCCCACAGGCCCCAGACCACGCGCACGTACGAGCCCTCGATGCCATAGGCCAGGTACGCGCCGCGCATGGCGGTGAGGTGGGTGGCCAGCAGCAGCGGCAGCGCAAAGCCCAGCAGCACGCGCAGGGCTTCGAGCGGCGGCATGCGCAGGGTGCGGCGTTCCCACAGGGCGGCCACGGCGAGCGCGAGGTGGGTGAGGGCTGCGCCGTACAGCAGCAGCGTGCCGGGCAGGCTGTGCCAGAACTTCTGCACGCCGCGCAGCACGGTTTCGGCCGCGGCGAAGGAGACGATGCCCAGCGAATGGTTCAGCAGGTGCGCCGTGATGTAGGCCATCAGCACCAGCCCGCTCGCCCAGCGGAGGTTGCGCCGTGTTGGCGTTCTCAGCAAAAAAGGGGAAGGAGGGGAACGTCTGTCCATGAACGGGTTCGAAGCGGCACCCGAGCATAATGCGCGCGCCTCGATGACCACCGGCATGGCCCTACCCGAACCCACCCCCCGCTCCAGCCTCGCGCTGCGCCGCATCGCGCTGCTCGAAGGCCTGTCCGACGACCGTTTCGACCACCTGGCGCGCCAGTGCCTGTGGCACAGCGTGGCGGCCGGCAAGCCGCTGATGCTGCGCGCCGACCTGCAGGGCGAGGTGTTCCTGCTGGTGTCGGGCCGCGTGCGCGTGACGACCTACGCGGCCAACGGCCGGCAGGTGACGTTCCGCGATTCGGAGGCCGGTGCGCATTTTGGCGACATCGCCGCTTTGGACGGCGGGCCGCGTTCGGCCGACGTGGTCACGCTCGAGCCCTGCGTGGTCGCCAGCCTGGACCGCGCGGCCTTCCTGGCGCTGCTGCGTGAGGAGCCGCTGGTGGCCGAGCGCGTGATGCAGCGGCTGGCCGCGCTGGTGCGGCAGCTGTCGGAACGGGTGATCGACCTGAGTACGCTGGGCGTGCAGAACCGCCTGCATGCCGAGCTGCTGCGCCTGGCGCGCGAGGCGGGCATCGACGGCAACGAGGCCCGGCTGGAGCCCGCGCCCAAGCACGCGGCGCTGGCCAGCCAGATCAGCACCAACCGCGAGCAGGTGACCCGCGAACTCAGCACGCTGGTGCGCGGCGGCGTGCTGCGCAAGGACGGCAAGGCGCTGGTGGTGGCCGATGCCGAGCGCCTGGCGCTGATGGTGTCGCAGGTGCGCGGGGACTAGATCAGTTCCAGCGTCCGTTGGGGCCCGCCACGCTGTAGCGGCCGGCGCCCATCAGCGCGACGCTCAGTGCGCCGAACAGGTACAGGCCCTGCAGTTCCAGCGCCCAGCCGCCCTGCTTGGTCAGCGCGAACAGGTCGGCCATGTGCACGAGGCCGAAGGCGAAGAGCATGTTGATTACCACCACGGCGGCGGCGGCGCGCGTCCACAGGCCCGCGATCATCAAGAGCGGCGCGACGATCTCGCCCACGAACACGAGGTAGGCCAGACCGCCGGGCAGGCCGGCCTTGGCCAGCATGCCGCCGATGAAGCCGACGCCGGCCGAGAGCTTGAAGATGCCGTGCAGCAGCATCAGCACGCCGACCGACACGCGCAGCACCAGCTTGCCGGCGTCGTCGCGGGCAGCGGGCGTGGCAAGGAACGACGAGGAGGAAGACGCCGAAGCGGCGGAGGCGATCGGGGCAGCCTGGGTGTTCATGGCGAATCCTTGAGTGGAAGAAAAAAGGAAGAAGGCCGCCGCGGACTGCGGCGGTTGCCATGCCAGTGTGAGAGCCCCGCCGCCGCCGGTCGGTGCGTTTACGCACACTTTTCGGCGGTTGGGGCGCTGCCGCCGGGCCTCAGTCGCCCTTGTAGCCCGAGGCCTTGATCACCGGCAGCCAGCGTGCGGCCAGCGCGTCGGTGTAGCGCACCACCTCTTCGCTCGACGCGCCGGGCAGCAGGTCGTAGCCCACGCGGCCCAGCTTTTCGCGCACGTCGGGCAGGGCCAGCACCTTGCGCACGGCCCGGTTCCACTGCGCCAGCGTGGCAGGCGCGGTGTTGGCGTGGGCGTACAGCACGTAGCGCGACGAGGCCACCAGCGTCGGGTAGCCCGACTCGGCGAAGGTCGGCACGTCGGGCAGGCCGTCGGCGCGCTTGTCGCCGGCCACGGCCAGCACGCGCAGCTTGCCCGCGCGGTGGTACTCGGTGAGGGTGGTGGTGGCGTCCATGCCCGAGGCGACCTGGCCGCCGACCAGCTCGGTGACCATGGCCGCGCCGCCGCGGTAGGGCACCAGGGTGGCGCCGCTGCGCGACAGGGCCACGAAGTCCATGGCCAGGAAGTGCAGCAGCGAGCCCACGGTGGTGATGCCGATCGAGCCCTGGTCGGGGTGAGCCTTGGCGGCCTGGACGAACTGGGCCAGCGTCTTCACCGGCGAGGCGGCGCTCACGGCCAGGCCGAACTGGATGCCGCTCACGTCGGTCACGGGCTTGAAGTCGGTGGCCGGGTTGAAGCGCATGTTGGCGTAGATGGCGGGGCCGATGAACATCGGGTCGACCGGCGCCAGCAGCATGGTGGTGCCATCGGCGGGGCTGTTTTTCAGCACCTCGGCCGCCAGCCGCGTGCCGGCGCCGGGGCGGTTGTCGACCATGACCGGGCGACCGAGCTCGTCCTTGAGCTTTTCGGACAGCAGCCGGCCCATGAAGTCGGCCGGGCCGCCGGCCGGGAAGGGCACGATCAGGCGGTTGACCGCCGGCTGCGCGTTCGCGCCGTACGGCAGCAGGCCGCCCAGGCCCGTGGCCGCCGCTGCGCGGATGAGGTCGCGCCGCGAGAGCGCAGCGCCGGTGGGGAAAGTGAAGGGGGTCATCGAAAGTCTCCGGGTGGTTGGAATCGTTGGAACAGGGAAAGAAAGCTCAGGCCTATGCGACCAGCGGCGTGAAGCGGGCCGCGTCCTCGATCGCCTGGCCGGCCTCCAGCAGCAGGTCTTCGCGGAAGCGCCAGGCCAGCAGCTGCACGCCCATGGGCGCGCCGCCGGCCATGCCGGTGGGCACCGCGAGGCCGGGCATGCCCAGCGCGGCGGTCGCGAGCAACGGGCTCTGGGCGTCGATGAGGGCGCGGGCGCGCTCCAGGCTGGCGACGTCTTCGTCCTGCGGGCAGGGGCGCTGCCACGACACGGGCATCAGCACCAGCGGATGGGTTTGCATGAACACCGACCAACTGCGCAGCAGCGCCTGGCGCCGCGCGAGCGCGTCGAGAAAACCGTCGCGGTCGGTCTCGGCCATGCCTTCGAGCAGGTAGCGCTGGCTGCGCCGCATGAGGTCGTCGCCGTGCTGCTCGACGCCCGCGATGATGTTGCGGCGGGTGTCGTCCACGATCAGCGTGCGCCACAGGGCCGCAGCTTCGCCGAAGAAAGGCAGTTCCGCTTCGTCGACCGCGTAGCCCGCCTGCTGCAGCCAGTGCGCGGCATCGTCCAGCGCCTGCGTGACGGCCGGGTCGACCGGGATGCCCGGCGTGCGCTTGAACAGCGCCACGCGGATCGGGCCGGCGGGGCGCGGCAGCTCGTGCGGCACCGGCACCCAGTTGGGGTCGCGCGCGTCGGGGCGCGCCATGGCCTCGTAGCCCAGTCGCAGGTCGGCGATGTTGCGCGCCAGCGGCCCCTGCACCGACATGAGCTGCGGCGTGATGCCGCGCTCGCTCGTCGCGCTCGGGTTGAAGGCCGGCACGCGGCCGGCCGTGGGGCGCAGGCCGGCCACGCCGCAGGCGTACGCGGGGTAGCGGATCGAGCCGCCGATGTCGTTGCCGTGCGCCAGCGCGCCCATGCCGGCGGCCACCGCGGAGGCCGCACCGCCGCTGGAGCCGCCGGGGGTGATGGCCGCGTCCCACGGGTTCAGCGTGCGGCCGTGCACGCCGTTGTCGGTGAACCAGCGCGACGAGTAGGTCGCGGTGTTGCTGCGCCCCACGATGACGGCGCCCGCGCTGCGCCAGTGCGCCACCACCGGCGCGTCTTCGCGGGCGATGTGGTCCTTCAGCGGGATCACGCCGTTGGTGGTGGCGTGGCCGGCCTGGTCGACGTTGACCTTGATGCTCACGGGCACGCCGTGCAGCGGGCCCAGCGGCTCGCCGCGCAGGGTGCGCGCGTCGGCGGCGTCGGCGCTGGCCAGGGCTTCGTCGGCCAGCACTTCGGCCAGGGCGTTGAGGCGCGGGTTGAGTTCGGCGATGCGCGCGAGCACGCTGGTCGTCACTTCGCGGCAGGACAGCTCGCGGCGGCGCACGGCGTCGGCGAGGTCGATGGCGCTGCGCTGCCAGAGGGCGGGGGATGCAGTCATGGGTGGTCTCAGGGAAAGTTCAGGCAAAGGAAACCCCGCACCCCGGCGCGACCGGGGTGAAGGCAAGAGAGAGCAGGGAGAGAAGAGGGCGGCGGGTCAGCCCACGCCGCGCAGGCGTCAGCTGGTCGGTTTCTTCATGAGCAGGCTGCCGCGGTCGACGCGGGATTCGGCCTCCAGGGCCAGGGCTTCGGCGTGTTCCATGTGCACGCGCATGACCTCGCGCGCACGCGCGGGGTCGCGGGCGCGCAGCGCGTCGAGCAGCTCGGTGTGGCTGTCGACGATCTCCTCGTCGAACTGGTCGAACTCGGTGAGCGCGTTGCGCACGATGATCACGCGGCGGATCACGTCGTTGAGCAGGCGGCACACCAGCGCCAGGAAGGGGCTGCTGCAGGCCTCGGCCAGGCGGTCATGGAACAGCAGGTCGGCCTCGCGGCGCTCGTTCCAGTCGGCGCTGCCGCCGTGCGCCGGATGGCTGTGGCCGATCAGCGCCTCCAGCGCGGCCAGGTCGACCTCGGTGAGGCGCGTGGCCACGTTGGCGGCCAGCTCGGGCTCGACCACGCGCCGCAGCGCGTACAGCATCGTGATGTCGACCGGCTGGAAGTACAGGAAATTCGACACCGCCTGCAGGCACTGTTCGTACGAGGCCTGCGTGAGCGTGGCGCCGCCGTTGGGGCCGGTGCTGATCGCGACCAGCCCCTGCACCTGCAGCGCGGCCAGCGCCTCGCGCACCGTGCCGCGCGACACGCCGAGCTGCTCGATCAGCTCTTTCTCCTGCGGCAGCTTGTTGCCGACCTGCTGCTGGGTCTGCACGACCCAGCGCTTGATGTTGTCGACCACCTGGTCGGAGCGCTTCACGCGCTTGTCGCGGGTGAGCGAAGGCTTGGGTTGGGAAGGGGGCATCTGCGTTCCGTCTATTTATGATCATAAATGTCATAAATCTCGAAAACGCTGTCAAGCGGGTTGTCCCGCGAGGCGTGGCCGGGGCGGGCCGTCGGCAGGAAACCGGGCTTCCTGCTACGCTCCCGGACGGCCCGCTTGCCCCTGGCGGGCTTTTTTCTGCGCTGCTGGTTTCCCCATGGTTTTTCCCCTCATCACCGACCCGTCGTTCTACGCGGTCGCCGTCCCCGCCGTGCTGCTGCTCGGCATCAGCAAGAGCGGCTTCGGCGCCGGTTTCGGGTCGCTGGCCGTGCCGATGATGGCGTTGGCCGTCACCGTGCCGCAGGCGGCGGCGATCCTGATGCCGCTGCTGTTGCTCATGGACCTGCTCGGCCTGGCCGCGTTCCGGCGCGACTTCGACCGCTCGCTGCTCAAGTTCCTGATTCCGTTCGGGCTGGTCGGCACGGTGATCGGCACGCTGCTGTTTCGCGTGCTCTCGGCCCACACGGTGGCGGGCATCGTGGGCGTGTTCACGTTGGTGTTTTTGGCGCAGCGCCTGCTGTTTCCGCCCAAGCCCAATGATCCGCTGCCTTCGCGCTGGGTGGGCGCGGTGCTGACGGCCGTGTCGGGCTTCACCAGCTTCATCGCGCATGCGGGCGGGCCGCCGATCAATGCCTACGTGATCCCGCTGAAGCTCAAGCCCGTGGTGTTCACGGCGACCATGGCCTACTTCTTCTTCGTGGTGAATCTCAGCAAGTGGATTCCCTACGCGTGGCTCGGCCTGCTCGACTTTCGCACGCTGGCCACCTCGCTCGTGCTGATGCCGATCGCACCGCTGGGCGTGTGGATCGGCATCCGCATTGCACGCCGCATCGATGCGACTTGGTTCTATCGCTTCGTCTATCTGGGCATGCTGTTGACAGGCCTGAAGCTTGTCTACGACGGCTTTTTGGCCTGAGAAAACATCAGAGCTCGACGATCGATTTGAAGCCGCCGAAGATCATGCGTTTGCCGTCGAACGGCAGGTTCTTCATGTCCATCATGGCCTCCAGGCGCGGGTCGGCCATGACCTTCTTGTTGATCGTGTCGCGGTGCTTGCGCGACTTGTAGGTGATCCACGAGAAGGCCACGGTCTCGTCGGCCTTGAGCTTCACGCTTTGCGGGAACGACGTGAGCTTGCCGGGCTTCACGTCGTCGGCGATGCACTCCACGTACTCGAGCGCGCCGTACTCCATCCAGACCTTGCCGGCCTTGCGCGCGAGCTTGCGGTAGGCCTCGACGTTCTTGGTGGGAATGGCGACGATGAATCCGTCTACATAACGAGCCATGTCTGTTCTCCTGAATAGGGGATAGAAACGTTGAAAAAGAAAAAGCGGGGGCTGCATGGCGCCGTCGCGTTCACGGCGACGCTGTCTTGCCCGCCGCGCCCGGGGCCGACGCTGCTTCGTTGTTGTTGTGGGTGTGTCCCGGCGAGGCCGGGCGAAGCTGCAGGACCCCGATCAGACCCGCCGCCGCCGCGAACACGGCGCCGACCAGGAATGCCAGGTTGTAGCCACCGGTGAGCGCCAGCGGCATCTGCGCGCCTGCGGTGGCCATGGCGGTGGTGCGTGCCGCCGCGGCGCTGGCCAGCACGGCCAGGCCCAGGGCGCCGCCCATCATGAAGGCGGTGTTGACCACGCCCGAGGCCAGGCCCGAGTCGGCCGGGTCGACCTCGCTCATGGCCGCCAGCAGCACCGGGTTGAAGGCCATGCCCGCGCCCAGGCCCAGCAGCACCATGCCGGGCAGCACGTCGAGCACGAAGCTACCGTTGACCGGCGCGCGCGCGAACAGCGCCAGCCCGAGGGCCGCGAGCCACAGCCCCGCCGCCAGTGGCTTGCGGATGCCGAAGCGCATCACGATCTTGGCCGACAGGCCGAGCGAGAACACCGCCATGATCACGTTGGCCGGCAGGAAGGCCAGCCCGATCTGCATCGGCGTGTACTGCAGCACCAGCTGCATGTACAGCGCCGAGATGAAGAACCACGCGAACATGGCCGCGGCCCACAGCACGCCCACCACGTTGGCCACCGACACGCTGCGCAGCTTGAACAAACCCAGCGGCATCAGAGGATGCAGCACGCGCGCCTCGATGGCGATGAAGACGGCCAGCAGCACCACGGCCGCGCCCAGCAGCCCCATCGTCTGCGTGGAGCCCCAGCCCGCCTCGTTGCCGTTGACCACGCCGTACACCGCGAGCATCAGCGACGAGGTGACGGTGATGGCGCCGGCCACGTCGAGCTTCTCGCCGTGCGCATGGCCGCGTGCGTTGGGCAGCAGCGCCACGCACAGCGCATACACCGCCACGCCGATCGGCAGGTTGACCAGGAAGATCCAGTGCCAGCTCAGCGTGCTCGTGAGCAGGCCGCCCAGCAGCACGCCGATGCTGCCGCCGCCCGCGCACACGAAGCCGTACACGCCCATCGCCTTGGCGCGGTCGGCCGGCTCGGTGAACAGGTTCATGATCAGCGAGAGCGCCACGGCCGACACCACCGCGCCGCCCAGGCCCTGCACCGCGCGCGCCGCCACCAGCAGGCCCTGCGAGGTCGAGACCCCGCAGGCCAGCGAGGCCAGCGTGAACAGCACCAGGCCCGCGAGGAACACGCGGCGGTGGCCGTACAGGTCGCCCAGCCGCCCGCCCAGCAGCAGGAAGCCGCCGAAGGTCAGCATGTAGGCGTTCACCACCCAGACCAAAGACGTCTCGGAAAAGCCGAGGTCGGTGCGGATCGAAGGCAACGCCACGTTCACGATCGTGGTGTCCAGCACGATCATCAGCACGCCCAGGCACAGCACCATCAGGGCGAGCCAGCGCTTTCGGTTGTCGAGGGTTTCGGTCATGGAAGGTGCTTCCTGCGAAGAAGGGAAAAAGTAGAGAGGAGCGACTCCGTGCTCAGACCAGCGCCTTGCCGCCGTTGATGAGCCACGGCGTGCCGAAGCGGTCGGTCACCATGCCGAAGCCTTCGACCCAGAAGGTCTTCTCGAACGGCATGCCGACCGTGCCGCCGTCGGCGAAGGCGTCGAAGATGCGCCGCGCCTCGGCCACGGTGTCGAGCGTGAGCGCCACGCCGAAGCCCTTCATGCCTTCGAAGGGTTGGCCCGGCATGGTGTCGGAGGCCATGAGGATGCCGTCGCCGTAGGTGAGCGACGCATGCATGATCCGCTTCTTGGCCTCGGCCGGCATCTGCTCGGTGTCGGGCGCTTCGCCGACGGTCATCATCATCTGCATGGTGCCGCGCAGCGTCTTTTCGTAGAAGCGCATGGCCTCGGCGGCGTTGCCGTCGAACGTGAGGTAAGCGTTGATGGGGGACATGAGAGTTCCTTGAATGAGTGAGGTGAGTCGATGAGGGGAGGAGGCGTTTACTTTTCGGTTGCGCTCTTCAGATTGGCCAGGCCCGCCTCGAAGTCCTTGCCGATCATCTGGTCCATGTCGAAGAAGATGCCCATGAGCTTGGCCATGTAGGGGCTCGGGCCATACATGGCCCAGGTGACCTGCGTGGCGCCGCCCTGCGGCTGCAGCGTGAACTCGGCCGTGTTGTGGCCTTCGAAAGGCTTCACGAAATCGAGCTTGATCGCGACCTTCGACGAGGGCTGCGACTCGGTGATTTCCATCGTGCCCGCGCCCGCCTTGCTGTTGCCTTCCCAGGCGTAGGTCGCGCCCTTGCCGCTGGCGGCACCGCCGTAGGTGCGCTTCATGGCCGGGTCGAGCTTCTCGTAGGGCGACCACGCGCCCCAGCGGTGGAAGTCCTCGATCAGCGGAAAGATTTTTTCGGCCGGCGCCTCGATGCGCGTGGTGCGCTCGACGCGAAAGCTGTCGGGCCGCGTGGCGCCGTAGATGAGCAGCGCGGCAATCAGCGCGAGGACGGCGAGGACGATGGTCTTGAGCATGATGAAGAAAAGCGTGTGGGAAGAGTGAAGAACGAGCCCCCGCGCATCACGCGGCGGCCGGGTCCGCCACCAGCAGCCAGCCCACGCCGAAGCGGTCGCTGAGCATGCCGAAGCTGGTGGTGAAGAAGGTCGGGATCAGCGGCTGCATCACCTGGCCGCCATCGGCCAGTGCGTCGAACCACTTGCGGGCGTCGGCGTCGCTGTCGGCCGACAGCGACAGCATGATTCCCTTGAACTCGGCCTGGCCGGAGCAGCGTCCGTCGGACAGCATGAGCTCGGTCTGGCCGATGCGCAAGACCGAATGCATCACTTTGTCAGGGCCGGGCATGCCGCCGGCGCAGCCGGCTTCGGGGTCGCCCTCGGGGCCGCCGGTGGCCGGCGCCTCGCTGTAGCGCATCAGCTGCACGACTTCGGCGCCGAGCGCCTTCTTGTAGAAGGCAATCGCTTCGTCGCAACGACCTTCGAAGGACAGGTAAGACTGGACTTTCATGGCGTTTCCTTTTGGTTGGTTCACGGGCACAACGGGTCTGCGCGAAAACAATGGAATTACTTTGTGTACACCGTCCACAAAGAATAGCAGAGATAATGGACAGTGTCCACATGGAGTCGCGATGAAGCTCAACAACGTTCCCGAAAGCCTGCCGCCCGCGCGCAGCACCTACCGCCACGGCGACCTGCGCCGTGCGTTGCTGGATGCGGGCATCGAACTGGCGCGGGACGGTGGCCCCAGTGCCGTGGTGCTGCGCGAGGCCACGCGCCGCGTGGGCGTGGTGCCGAACGCGGCGTATCGCCACTTCGCGAGCCGGCATGACCTGCTGCTGGCGGTGCGCGCCGCGGCGCTGTCGGAGGCGGCCAAGGCGATGGAGGGCGAGCTCGCCGTGCTGCCCTGCGACCAGCCGCCCGCCGACTTCGCGCGCGCCCAGGTGCGCGCCATCGGCACCGCTTATCTGCGCTTTGCGCAGGCGCAGCCGGGGCTGTTTCGCACGGCCTTCGTGGTGTCGGAAGACGCGCAGGGCGACGTCGGTCCCGACGGCGCGGGCGCCAGCGGCATGAACCCGTTCGAGTTGCTGGGCGCGGCCGTCGACCGGCTCGTGGACGCGGGCCTGCTCGACCCGGCGCGGCGCCCGGGCGCCGAATACCTCGCGTGGTCGGCGGTGCACGGGCTGGCGTTGCTCATCATCGACGGCCCGCTGCGCGGCGTCGACGCAACGGCCACGCATGCGCTTGGGCAGCGCCTCATCGACATGGTGGAACGCGGCCTGTAGCCGCAGCGTCGCCGCGCTCCGGTCTCAGAGATAGATCTTCTGCAGCAGCTTGATGAGCGTCTCGCGCTCGCGCGTGCTCAGGCGGCTGCTGGCTTCGGTTTCCAGTTGCACCACGGCCTGCTCGGCCTCGCGGATCAGCGTCTCGCCGGCCGGCGTGAGGTGCAGGCCGACGGCGCGCCCGTCGTGCGGATGCGGACGGCGTTCGATGAGGCCGCGGCCGTCCAGCGTGGCCACCAGGCTCACGAGGTTGGGCGGCAGGATGTCCAGCGTGTTGCACAGCTGCCGCGAGGTGGCGCCCGGGTTGTGCGCCAGCAGCGAGAGCACCGAGAAGTCGATCTGCTTGAGGCCGTAGGGCGCCATGCGGTCGGCGAACACCGTGCTCACGATCAGCCAGGCGCGCCGGGCGTTGTAGCCGACCAGCCCTTCGAGCACGCGGGCGTCGAGCCGGTCCGTGCGGGGGGACGGCAGGGCGGCGGATTCGGTTTTGGCGGACGGTGTTTTCGCGGGAGGAGGCATGCGGCGAGCGTAACCGCGCGTTGCTTTCTCGAACAACTAGCGTGACGCCTCTTGTGCGGAATGCGCCAGTGCGACACCCTCACAAGCCCGCTTGACGATGCCCAGGCGCATCTCGAACTCGGGCAGCACCCAGCGTCGGAAGGCCGCCGCGGCGCGAACGCGTTCCGCATCGTCGGGCGCGGCCACTTCGATGCGGGCCCAGGCCCACGCCATCAGCGTGAGCGCCGTCACGCGCAGGAAGTCGTCCGCCACCTCGTAAGGCAGCATGGGGTTGGCGTGCGCCGCCATCGCCACCGTGGTGCCCAGGTAGCGCAGCTGCGCCAGCCGGCGCTGCACGTCGGCATCGGCCTCGCGCGAGGCGTCGAGCGTGTCGCGCAACTCGAGCAGCACGGCCGACAGCGCCGCGCCGCCGTCGGGCAGCACCTTGCGCACCAGCAGGTCGATGGCCTGGATCTCGTTGGTGCCCTCGTAGATCATGGTCACGCGCGCGTCGCGCACCACCTGCTCGGCGCCCCATTCGCGCACGTAGCCATGGCCGCCGAACACCTGCAGGCAGTCGCTCGCGCCGTGGAAGGCCTGCTGCGTGCAGGCGGCCTTGAGCACCGGCGTGACGAGCGAGCACCAGCGCTGCGCGCGCTCGCGGGCCTTGGGGTCGGCGTCGTGCGTGGCGATGTCGAGCATCAGCGCGCTGCGGTAGGCCAGCGCGCGCGAACCGTCGATCCAGGCGCGCTGGGTGTCGAGGATGCGGCGCACGGCCGGGTGCTCGGCGATCAGGTCGGCCGCCTCCGTGCCGCGGCTTGCGGGCACGGGGCCGGGCGCGCGCATCTGGCGGCGCTCGGCGGCGTAGGCGTCGGCCTTCTGCCAGGCGGCATCGAGCAGGCCGATGCCCTGCAGCGCCACGTGCAGGCGCGCCGCATTCATCATCACGAACATCGCGGCCAGCCCGCGACCAGGCTCGCCGACCAGCCAGCCGGTGGCGTCGTCGAAGCGCATCGTGCAGGTCGGGCTGCCGTGCAGGCCCATCTTTTCTTCGATGCGCTCGCAGTGCACCGCGTTGCGCGCACCGTCGGGCAGCCGCTTGGGCACCAGCGCCAGCGACAGTCCCTTGGGCCCGGCCGGCGCATCGGGCAGGCGGCACAGCACGAGGTGCACGATGTTCGGCGTGAGGTCGTGCTCGCCGCCCGAAATGAAGATCTTGCCGCCGTTCACGCGCACGCTGCCGTCGGCCTGCGCCGTGGCGCGCGTGCGCACCTGGCCGAGATCGCTGCCGGCATGCGCTTCGGTCAGGCACATGGTCGCGAGCCACTCGCCGTTCGCGATCTTCTGCAGATAGCGGTGCTTCAGTTCGTCGCTGCCGTGGTGCTTGAGGCAGGCGTACGCGCCGTGCAGCAGCCCCGGCGCCATGGTGAAGCCGTGGTTCGCGGCGCTGAGCCATTCGTAGAGGATGGCCTCGAGCACCGCGGGCAAGCCCTGGCCGCCGTCTTCGGTGGCGGCCGAGAGCGCCGGCCAGCCACCGTCCACGAAGGCCTGGTAGGCCGCGCGAAATCCCGGTGGCGTGACGACCTCGCCGCCGTCGAAGCGGCAACCCACCTCGTCGCCTTCGCGGTTCAGCGGCGCGATCACCTCGCCGACGAAGCGTGCGGCTTCTTCGAGCACCTGCGACTGCAGAGGCTCGTCGACCTCCGCGAAGGGCGCGAGTGCGCGCAGGCGCGTGGGTGCATCGAGCACCGCGTTCAACAGGAAGCGAGCGTCTTCGGGGCGAGGCTGGTAATGCATGGGGTTCAGGACTCGGCGGTGAAGCCGATCTTCTTGACCAGCGGGCCCCAGCGTTCGTACTCGGACTGCAGCGACTTCTTCATCTCTTCGGGCGAGGAGCCGTGCGCGATCAGGCCGACCGACAGCAGGCCGTCGGCCACGGCCTTGTCCTTCAGCGCGGCCTGGATCGCGGTGCTCGCGACGGCGATGGTCGCGGCCGGCGTCTTCGCCGGTGCGAAGAAACCGAACCACTCGTCGGCCACGATCTCGGGGAAGCCCTGCTCGGTGAAGGTCGGCACGTCGGGCAGGTAGGCCGGGCGCTGCGCACCCGAGGTGGCGAGCACGCGCAGCTTGCCGGCCTTGGCGAAGGGCAGGCAGTCGCCGGCGGGCGTCAGGCACGAGGCGATCTGGCCGCCCACCACGTCGTTGATGCTGGGCAGCGAGCCGCGGTAGGGCACGTGGCGCAGGTCGGTGCCGGTGCTCAGGCCCAGCAGCGCGCCCAGGAAGTGCGGCGTGGAGCCCGCACCCGGCGAGCCGTAGCTGGCCTGGCCGGGGTTGGCTTTGGCCCAGGCGATGTAGTCCTTCAGCGTCTTCACGCTGGCCGGCACCATCGGGCCGACGGCCAGGCCGTGTGTCATCACGGCACCGATGGAGATGGGCGCGAAGTCGGAGATGGCGTAGCTGAGCTTGGTGTAGATGTGCGGGTAGATCGACAGCGCCGAGGCCTGCGCGAGGCACAGCACCGCGCCGTCGGCCGGCGAGGTCTTGAGCGTGTCGAGCGCGATGCGCCCGCCCGCGCCGGGCTTGTTCTCGACTACCGGGTTGGTGGCGGTGAAGGGCGTGTTGCCCAGCTTGTCCGCCACGCGGCGGGCCACGCTGTCGCCCGCGCTGCCGGCCGGAAAGCCGTAGTAGATCTTCACCTGCTGCTGCACCGCCTGGGCGAGTGCGGCAAGGGGATGCAATGCGGCGAGCGCGGCGGTGCCGCCGAGCGCCGCCGTGAATTGGCGTCGGGTGGTCATGGTCTTGTCTCCTGGTTGTCTGCGGGGGCGGGAATCAGCGCGGCGCCATTCGGAGGGCGCCGTCGAGGCGAATCACTTCGCCGTTCAAATGGCCGTTGGTGACGATGTGGCAGGCCAGCTCGGCAAATTCCGAGGGCTTGCCCAGGCGCGGCGGGAACGGGATCGACGCGGCCAGCGAGTGCTGCACCGGCTCGGGCAGCTCCAGCAGCAGCGGCGTGGCGAAGAGGCCGGGCGCCACGGTGCACACGCGGATGGCGTGCTGCGCGAGGTCGCGCGCCATCGGCAGGGTCATGCCGACGAGGCCGCCCTTCGACGCGCTGTAGGCCTGCTGGCCCACCTGGCCGTCGAAGGCCGCGACCGAGGCGGTGAAGAGCATCACGCCCTTTTCGCCGTTGTCGAGCGCGTCGAGCTTGGCGCAGCGCGCGGCAAAGAGGCGCGCCATGTTGTAGCCGCCGATGAGGTTGATGTTGACCACGCGCACGAAGTCTTCGAGCGGCGCCGGGTTGCCGTCCTTGCCGACGATGCGCTTGGCGCTGCCGATGCCGGCGACGTTCATCAAAATGCGTGCGGGACCGTGTGCGGCCTGCGCCTTGTCGAGCGCGGCGTTCACGCTGTCGGTGTCGGTGATGTCGCAGACGCAGGCAATGCCGCCGATCTCCGCGGCCACCTTTTCGGCGAGTGCGGCGTTGCGGTCGAGCACCGCGACCTTGGCGCCCAGGCGCGCGAGTTCGCGCGCGGTGGCCTCGCCGAGGCCCGAGGCGCCGCCGGTGACGAGTGCGGCTTGTCCTTCGATCTTCATGGTGTGTCTCCTGAATGGGGTTAGCGGGGCTTGAGCGTGAAAGGCAGCGTGTCGGCGTGCAGCGCGTCGGCCAGCGCGGCGCGGTGCTTGAGCACGGCGCGCTGGTTGATCGAGCCCTTGTCGGTCACTTCGCCCTTGTCGATCGACGGCGGCTCGGCCATCAGGTGCAGCCGTGCGATGCGGTTGGCGCTGCCGGTGGCGCCGGCCGCGAGCGTGTCCACCACCTGCTGGAAGTGCGCCTGCACGGGCACGCTTTCGAGCACCTGCTGCAGCGGGGCGTCGGCGGGCAAGTCGGCGAGCTGACGCACCTTCTGCGTAGTGAAGATCAGTGCGCCGACTTCCTTCAGGTTGATGCCCGTGAGCACCGCGTCCTGCACATAGGGCGAGCCGGCCGCGATGATCTTCGCGCGCAGCGGGCCCACGCTCACGAAGGTGCCGGTGGCGAGCTTGAAGTCTTCGGCGATGCGGCCGTCGAAGCGCAGGCCGCGATGGATGTCGCGGTCGTCGATCCACTTCACTGCGTCGCCGGTGGAGAAGAAGCCTTCGTCGTCGAAGGCCTCGGCGGTGGCTTCGGGCGCGCGCCAGTAGCCGGGCGTGATGTTGGGGCCGCGGTAGCGCACCTCGGTCTTGCCGTCGACCTCGATCAGCTTGAGCTCGATGCCGGCGGCCGGCAGGCCCACGTCGCCCGACTTCACGTCGGGGCCGGTCACGTACAGCGCGAAGGGGCCCGACTCGGTCATGCCCAGGCCGGTGCCCATCACGATGCGCTCGCCGACTTCCGACTCCTGCGTGCGGTGCAGGCTGTCCCACACGGGCTGCGCGAGCGCGGCGCCCGAGTAGAAGAACATCTTCACGCGCGACAGCAGGTTGCGGCGCAGCACGGCGTCGGTTTCCATCGCGTTGGCAATCGCCTCGAAGCCGGTGGGCACGTTGAAGTAGATGGTGGGCGCGATCTCGCGCAGGTTGCGCAGCGTCTCGGCCATGCCGGCGGGCGTGGGCTTGCCGTCGTCGATGAACAGCGTGCCGCCGTTGTCCAGCACGATGCCCACGTTGTGGTTGCCGCCGAAGGTGTGGTTCCAGGGCAGCCAGTCGACCAGCACGGGCGGCTCGTCGCCCAGCGCGGGAATCGACTGGCGCAGCTGCTGCTGGTTGGCGCACCACATGCGGTGCGTGTTGATCACCGCCTTGGGCATCTTGGTCGAGCCCGAGGTGAAAAGAAACTTGGTGATGGTGTCGGGGCCGGTGGCCTGCATCGCCGCGTCGATGGCGGGCGTGGCCGGCGTGGCGGCGAGCACGTCGAAGCGCGTGGTGGCGCGGCCTTCGAGCGTGCCTTCGGCGAGCACGACCTCGGTGCCGGCGGGCACGGTGGCCGCGATGGCCTTGGCGAAGCGCGCGGCGTCGGCAGCGAACACCAGGCCGGGCGTGAGCGTGTCGATGACGTGGCGCAGCTTGTCGTAGTCCTGGCTCACGATCGCATAGGGCGGCGACACGGGGCAGTAGGGCACGCCCGCGTAGAGGCAGCCCAGCGCGAGCAGCGCGTGCTCGATGCCGTTCTCGCTGAGGATCACGACCGGGCGCTCGGCGTTCAGGCCGCGATCGAGCAGGGCTTGTCCGATGCCGCGCGCTTCTTCCAGCGCCTGCGCATAGCTCACGCGCAGCCAGTCGCCGGTGCGGCCGTCGGGCAGGCGCTCGCGGCGCGCGATGAAGGTGCGATCGGGCGCGACCTGCGCCCAGTGCGCGAGCCGATCGGTCATGCGCTCGCGGTAGGCCTGCAGCGGCGTCTCGGCCGTGAGGTAGCGCGTGCCCGGCGCGCCGTCGCGCAGCACCGCGCGCGTCACGCCGAAGGCCAGCGGGCGGTAGCGGACGGCGGTCATCCCTTGCTCACCTTGGCGCCACGGCCTTCGAGGAAGTCGCGCACGCGTTCCTTCGCCTCAGGCGCGGCCTGGACGATGCCCGACATCAGCGCCTCGGTGAAGAAGCCGTGGTCGGCCGACTGCTCGGAGATGCGCGGCAGCGCGTGCATCAGCGCGTAGTTGGTGAGCGGCGCGTTGGTGGCGATGCGCTTGGCGAGCTCCAGGGCCTTGTCGAAGGCGGTGCCTTCGTCGACCAGGTACTGCGCGAAGTTGGCGCGCTCGCCGTCTTCGGCGTTGTAGACGCGGCCGGTCATCATCATGTCGGTCATGCGGGCCACGCCGATCAGCTTGGGGATGCGCACCGAGCCGCCGCCGCCCACGAAGATGCCGCGCGAGCCTTCGGGCAGCGCGTAGAAGGTGGAGCGGTCGGCCACGCGGATGTGGCAGGCGCTGGCCAATTCGAGCCCGCCGCCGACCACCGCGCCGTGCAGCGCGGCCACCACCGGCACCGGGCCGTGCTGGATCAGGTCGAGCGCGCTGTGCCACAGGCGCGAGTGCTGCATGCCCTGGCCGGCGTCGCGCTCCTTGAGCTCGCTCAGGTCCAGGCCGGCGCAGAAATGCGGGCCCTCGCCGTCGAGCACGGCGGCGCGCACGGTGGCGGGCAGCGTCTCGAAGGTGTCGCGCAGCGCGAGGATCAGGCCGTCGGACAGCGCGTTGCGCTTGGCGCCGCGCGTGAGACGAACGATGGCGACGTCGTCGCGGATGTCGAGGTGAAGGTCTGGATTGGTCATGATGGTGTGCGGGGTTGCGTTGGATTATGGTTATGAGAAATAATCAATTCAAGGCATTGGAGCCTCCCGAAACCTAGGGACTTACCCGAACCGGAGACAACGACATGGACCCACGGAACCTGATCGCGATCGACATCCACACCCACGCCGAAGTGAGCTGCTGGAACCCTTTCGACAACTACGGCGAGGAATACGACCGCGCGGCCGACAAGTTCTTCGGCTCGAACCGCCGCCCCACCATCGCCGAGAGCGTGGCGTACTACCGTGAAAGGAAGATCGGGCTGGTGATGTTCATGGTCGACGCCGAGTCGAACATGGGCCGCCGCCGCATCCCGAACGAGGAGATCGCCGAGGCCGCGGCGCAGAACAGCGACATCATGATTGCCTTCGGCAGCGTCGATCCGCACAAGGGAAAGATGGGCGCGCGCGAGGCGCGCCGGCTCATCGAGGAGCACGGCGTGAAGGGCTTCAAGTTCCACCCGACCGTGCAGGGCTACCACCCCTACGACCGCATGGCCTGGCCGATCTACGAGGTGATCGCCGAGTACAAGCTGCCGGCCATCTTCCACACCGGCCACAGCGGCATCGGCTCGGGCATGCGCTGCGGCGGTGGCCTGCGGCTGGAGTACAGCAACCCGATGCACCTGGACGACGTGGCCATCGACTTCCCCGACATGCAGATCGTCATGGCCCACCCCAGCTTCCCCTGGCAGGACGAGGCGCTGAGCGTGGCCACGCACAAGCCCAACGTGTGGATCGACCTGTCGGGCTGGAGCCCCAAGTACTTTCCGAAGCAGCTGGTGCAGTACGCCAACACGCTGCTCAAGGACCGCGTGCTGTTTGGCAGCGACTACCCGCTGATCACGCCCGACCGCTGGATGAAGGACTTCGAGGCCGCCGGCTTCAAGCCCGAGGTGATGCCCGGCATCCTCAAGGACAACGCGGTGCGCCTGCTGGGGCTCGGAACCCCGGCGGCCTGAGGTTCAGGCGGCGCGCGGCGCCGCCTCGTTCCAGTGCGGCTCCCACAGCGCCGCGCCGCGTTCGAACACGGCGGCCAGCTCCTTCTTGCGGCGCTGCGACACCGCGGTGATCAAGGCATTGCAGACCGACAGTGCCGCCGTGTACGAATCGAAGGGCGACGCGCTGGAGGTGCGCACCAGCAGCAGGTGATCGGCCGAGGCCGCCGCGGGCGCCGTGGGGCTGTCGGTGACCATGACGACCTTCGCGCCCTTCTCGCGGAAGTACGCCGCCGTGCGCGCGATCGCGAGCGAGTGGCGGCGGAAGGTGAGCGTGAGCAGCAGGTCGTTGTCGTCGATGCGC
Source organism: Variovorax sp. GW458-11-26-14-LB1 (assembly GCF_059423965.1). Classification (NCBI taxonomy): domain Bacteria; kingdom Pseudomonadati; phylum Pseudomonadota; class Betaproteobacteria; order Burkholderiales; family Comamonadaceae; genus Variovorax; species Variovorax sp. GW458-11-26-14-LB1. The sequence goes on from NZ_JBWKYW010000033.1 coordinate 46,615, forward strand.
AGCAGCTGGTCTTCCAGCGGCAGCGCGCCCGCGCCGCCGAGCAGCCGCACATCGGGCAGGCACAGGTTCAGGTTCAGCGCGAGGTGGCTGGCCAGCGGCACGCCGTTGCGCTGGCCGAGCACGTGCACGCGCACCTTGCGCTGCGTGAGCAGCTTCACCGCCGCCTCGAACGCGCCCACGTCGAGCGCCGCGAAGGTGGCGGCCAGGTTGTGCTGGTCGTGCAGCAACGCGTTGTCCAGGCAGCTGCGCACGGAGGTGTCGTCGCCGATGACGGCGTCGGCGCGCGTGGCGGGCGAGGCGAGCAGGGCGGTGACTTCGGCGCGCGCCTCCATCTGCGCCTGGGCGTAGCTCTCGTAGCCCAGCTTGGCGAGCAGCCGCACCACGGTCGAGGCGCTGGTGCCCACCTTTCTTGCAAGGCTCGTTGCAGATTCGAGCAGTCCTTGCGGGTGGTGCGCCTGCAGCTCCTCGATCAGGCGTCGCTCGCTTTTCGTGAGCTTCTTGCCATAGCCCGAGATGCGCTGGTTCAGGCTGGGGGCGGCGGGGGTGTCTGCGTGCGGCATCGGAGAAACCTCATGTTTGCAACGAGTATTGCAAAAATAGAGCCTACTTGCAAAAATGAATGCACGATTTCGGCCGGACCTGTCCGCCCGATTGCCCGCTTCTTCTGCAGAAAGACCTTGCCATGCGTTCCACCACCCCCGCCGTGCCCGCCCTGCGCCGGCGCGAGATCCTCGGCGCCGGCCTGACTGCGGCGCTGCTGCCCCTGTCCGCGCGCGCCCAGGCCTTTCCGGCCCGCCCGGTCACGCTGGTGGTGCCGTTCCCGGCCGGCGGCTCGGTCGACCTGATCGCGCGGCTGTACGCCGAGCCGCTGTCGAAGGCGCTGGGCACGCCGGTGGTCATCGACAACCGCGCCGGCGCCGGCGGCTCCATCGCCAGCGCCCAGGTGGCACGCGCCAAGCCCGACGGCTACACGCTCGTGGTGTCGTCGCAGAGCTCGCACCTGGCCAACCCGCTGACGCAGGCCAACCCGGGCTACGACCCGATCAAGGATTTCCTGTCGATCAGCCAGCTCGCGCGCTCCATCAACGTGCTGCTGGTGAACCCGGCCGTGCCCGCCAAGACCTTCAAGGAGTTCGTGGCGCTGGTGAAGTCGCGCCCAGGCGAGCTCAACTTCTGCAGCGCCGGGCCGGGCAGCATGGGCCAGCTCAACGTGGAGCTGATGAAGTCGCAGCTGCAGCTCAACGCCACGCACGTGCCCTACCGCGGCGGCGGCCCGCTGGTGACCGCGCTGATCTCGAACGAAGTGCAGTTCGGCCTGGACAACCTCGCGCCCTTCCTGCCGCACATCCAGGCCGGCAAGCTGCGCGCGCTGGCCGTGGCCTCGCCCACGCGCGTCGCGGCGCTGCCCGACGTGCCGACCTTCACCGAACTGGGCTATCCGGTGCTGAACACCACCTCGTGGATCGGCCTGGCCGCGCCCGCGAAGACGCCGCCCGAGGTCATCGCCGCGCTGCACAAGGCGGTGCGCACGGTGGCTGACCAGTCGACGATGGTCGAGGCGCTGCTGGCGCGCGGCTCGCTCGCGCCCGAGGCGCAGTCGCCCGCGCAGTTCACGGCCATGATGTCGGAGCGGCTCGCGCTGTACGGCGAGATGGTCAAGCGCGCCGGCATCCGCGGCGAGTGAGCGGGCGGCTGGTTCCATGACGCAGACACTGCCGACCTTCGCACCCGACACCGCACCGCTGGAGGTGCTGCCGCGCGACCTCTCGGCCTACCGCCAGGGCAACACCGGCATCGACTATGTGCACCGCTTCGCGTCCGGCAAGCCGGGTCCGCACGTGCTCGTCAACGCGCTCACGCACGGCAACGAGATCTGCGGCATGGTCGCGGCCACGCACCTGCTCGACACCGGTGTGCGCCCGAAGATCGGCACGCTCACCGTGAGCTTCGCGAACGTCGAGGCCTACGAGGCCTTCGACATCGACCGGCCCTACGAGAACCGCCAGCTGGTGCACAACCTGAACCGCATCTGGTCGTCCGAACTGCTCGACGGCACCGGGGACAGCCCCGAGCTGCGCCGCGCGCGCGAGCTGCGGCCGGTGCTCGACGCGGCCGACTACGTGCTGGACATCCATTCCACGCGCGCGCCCGTGCAGCCCTTCTGGGTCTACCCGGAGTTCGAACGCAATGCAGGCCTGGCGCAGGCCGTCGGCGGCCCGGCGGTGCACCTCGTGATGCCCGTGGGCGCCGCGCCCGGCACGGGCGTCACGGCCTACGGCCGGCACGGCGAGCCGGGCATCGACGGCGGTGCGGTGGTGGTCGAGTGCGGCCAGCATTTCGCGCAGTCGGCGGCCGACCTGGCCACCGACGTGTCGCTGCGCTTTCTGGCGCACCTCGGGCTCGTCGATCCGGTGCCGCGCGTGCCGGTGGCCGCGCGCCGCTTCCGGCTGCTCGAGGTCCACATGGTCACGTCGGACGACTTCGCCTTCGTGCGCCCGGTGCTCGGTTTCGAGACCTTCGACCAGGGTGAACTGATCGCGGTGCAGGCCGGGCGCGAGATCCGCTCGCCCTGCGACGGCTGCACGATCTTCATGCCGACCCGTGCGCCGGTGATCGGCCGCGAGGGCGTGTACCTGACCGTGCGCGTCTGACCTGGGGCCTCAGGGCGCCTTCACGTCGCCCGCTGGTTCGTCTTCGCCGAGCCGGTCCCAGTCCTGGCCCGAGCGCAGCTTGCGCTCCTCGCGCTCGCGCGCCATCTGCTCCTCGAACTGCTGGCGGCCCGCCTTGTTGGCGGCGATCAGCTTGGCGCGGTCCTTGTAGTGCGGGTAGATCTCGTCACTGAGCTTGAGGTTTCGCTGGCGGAAACGCATCGAGGCCTCGCGCGCCTCGGCCGCCGGCCAGCCCAGCGCCTCCAGCGCCGAGCGCGCGCTGCGCAGCGATGACTCGAACACCTCGCGCTCGATGTCCTGCACGCCGCGGTCGCGCAGCTGGAACAGGTGGGTCACATTGCGTGCGCGCGCAATGATGCGCGCCTGCGGGAAGTTCTCGCGCACCAGGTCGACGATGTCCAGCGACTGCTCGATGTCGTCCACCGCCACCACGATGGCGCGCGCCGTGCCCGCGCCCGCGGTGCGCAGCAGGTCCAGCCGCGTGGCGTCGCCATAGAACACCCGGAAACCGAACTGGCGCAGGCCTTCGACGGTGTCGGCGTCGTGGTCGAGCACCGTCACGCGCAGGCCCTGCGACATCAGCAGGCGCCCGACGATCTGGCCGTAGCGCCCGAAGCCGCAGATCAGCACCTTGGCGTCCTGTTGCTCCGAAATCTCTTCGAGCTGCGGCCCGCCCGCGTGGCTGTAGCGCGGCAGCACGAACTTGTCGAGCAGCACCAGCAGGAGCGGTGACAGCAGCATCGACAGCGCCACCGCGCCGATCAGCAGCGAGGTGGTCTGCGGCGGCAGCACGTCGGGCCCGGCGGCCTGGAACACCACGAAGGCGAACTCGCCGCCCTGCGCCAGCAGCAGCGTGAACACCGGCCGCTCCTGGTAGGCCAGGCCCATGGCCTTGGCCAGCGCGTAGATCACCACCAGCTTGATGACCAGGAAGCTCACCACCAGCAAGGCCATGACCCCCGGGTTGGCCAGCAGCACGCCGAAGTTGATCGACATGCCCACCGCGATGAAGAACAGCCCGAGCAGCAGGCCCTTGAAGGGCTCGATGTCGGTCTCGAGCTCGCGCCGGTATTCGCTTTCGGCCAGCAGCACGCCGGCAAGGAAGGCGCCCAGCGCCATCGACAGGCCGACGAACTGCATCAGTGCCGCGATGGCCACCACCAGCAGCAGCGCGGCGGCGGTGAAGATCTCGGGCGTGTCGCTGCGCGCGATCCATCGCAGGATCGGGCGCAGTAGCAGACGGCCGCCGAGGATGATGCCGGCGATCACGCCGACGATCTTCAGCGCCTCGAGCGCGCGGTCCAGCCCGCTGATGGACTGCTCGGCCGCCGTGGCACCGGCCAGCAGCGGCAGCAGCGCAAGGATCGGGATCGCCGCCACATCCTGGAACAGCAGGATAGAGAAGCCGGCCTGGCCGCTGGGCGTTTTCAGCAGGTTGCGTTCGCCGAACACCTGCAGCGCGATGGCGGTGGACGACAGCGCCAGCCCGAGGGCGGCCACCAGTGCCACGCGCCACGGTGCGCCCACGGCCCAGCCGACGGCGAACAGCACCGCCGCGCAGCTGAGCACCTGCGCCGAGCCCCAGCCGAAGATCGGGCGGCGCAGGCTCCACAGGCGCTTGGGCTCGAGTTCGAGGCCCACGAGGAACAGCATCAGCACCACGCCGAACTCGGCGAAATGCAGCACGTCTTCGACGCTGGACACGAGGCCCAGGCCCCAGGGGCCGATGGCGATGCCGGCCACGAGGTAGCCGATGATCGAGCCCAGGCCCAGGGCCTTGGACAGCGGCACCACCAGCACGGCGGCGCTCAGGTAGATCAGGCTGCTGGTCAGCCAGGCGGGTGCGTGTTCCATGCTCAGGCCGCCTTGTGGGTGCTGTTGCTGCCGTTGGCGACGGCCAGGCCGTGCGTCATCGCGCTGTGGAACGCGCCGGCCATCACCTGGCCCACGTCGTCGGATTCCGCGGGGCGGTCGGTCTCGGGCACCGGGCAGGCGATGCAGGCATCGAGCTCGTCCATCTCGGGCCACACCGGGTAGCTTTCCAGGCGCTGCACGAACACCTCGACGTGCGCGGCCACCTCGGCCTCGCTGGCGCGTCGCGCGCCGTGCAGCAGCAGCGGCGGCAGGAAGCGCATGCCGCACAACGCGGCGGTCTGCTCGTAGGGCGGCAGGAAGGCGTCGAAGAAGTAGCGGTTGTAGCTTTGCGGGTGGTAGCTCGGCTCGGGGCCGCCGGTGGTGGCGACCAGCCAGCAGTCCTTGCCCTGCAGCGCGGTGCCGCCGGGGCCGTAGGCCCAGCCGTAGCCCAGCACGTCGTCGACCCAGAGCTTTTGCAGCGGCGGCATCGAATACCACTGGATCGGGTGCAGCAGCACCACCAGGTCGGCGCGGGCCAGCCGCTCGCGTTCGACCTCCACGTCGATGGCGAAATCGGGGTAGCTGCCGTACAGGTCGTTCACCTCGGCGCCGGGCACACGCTGCGCGGCGGCGAACAGCCGGCGGTTCACGCGCGAGTCGCGCCAGTGGGGGTGGGCCGCCAGCACATAGATGCTGGCGGGGTTCTCCGTGGATGTTGTTGTCGTCATGTGGCGAACATAACGCAGACGGCCCGCCGTCGCCGACGCGCAACCCGGGGCGACTACCATCCAGCCCTGTTCCCGTTCTGGAGGAGATCCTCATGCCGGTGGTTCTGGTCGCCAATCCCAAGGGAGGCGTGGGCAAGTCGACGATTGCAACGAACATTGCGGGCTACTTCGCGAGCCGCGGCCATGCCGTGATGCTCGGCGACGTAGACCGCCAGCAGTCCTCGCGGCTGTGGCTCGGCCTGCGCCCGCCGCAGGCCCGCCCCATCGCCACCTGGGAAGCCACCGGCGACAGCACCGTGGTGCGCCCGCCGCGCGGCACCACGCATGCGGTGCTCGACACGCCGGCCGGCCTGCACGGCTGGCGCTTCAAGGAGGTGCTGGCGCTGGCCGACCGCGTGATCGTGCCGCTGCAGCCGAGCATCTTCGACATCTACGCCACGCGCGATTTCCTCGACCGCCTGCTGGAAAGCCGCCGCGCCGAGAAGACCCGCATCGGCCTGGTCGGCATGCGCGTGAACGCCCGCACGCTGGCGGCCGACCGGCTGCACGAGTTCATCGCCGGCCTGGGCGTGCCCGTGCTGGGCGAGCTGCGCGACACGCAGAACTACGTACAGCTGGCGGCGCGCGGGCTCACGCTGTTCGACATTGCGCCGGGGCGCGTGCAGCGCGACCTGGAGCAATGGCAGCCGATCTGCGAATGGCTCGACGCTTGATCTGATCCCCCGGATTTCCCTGATTCCCGGTTGTCGCAAGTCCGACAGCCAGCCTTGTGCCCTTGGCACCAGAATGCCCCGCATGACCAAAAAGACATTCCAGACCCTTCAGGATCTTGCCGCCTGCGTCGGCCGGGAAGTCGCCGTGAGCGACTGGATCAGCGTGACGCAGCAGCAGGTCAACCAGTTCGCCGAGGCGACGGGCGACCACCAGTGGATCCACGTCGATGTGGAGCGGGCCAAGTCCGGCCCCTTCGGCGCGCCGATCGCGCACGGGTTTCTCACCTTGTCGCTGCTGCCGAAGTTCTTCGAGACGGCCATCGACGTGGTCGAGTCGCGCATGGGCGTGAACTACGGCCTGAACCGCGTGCGCTTCATGTCGCCGGTGCCGGTGGGCCAGCGCCTGCGCGCCCGCATGAAGCTGCTGAGCGCCGAGCCGATTCCCAACAACGGCCTGCAGATGACCTGGGAAACCACCATCGAACTCGAAGGCGCCGCCAAGCCGGCGTGCGTCGCCGAGTCGGTGGTGCGCCGTTTTCCCTGAGCGGTTTTTTCTTCTTCTCTGCTTCTATTTACATCTGGCGGTCGGTGACCTCGCCGTAGGCGGCGGCGCCCTGCCGGGTGATGCCGACGGCGCTCGCGCGCACCGCCGCACGGTCGACGTTGCCCGCGGTCGGGCGGGCCACGCCGGTGCCGCCGTTGCTGATCTGCAGCGGCTGCAGGGCTTGCTGCTGGACCTGGGCGCGCGTCAGCGACGACTGGAAGGGCGCGGGCGGCAGCGGGTTCTGCTCGCCCTGGAAGGCATGGGCGCCGCCGGCGAAGGCGAGGGCGGCGAGGGTGATCAGGCGCAGGGTGGGGGTGTGCATGGCGGGGCTCCTTGGCGGTCAGCGTTGAGGGGACGGATGCCGGTGCGAATCACCGGCATGCCTTCCCATACGCCGCGCAGCACCGATCGGATGTGCCCCTGCCGCGTGAAGGGCCGTCAGGCGAAACCGTTTTGTCGCCAGGCTTCGAACACCGTGACCGCCACCGCGTTCGACAGGTTCAGGCTGCGCTGGCCGGCGCGCATCGGCAGCCGCAGGCGCTGCGGCTCGGCAAAGCCGTCGCGGATCGCGGGTGGCAGGCCGGCGGTTTCCGAGCCGAACACCAGCCAGTCGCCGGGCTGGAAGCGCACATCGTGCACTGGGCGGGTGCCGCGCGTGGTCAGCGCGAACATGCGCTCGGCGGGCGGTTGCTGCGTGGCCAGCAGCGCGGCCCAGTCGGCGTGGCGCTTGACTTCGGCGTACTCGTGGTAGTCGAGCCCGGCGCGGCGCAGCAGGCGGTCGTCCATCGAAAAGCCGAGCGGCTCGACCAGGTGCAGCGTGCAGCCTGTGTTGGCCGCGAGCCGGATCACGTTGCCGGTGTTCGGCGGAATTTCGGGGTGGACCAGGACGATATGGAACATGCGCCGATTGTCGCGGGCGCCGTCGATGGCTTCAGCGCGGCGGGTCGGTCCGCGCCAGCACCACGCCGGTGATGTGCGCCGCACCCGCCAGGCGCAAGGTGGCGGCCGCGGCGAACAGCGAGGCGCCACTGGTCATCACGTCGTCCACCAGCACCACGCGCCGCCCCCGCAGGCCGTCGGCGCGCAGCGGTTCCACGGCGAAGGCGCCGCGCAGGTTGCGCAGCCGGTCGGCGCGCGGCAGGCCGCTCTGCGCGGGCGTGTCGCGCGTGCGCAGCAGCAGGGTGGCGTCGGTCTTGGCCGGTGCCAGCCGGCGCGCGAGCTCGTGCGCCTGGTTGAAGCCGCGCTCGGCCAGGCGTCCGGGCGCCAGCGGCATCGGCAGCACGAGGTCGCACTGTTCCAGCGCCGGCTCCACCCACGGCGCGCTGCGCAGCAGGGTGGCCAGCGGGCCGGCCCAGCCCGACTCGCCGCGAAACTTGAACTGGGCGATGCAGTCGGGCCACGGCCACGCGTAGGTGCAGGCGGCGAGGCAGGCGTCGAGCGGTGGCGGGTGCTTGATGCATTCGCCGCAGCGCGCCACGCCCTCGGGCATCGGCAGGGCGCAGCCGCCGCAGCGCGGGGTCGGCGGCGCGAAGCGGGCCACGCAGGCGTCGCACACGCGCTGCGCCGGCCAGGCGCGGCAGACCTCGCACTGGCTGGGCAGCCGCGCGAGCAGCGAGGTGAAAGGCCTCAGGGCCCGGCGGTTGTACATGCCTCAATATACTCACGGCCCCATGGCCACCGACCCCGCAAGAAGACCGCCGACCATCGATCCCACGGCGGCCGACCGCTGGCGCCGGCTCGCGCCCGCCGAGGGCTCGCCCTGGCTGCACGAGGAAATCGGCCGCCGGATGGAAGACCGGCTGCAATGGATCAAGGCCCAGCCCCGCACCTGGGCCGACTGGTCGCCGCTGCGCGGCGGCCTCGAAGCGCACGCGCTGCTGGCCCGCCGCTACCGCGACGCCGAAGCCTTCGTCATCGAATCCGAACCCGCCTTGGCCGACCGGACCGGCGAGGCGCTGACCGCCCCTTGGTGGAGCGCGCGCCGCTGGCAGGGCGGCAAGGCCCGCTTCGACGCAACGCCCGAAGACGGCGTGGACCTGCTGTGGGCCAACATGTCGCTGCACATGGCGGCCGACCCCGAGGCGCTCATCGCGCAGTGGCACCGCCTGGTCGCGACCAACGGCTTCCTGATGTTTTCCTGCCTGGGCCCGGACACGGTGCGCGAGCTGCGCGCCCTGCACGCCCGGCTCGGCTGGCCCGCCGCCGGCCATGAATACACCGACATGCACGACTGGGGCGACATGCTCGTGCATGCCGGCTTCGCCGAGCCCGTGATGGACATGGAGCGCATCGTGCTCACCTGGGCCACCCCCGAGGCCGCCCTGGCCGAGCTGCGTACGCTGGGGCGCAATCTGCATCCGGCGCGCTTCCCCGCGCTGCGCGGCAAGGCCTGGCACCGCGCGCTCAAGCAGGCCCTGCCCGAGCTGGCACCGGCCGCGGAAGGCGAGGGCCGCATCGCGCTGACCTTCGAGGTCATCTACGGTCACGCCTTCAAGCCGACGCCGCGCGTGGCGCTCTCGCCCGAGAGCGCGGTCTCGCTGCGCGAGATGCGATCGATGCTCCAGCGCGGCCGCCCTGGCGCCTGAGCGACCCGGCAGCCCTCATTCGGTGCGCGGGGCCCGCGCTCTACCCGCTACAATCCGCCGTTGCGTGAAACTCGCGGGTATTGTCCCGTGATCGAGGGGTGTCGGATCCTGTTTGTACGAGGGGTTTGGCCACCATCGACGCACCGATTTGCTGAACTCGCCCGTGTCGAATTCCGTGTTTCGTTTTGCCACCGTCTCAGGCCAGAACATCCACTGGTTCCTGAAACGCAATTGCTCGGTGACGCCGAGCCAGCTGGGCTGGCTCTACGCCTCGCTGTGCGTGGTATCTCTGGGAACGGGCATGGTGTTCTGGCTGCACGGTGCGCCGCTGGTATTGCCATTCGCCTGGCTCGAACTGGCCGCGGTGGGCTTTGCGTTCATGATGTACGCGCGGCATGCCACCGATGGCGAGCGGATCGCGCTGCAGGGCGGACGCCTCGTCGTGGAGCTCGAGAACGGTGGGCACTACGAACGCACGGAATTTCTTCCGCACCAGGTGCGGATCGAACCGCAGACCGGCGATCGTTCGCTGATCGAGGTCTCGGGGCAAGGTCGATCGGTCAGGGTGGGGCGCTATGTACGCCCGGAGTTGCGAGCCGCACTGGCGCGCGAGATTCGCATGGCGTTGCGTGGCGCCTGAGGGGGCTCGCGCGGTGCTGCACGGTTGGGTTTTCGAAAAATTGAAGAAACGTGAACACGATGAAGAGCATTTGGCGCAATAAGTACAGGCCGGCGAATCTGTTGCTGGCGGCCGGCGCGGCGTTCAGCAACGCGGCGCACGCAGTCAACGATCTGCCCGGCGGCCCCGCGGTGCGCCAGCTGAATCTTCCGGTCGGCGTGACCAAGATCGCACAGGAGCAGCATCTGCTCCACACGATCATGATGATCATCTGCACGGTCATCTTCGTCGCCGTGTTCGCGGTGATGTTCTATTCCATCTGGAAGCACCGCAAGTCGGTGGGCCACAAGGCCGCGAACTTCCATGAATCGGTGGTGGTCGAGGTCATCTGGACCATCGTGCCCTTCCTCATCGTGATCGTGATGGCGCTGCCCGCCACCAAGGTGCTCGTGGCCCAGAAGGACACCACGAACGCCGACCTCACGATCAAGACCACGGGCTACCAGTGGAAGTGGGGCTACGACTACCTGAACGGCGAAGGCGAGGGCCTGGCCTTCATCTCCACGCTCGACAGCTCGCAGCGCGCCATGTCCGACGCCGGTGCCAAGGGCGCCATGCCCGACGACTACCTGCTCAAGGTCGACAACCCGATGGTCGTGCCGGTGCAGAAGAAGGTCCGCATCATCACCACCGCGAACGACGTGATCCACGCCTTCGCCGTGCCGCAGCTGGGCCTCAAGCAGGACGCCATTCCCGGCTTCGTGCGCGACACCTGGTTCCGCGCCGAGACCGTGGGCGACTACTACGGCCAGTGCCAGGAACTGTGCGGCAAGGAACACGCCTACATGCCGATCCACGTGAAGGTGCTGTCGGCTGCCGACTACACCGCCTGGGTCGCGACCAAGCGCAAGGAAGCCGCCGCCAAGCTCGACGACCCGACCAAGGTCTGGACGCTGCCCGACATGCTGGCACGCGGCGAGAAGGTCTACGCCGCCAACTGCGCGGCCTGCCACCAGGCCAACGGCAAGGGCGCAGGCCCGATCAAGCCGCTCGACGGCGCAGCCAAGGTGACCGATTCCGACCACAAGGTGCAGCTGCTGGTGCTGCTCAACGGCCAGAACAACGGTGCCATGCCTGCCTGGAAGCAGCTGAGCGACACCGACCTCGCGGCCGTGGCCACGTACACCAAGAACAGCTGGTCGAACAAGACGGGCCAGCTGGTGCAACCGGCTGAAGTGCTGGCCCTGCGCGGCAAGTGATCCGACGGCGCCCCGCGAAGAAGAAATTGCAAGGAACAACGACATGAGCGCAGTCCTCGACCCCCACGGTCACGCCCCCGGCGGCCACGCACACGACGACCATCACGATCACCACGCGCCCACCGGCTGGCGCCGCTGGGTGTTCGCGACCAACCACAAGGACATCGGCACGCTCTACCTGCTGTTCAGCTTCACGATGCTGATGATCGGCGGCGTGTTGGCCCTGCTGATCCGCGCCGAGCTGTTCCAGCCCGGCCTGCAGATGGTGAACCCCGAGCTGTTCAACCAGTTCACCACCATGCACGGCCTGATCATGGTGTTCGGCGCGATCATGCCGGCCTTCGTGGGCTTCGCGAACTGGATGATCCCGCTGCAGATCGGCGCATCCGACATGGCGTTCGCGCGCATGAACAACTTCAGCTTCTGGCTGCTGATCCCGGCGGCCATCATGCTGGCCGGTTCGTTCTTCATGCCCGGCGGCGCGCCCGCGGCCGGCTGGACGCTGTACGCCCCGCTCACGCTGCAGATGGGCCCCTCGATGGACGCCGGCATCTTCGCGATGCACATCATGGGCGCCTCGTCGATCATGGGTTCGATCAACATCATCGTCACCATCCTGAACATGCGCGCCCCCGGCATGACGCTGATGAAGATGCCGATGTTCTGCTGGACCTGGCTCATCACCGCCTACCTGCTGATTGCCGTGATGCCCGTGCTTGCCGGCGCCATCACGATGACGCTGACCGACCGCCACTTCGGCACCAGCTTCTTCAACCCCGCCGGCGGCGGCGACCCGGTGATGTACCAGCACATCTTCTGGTTCTTCGGCCACCCCGAGGTCTACATCATGATCTTGCCGGCCTTCGGCATCATCAGCCAGGTGGTCCCGGCCTTCGCCCGCAAGAAGCTCTTCGGCTACGCCTCGATGGTGTACGCCACCTCGTCGATCGCCATCCTGTCGTTCATCGTGTGGGCCCACCACATGTTCACGACCGGCATGCCACTCACGGGCCAGCTGTTCTTCATGTACGCGACCATGCTGATCGCCGTGCCCACGGCCGTGAAGATCTTCAACTGGATCGCCACGATGTGGCAGGGCTCGATGACCTTCGAGACGCCCATGCTGTTCGCGGTCGGCTTCATCTTCGTGTTCACGATGGGCGGCTTCACCGGCCTGATCCTCGCGGTCGCGCCGATCGACACGCAGCTGCAGGACACGTACTACGTGGTGGCCCACTTCCACTACGTGCTGGTGGCCGGCTCGCTGTTCGCCATGTTCTCGGGCTTCTACTACTGGGCGCCCAAGTGGACCGGCGTGATGTACAACGAAACGCGCGGCAAGGTCCACTTCTGGTGGTCGCTGATCTCGTTCAACGTCACCTTCTTCCCGATGCACTTCCTGGGTCTGGCTGGCATGCCGCGTCGCTACGCCGACTACCCCATGCAGTTCGCCGACTTCAACGCCATCGCTTCGGTGGGTGCGTTCTTCTTCGGCTTCGCCCAGGTCTACTTCTTCCTGTTCATCGTGCTGCCTTCGATGCGCGGCAAGGGTGAAGCAGCAGCTCAGAAGCCTTGGGAAGCGGCCGAAGGCCTCGAGTGGGAAGTGCCGTCGCCGGCCCCGTTCCACACCTTCGAGAACCCGCCCAAGCTCGACGTGACCGCCACCAAGGTGATCGGCTGATCACCCGCACACGCCGAACACGCACAACGACCGCACGACGATGACGACGCCTGAACAAAGAAAGAACAACCGACGCATGGGGCTCACGCTGGCCTCCATCGCGGTGATCTTCTTCATCGGTTTCATCGCCCGCATGGTCTGGTTCAGCGGTCGCTGACCGCACCGCATCGCACCCCGAACGGAAGCAACAGCATGAGCCTCGGCCAACGCATCCGCCGCGCCAACGTCCGCATGGTCGGCAAGCTGGCCGTGGTGACCTGCGGCATGTTCGCCTTCGGCTATGCGTTGGTGCCGATGTACCGCGCGATCTGCGAAATGACCGGCATCAACATCCTTGCGCTCTCCGAGCTCCAGGTGCCGGGCGGCGCCAGCGGCGCCAAGAACGTGCGCGTCCCGGACAACACGCAGGTCGACATGACCCGCACGATCAAGGTCGAGTTCGACTCCAACGTGCGCGGCGGCCTGTGGGACTTCAAGCCGGCCGAGCGCTTCATCGAAGTGCACCCGGGCCAGCTGAACACGGTGATGTACGAGTTCCAGAACACGCAGAACCGCCGCATGGCCGCGCAGGCCATCCCGAGCTACGCGCCGCAGCAGGCCGCGGCGCATTTCAACAAGCTCGAGTGCTTCTGCTTCAACCAGTACACGCTCGACGCGGGCGAGAAGAAGCAGTGGCCGGTCGCCTTCGTGATCGATCCGAAGATCTCGAAGGACGTCAAGACCATCACGCTGTCGTACACCTTCTTCGAGGTGGGCGGCAAGACGCCTCCGGCCCCGGTGGCCGCCGTTTCGCATGTTGTCGCCGATGAGCCGCGCTCGTGACCTCGCCGTTGCCGCCCGAAGCCCCGCGCCGCAAGCCCACGCTGTGGGGCACGATGAAGGCGGTGGGCTGGTCGTTCTTCGGGGTGCGCCGCAACAGCGCCTACAAGGAAGACCTGGGCAAGCTCAATCCGCTGCACGTCATCGTGGTGGCGTTTGCCGCAGTGATCGTCTTCGTGGTCGGGCTGGTGCTGCTGGTGCGGCATGTGGTCGCGACTGCCTGAGCGTTGCCTGTTGAGCCGAAGACAAAAAACCACGATCTCCAGAATCATTGAATCGAGAGAAGAAAGAAAGCCAGGAGCTGATATGAGTTCAACCACCCACGGCACCACGCCCTACTACTTCGTGCCCGGACCCTCGGCCTACCCGGTCGTGTCCGCGATCGGCTTGTTCTTCGTGATCCTCGGCGCGGGGCAATGGATCAACAGCCACCAGTGGGGCGCCTGGTCGCTGCTGCTGGGCATGGTGATCTGGCTCGGCACGCTCTTCGTGTGGTTCCGCGCTGCCGTCGGCGAGAGCGAGAGCGGCCAGTACGGCCACAAGATCGACCTCTCGTACCGCTGGAGCATGAGCTGGTTCATCTTCTCGGAAGTGATGTTCTTCGGCGCCTTCTTCACGGCGCTGTGGTGGGCCCGCACCCACGCGCTGCCGACGCTCGGCAGCCTGGACAACGCGATCCTCTGGCCCGACTTCAAGGCCGTGTGGCCCAGCGTCGCCGCCGGCGTGACCGGTTCGCCGGCCGGCATCATCGAGCCCTTCCAGACCGTCGGCCCGTTCTGGCTGCCGACCATCAACACCGCGCTGCTGCTGAGCTCGGGCGTGACGCTGACCATCGCCCACCACGCGCTGCGCGCCGACCACCGCGCCCAGTGCATCCGCTTCATGTGGCTCACCGTGCTGCTGGGCGTGATCTTCCTGGGCGTGCAGGGCTACGAGTACTTCCACCTGTACACCGAACTGAACCTCAAGCTCAGCTCGGGCACCTACGGCTCGACCTTCTTCATGCTGACCGGCTTCCACGGCCTGCACGTGTTCATCGGCATGCTGATGCTGCTGTTCATCACGCTGCGTCTGCAGAAGGGCCACTTCACCGCCGAGCGTCACTTCGGCTTCGAAGGCGCCGCCTGGTACTGGCACTTCGTGGACGTGGTCTGGCTGGGCCTGTACGTGCTGGTCTATTGGCTTTGAGCGAAGAACCTCACGGCATTCCAGAAAAAAGGCGCCGTAAGGCGCCTTTTTCATGGTTCTCGTGGAACGAGCACCATCTGTTACTTCCCGAGCGGGAGCCCGGTGGGCTGGATGTAGCCGAGTTTCCAGGCCAGCAGCATGCACAGGAACAAAAAGACCGACAGGCCGATCCGAAAGGTGAGGGCGCGGGCCATGCCGCCGCGCTTGTTCTGCCCGTCGCGACCGTCCTTCAGCATGAAGTAGAGCGCGAAAGCGAGGCTCGCGAAGATGCCCAGAAAGATCAGGGCGACGAAATATTTCATGACCCGCATTATCGGCCGCACGCCCCGTCCGCTCCAGTGACCCCCGAGCCTTCCGAGCCTCTCGTTTCCTCTGCCACGCCGCGCCGCCGCGCGGGCCGGGGCCGTTTCCTGATCGTCACGCTGGCCGCCGTGTTGGCGTTGGCCGCCACCGTGTCGCTGGGCCGCTGGCAGCTGTCGCGCGCCGCGCAGAAAGAGGCGCTGCAGGCCCGCATCGATGCGCAGAAGCTGAAAGCCCCGCTGTCGCAGGCCGAGTTCCTGGCGCTGGGCGAAGCAGCCGGTGAAATGCACCGGCCGGTGCGCCTGCGCGGCCTGTGGCTCACGGCGCAGACGGTCTACCTGGACAACCGCCAGATGCACGGCACGCCGGGCTTCTACGTGCTGACGCCGTTCGCGCTCGAAGGCAGCGAGCAGGCCGTGATGGTCCAGCGCGGCTGGGTGCAGCGCAATTTCGTCGACCGCACGCAACTCGGCGTGGTCGAGACGCCGCCCGGCATCGTCGAACTCACGGCGTTGATCGAGCCGCCGCCCAGCCATCTGTTCGAACTCGGCGCAAAGGCTGCGGCTGCACCGGCGCCCGCGGCATCGGCCACCGCACCGGCCCCCGTGGCGTCAGGCCCCACCGCTCCGGCACCGGGCATTCAGGGGTCTTCCCCCATCCGGCAAAATCTCGACCTGGAGGCATTCCGCGGCGAGACCCAGCTGCCGCTGCGCACCGACGTGTCGCTGCAGCAGAGCGGGCCGGCGTCCGAGGGCCTGCAGCGCGACTGGCCGGCCCCGGCGTTGGGCCTGGAGAGGCACTACGGTTACGCATTCCAGTGGTTCGGCCTGTCGGCCCTCGTTGTCATCCTCTATGTCTGGTTCCAATTCATCTCCCCCTTCCGGCGCGCGCGGCGCCGCGCACGCGATGGCCGCGGCCTCTGACGAGCCGCTGGGCCTGACCGTGCACTCGATGCCGTCGCCGGGCCAGGCGCTGGACGAGGCCGAGAACCGTCGCACCGTCCACGGGCGCTGGAAGATGATCGCCGTGCTGCTGATGTGCGCAGCACCCGTGATCGCCTCGTACTTCACCTACTACGTGATCCGCCCCGAGGGCCGCAGCGTGTACGGCGAGCTGATCGATCCGCAGCGCGAGATGCCCCGCCTCACGGCAACCGACCGCAGTGGCGCGCCGGTCGAGCTGGCCACGCTCAAGGGCCAGTGGCTGCTGGTGGCGGTGGCCGACGCCGCCTGCGATGCGCTGTGCGAGCAGCAGCTGTACCTGCAGCGCCAGCTGCGCGAGAGCCTGGGCCGCGAAAAAGATCGCCTGGACCGCGTCTGGCTCGTGAGCGACGCGGCGCCCGTGCCCGAGCGCCTGACCAACGGCCTGCACGGCGCGACCGTGCTGCGCGTGCCGGCCGACCAGTTGGCACGCTGGCTCGCGCCCGTGCAAGGGCACGCGCTGTCCGAGCACCTCTACGTGGTTGATCCGATGGGCAACTGGATGATGCGTTTCCCGGCCCGTATGGACGCCGCCGGCGCGAGCCGCGCCAAGCGCGACATCGACCGCCTGCTGCGCGCCTCGTCGTCGTGGGACGAAGCGGGCCGCTGAGCCCGCGCGAACAACCACCGCCTCATGGACACGAGCTCCCTCTACGACCTCACGCCGATCGCCTGGATGATGGGCGCCGGCGTGCTGCTCGCGCTCGGACCGCTGGTCTGGGTGTGGCGCCGCAATGCCGGCTCCGGCCCCGCGCGGCGGCTGCATGCGCTGACCGTGCTCACGCTGTTCCTCACCTTCGACCTGACGCTGTTCGGCGCCTTCACGCGGCTCACCGATTCGGGCCTGGGCTGCCCCGACTGGCCCGGCTGCTACGGCAACGCCAGCCCGGCCGGCGCGCGCCACGAGATCGCGATGGCGCAGGCGGCCCAGCCGACCGGCCCGGTGACGCACAGCAAGGCCTGGATCGAGATGGTCCATCGCTACCTCGCGACCGGCGTCGGGGTGCTGATCCTCACGCTGGCCGGCGCGACCTGGATCGTGCGCCGCCGCCAGCGGCGCCAGCCCGCGCCGCCGGTCGACAGCGCGCACCACCACGTCGTGCTCAGTGCCTGGTGGCCCGCGGCCACGCTGGTCTGGGTCTGCCTGCAGGGCGCCTTCGGCGCCATGACCGTCACCTGGAAGCTATTCCCCGCCATCGTCACGATGCACCTGATGGGCGCCATCGTGCTGCTCGCGCTGCTGTGCATCCAGGCCGTGCGCTACCGCCAGGTGGCGGCGCAGCGCCTGCCCACGGCCGTGTCGCCAGCCCTGCGCAACGGGCTGATCGCCACGGCGGTGCTGCTGGTGCTGCAGATCGCGCTTGGCGGCTGGGTCAGCACCAATTACGCGGTGCTGGCCTGCACGCAGTTCCCGACCTGCCAGGACAGCTGGTGGCCGCCGATGAACTTCGCGCAGGGCTTCGAGATCTGGCGCCATCTCGGCGTGACCGGCGACGGCCAGCCGCTCGACTTTTCCGCGCTCACCGCCATCCACTACGCACACCGCCTCATGGCGTACGCCGTGTTCGTGGCGCTCGGCCTGCTGGCCTGGCGCCTGCGCCGCCTCGAGGCGCTGCGCGCGCAGGCGCACTGGCTGGCCGGCCTGGCGCTGCTGCAGCTGGCCACCGGCCTGGGCAATGTGCTGCTGGGCTGGCCGCTGGCCGCCGCCGTGCTCCACACCGGCGGCGCCGCGGCGTTGGCCGTGGTCCTGACCTGGGTGCTGTGCGAGAGCCGGCGCGAAAGCGCCGCCGCTGCACCGATTCCGCGCGCCGTCGACAATGCGCGCGGCACCCCCCAACCGAAGAAAGCCACCGCGTGAGCACCCCGATTCCTGTTCAGCACGCCAGCACCGCCAACGTGCTGCGCCAGTTCTACGCGCTCACCAAGCCGCGCGTGGTGCAGCTGATCGTGTTCTGCGCGCTCATCGGCATGGTGCTGGCCGTGCCCGGCCTGCCGTCGTGGGCCGACGTGCAGCGCGGCGTGCTGGCTTGCATCGGCATCTGGCTCGTGGCCGGTGCGGCCGCCGCATTCAACTGCCTGGTCGAGAAGGGCATCGACGCCAAGATGAAGCGCACCGCCTGGCGCCCCACGGCGCGCGGGCAGCTCAGCGACATGCAGGCGCTGGTGTTCTCGGCGCTGCTGTGCGCGGCGGGCTCGGCGCTGCTGTGGTTCACGGTCAACCCGCTGACCATGTGGCTCACGTTTGCCACCTTCGTCGGCTACGCGGTGATCTACACCGTCATCCTGAAGCCGCTGACGCCGCAGAACATCGTGATCGGCGGCGCCTCGGGCGCCATGCCGCCGGTGCTGGGCTGGTCGGCCATGACGGGCGATGTCGGTCCCGAGGCTCTGATCCTGTTCCTCATCATCTTCCTGTGGACCCCGCCGCACTTCTGGGCGCTGGCGCTGTACCGCGTCGAGGACTACCGCAAGGCCGGTCTGCCGATGCTGCCCGTGACGCACGGCAACGAGTTCACGCGGCTGCAGGTGCTGCTGTACACCTTCATCCTGTTCGCCGCCTGCCTGATGCCCTTCATCTACGGCATGAGCGGCTGGCTCTATCTCGTGGTCGCCATCGGCGTGAGCATCGGCTTCACCGGCTATGCCTTCGCGCTGTGGCGCAACTACTCCGACACGCTGGCGCGCAAGACCTTCCGGTTTTCGCTCATCCACCTGAGCGTGCTGTTCGCGGCGCTGCTCGTCGACCATTACCTCCGCTGACCGGACCTGACCTGCCCATGAACAAGCGCAATGCCCTGAAATCGATCGCCGCCACGGCCGGCTGGGTGGCCGCCTCGGCCACGCTGGGCCTGGGCCTCTCGGCCTGCAGCGAGCAGCCGAAGCAGAGCTTCCAGGCGGTCGACATCACGGGCGCCGACTACGCCAAAGACTTCTCGCTCACCGACGCCGACGGCAAGGTGCGCACGCTGGCCGACTTCAAGGGCAAGGCGGTGGTGCTGTTCTTCGGCTACGTGCAGTGCCCCGACGTCTGCCCGACCACCATGACCGAGATGGCACAGGTCAAGCAGCAGTTGGGCGCCGACGGCAGCAAGCTGCAGGTGCTGTTCGTCACCGTCGATCCGGCGCGCGACACGTCCGAGGTACTCAAGGCCTACATGGGCGCGTTCGACCCGAGCTTCGTGGCGCTCATTCCCACGCCCGAGCAGTTGGCCGCCGTCGCGAAGGACTTCAAGGTCTACTACAAGAAGGTCGACGGCAAGACGCCGACCAGCTACGCCATGGACCACTCGGCCGCCAGCTACATCTACGACCCGCAGGGCCGCCTGCGGCTCTACGCGCGCTACGGCGCGGGCGTGCCGGCGATGGTGTCGGACCTGAAGACGCTGCTCGCGTCCTGAGCCGGGCGCCCGGGGCATGGACGCCGCATCGGTCGCGCACCTGAAGTCGCGCAAGGGCGCGTTCCGCATCGCGCTCATCCCGCCCGAGGTGCTGGGCGCGCTGAACGGCGGGCTGCTCGAGACCGTCAACCTCAACGAATTCCTCGCGCTCGAACTGCCGCTGCTCGCGCGCAGCGTGGCGGGCCATGTCGGCCTCGATGCGGCGCACGAACGGCTGGACGACACGCTCGCCATGCTGGCCGCCTTCAAGCCCATGCAGCGCCACAGCCACATCGCGCGGGCGCTGTACGACATGACGGCCGAACACGTCGAACGCGATGCCGTGGCGCACCGGCTGGCCACGCACGCGAGCGACGTGGCGCGCTGCTGGGCGGTGCAGTGGATCACGCTGTCGGGCCTGCCGCTGGCGGCCCAGCTCGACGCCGTGCGCCGCTTTGCCGCCGACCCGCATTTCGGCGTGCGCGAGTTCGCCTGGATGGCGGTGCGCGACAGCGTCATCGATTCGCTCGACGAAGCGCTGGCGCTGCTGCAGCCCTGGGTGGCCGATGCCGATGCGAACGTGCGCCGCTTCGCCAGCGAGCTCACGCGCCCGCGCGGCGTGTGGTGCGCGCAGATCGAGACGCTGAAGACCGAGCCCTGGCTGGCGCTGCCGCTGCTGGAGCCGCTGCGTGCCGACGCGCATCGCTACGTGCAGAACTCGGTCGCCAACTGGCTCAACGACGCGAGCAAGACGCAGCCCGAGTGGGTCGAGACGCTGTGCACGCGCTGGGTGGCCGAGTCGCCGGTTGCCGAGACCCGCTACATCGCGAAGCGGGCGCTGCGCACGCTGACCAAGTCGACGCCCTGAAGCGCCCCCGAACGAAAAAAAGCCCGGCACTGCCGGGCTTTTTCGTGGAGGAGGGCGGTCGTGACGCTTACGCGTACTCGGCCAGCGCCTTCTTCATCTTCTTCATCGCCGCCACTTCGATCTGGCGGATGCGCTCGGCGCTCACGCCGTACACCGCGGCCAGGTCGTGCAGCGTCATGCCGCCCGAACCGTCGTCGTTCACCTTGAGCCAGCGCTCTTCGACGATGCGGCGGCTGCGGTCGTCCAGCGCCTCCAGGGCGGTGGCGATGCCGTCGCTCGACAGGCGGTCGCGCTGCTGCGATTCGAGCAAAGCGGTCGGTTCCTGCGTGGCGTCGGCCAGGTAGGCGATGGGGCCGAAGCCTTCGTCGCCGTCATCGGACGGACCCGGATCGAGCAGCACGTCGCCGCCCGACAGGCGGGTTTCCATCTCGAGCACTTCCTCGGGCTTCACGTTCAGGCGCGTGGCCATCTGCGAGACCTCGTCGGGGCTCAGCGTCTCGCGGTGCGTGCCGTTGTCGGCCGCGGCCGAGTCGGCCTTGAAACCCTGCTTCATCGAGCGCAGATTGAAGAACAGCTTGCGCTGGGCCTTGGTCGTCGCGACCTTGACCATGCGCCAGTTCTTCAGGATGTACTCGTGGATCTCGGCCTTGATCCAGTGCATGGCGTAGCTCACCAGCCGCACGCCCTGGTCGGGGTCGAAACGCTTCACGGCCTTCATGAGACCGACGTTGCCTTCCTGGATCAGGTCGCCGTGCGGCAGCCCGTAACCCAGGTACTGGCGGGAAATGGACACGACCAGGCGCAGGTGCGACAGGATCAGCGCACCGGCGGCTTCGAGGTCGTTCTGGTCGCGCAACTTGCGTGCGAAGCCCTGCTCTTCTTCGAGCGTGAGCAGCGGCAGGCGGTTGGCGGCCGAAATGTAGGCATCCAGGTTGCCCAGCGGGGGGACCATCGACCAGGGGTTGGCGACGGCCAGCTGGTTGGCAGAGACTCCAGACAGCATTGTCATCAGGGGAAACTCCTTTGTGGCGGTCATATTAGCACTCGGTTAGAGGGAGTGCTAAGCCAAGGGTTCCCTTGGGTTTCTATCGTTGCGATAGCTTTTGTCGCGATTTGTTGGATATTTGTATGCCGTTTGGCGTTTTTCAAGTCCTGGACGCCTGCCCCAGCAACCAGTCCTGGAACGCCAGGATGCGCGGGTCCCCAGCGCTGCCTTCCGGGTAGACCAGGTGGTAGGCGTAGCCCGCTGCCATGGGCACGCCGATGTCGAACAGCCGCACCAGCCGGCCCTGGGCGAGGTCGGCTCCGATCATGTCCAGGTCGGCCAGGCCGACCATGCCGCTCTCGGTGACGGCGCGCACCACGTCGCTCGAGTCGGCGAAGCCGATGCAGCGGCTGTCGTTGAAGCCCTCGATGCCCGCCGCGGCCATCCACATCGGCCAGTTCGGCCAGACCATGCCGTCGGTCTTCCAGTCGACGTAGCACAGCGTGTGCTGGAGCAGGTCGCGCGGCGTTGCCAGCGGGGGCCCGCTGGCGAGCAGCCTGGGGCTGCAGACCGGCACGATGACGGTGTCGAACAGCCGCTGGGCGCGCGTGCCTGGGTCTTGCCCGTTGCCGAAGCGGATCGCCACGTCGATGTCGTCGGCGTCGAAGTCCCGCAGCGCGTCGGAAATATCGAAACCCAGTTCCAGCCCCGGGTTCGCAGCGCGGAACTGCGGCAGCCGGGGCAGCAGCCAGTTGGTCGCGAAACGGGCGCTGGTCGACAGCCGCAGCGTCGCCGCCCCGCGCGCCATGCGCCGGGCGCGGCCGGCGGCGCGGCGCAGGGTGTCGAGCGCGTCGGCGGTGGCCTCGAACCACACGGCGCCGGCCGGCGTGAGGCGGATGCTGCGGCTGGTGCGCGTGAACAGCACCACGCCCAGCTGGTCCTCGATCTCCTTGATCTGGTGGCTCACGGCCGCCGGTGTCAGCCCGACTTCCTCGGCGGCCCGGGTGAAGTTCAGGTGCCGCCCGGCGGCCTCGAAGGTGCGCAGGGCACGGGTGCCGGGGAGCAGTCTGGGGTGCATCGATCTTCAAATGGTTCTTGATGATTTTCCAAAAACTATTCGTTTCTCTTGGGGAAGTCAACGCGGGATAGTTCAGGAACTTGATGATCCATCCCATCCAGGAGCCACGAAACCATGTCCGCCAGCGTCCCTTCTCCTTCTTCCTTTGTCGTGCAACGCAGCGGCCTGCCGGTGCTCGCCGCGGACCTGGCGTCGCTCGCCTTCGCCGGCCACGCCCATTTCACGGCCATGCAGGTGCGTGGCGGCCGGGTGCGGGGCCTCGACCTTCATCTGGCGCGGCTGCGCTTCGCCTCGCAGACCCTGTTCGGCCAGGCGTTGCCCGACGACACGGTGCGCGCCCACCTGCGGGCGGCGCTCGCGGCCGGCCCGGCGGACCTGTCGCTGACGGCTACCGTCTACTCCTCGGCCGGCGAGTTCACCGCGGCTGACGCGGTGCCCGAGGTGCTGGTCCGCACCGGCCCGCCTTCCAACGGCCCCGCCGGCCCGCTGACCCTGGCCGCGATCGAACACGAGCGCTTCCTGCCGGCCGTGAAGCATGTCGGTGAAGGCGCCAAGACCCAGCTGCTGCGCCAGGCCGTCGCGCAGGGCTTCGACGACGCGGCCTTTCTCGACCGGCACGGCCGGCTCGGCGAAGCGTCGATCTGGAACCTGGCCTTCTGGGACGGCGAGGCGGTGGTGTGGCCCGAGGCCGAGATCCTGGCCGGCACCACGATGGGCATCGTGCGCCGGCAGCTCGAGCGCCTCGGTGTCCCGCAGCGCAGCCAGGTGCTGCGGATGGCCGACCTGCCCGCGCTGGCCGGCGCCGTGGTCATGAACTCGTGGACGCCGGGCGTGGCGGTGCACCGCATCGGCGAGTTGGCGTTGCCGGCAGCGCCGGCTTTCGTGGAACTGCTGCACCGGGCCCATGAGGCCGAGCCGCTCGTGTCGCCCTGAAGGACGCCTCTCGCGCGCGGAAGCTGCGCGCCAGATTACCCGCTGGCTACCAGCGAATGCCGAGCTTGACGAACAGCTTCGACAGCACGAACAGCGGACCGACCCAGAGGTACTGGATGTCCTCGAAGAACGACGGCTTCTTGCCTTCCATCTTGTGGCCGACGAACTGGAAGATCCACGCCACCACGAAGATCGCCGCCGACACCGGCGCCACCGCGGTGCCCATCGCATGCACCGCCACCAGCGCCAGCACCGTGAGCGCCAGCATCGTGACGAGGAAGGCCGGCGAGCGCAGCAGGGCGTAGTACACGAGGCTGGCCGCCACGAAGGCGTAAGCCACCCACGGATGGATCGCGAACAGCAACCCGACGATGCTCAGCATGATCGCGGGAATGGCCACGAAGTGGATCAGCTCGTTGGTCGGATGGCGGTGGCTCTCCTCGTAGTGGGCGAGGAGGCGGTCGACCTTGCGCTCGCTGGTGGCGAGCGGGGCGGCGGCAGTGTGGGTCATGGTAGGTCTCCGGGGCGCCGTGCGTTGCGGCAAGACGTCCATGGTGCCCACGGCGCCGCGCCGTGGCAAGTGGCGCCAGCCCGGGTCAGGGCGCCATGACTTAGGGCACTGTCGCGCGGGGCTTGCGCCGCTAAGATCAAATCCGTGGCCTCTTTCGACTCCCCCTCCGCACCCCTGCCGCCCACCACCGACATCGGTGTGCCCGCCGGCGTGTCCGGCGCGATCCTGGTGGTGGACGACCACGACCTGCTGCGCCTGGGCGTGAGCGCACTGGTGCAGGCCCAAGCCGCCACCTCGGGCGCGCGCATCGCGGTGTTCGAGGCCGGCAACATCGCCGACGCGCTCGCGCTTTACGCGGCGAACGAGGCGGCCATCGGCCTCGTGCTGCTCGACCTCGCGCTGCCCGACACACACGGGCTCAGCGGCCTGGCCGAGTTCCGCTTGCGCTTTCCGGCGGCGCGCGTCGTGGTGCTCTCGGGCACCGCCAACAGCACGCTGGCGCAGGGCGCGCTCGCGCTCGGGGCCAGCGCCTTCCTGCCCAAGTCCGCCGACCTGAAGGAGATGGTGGGCTTCATCCGCGCCTGCGGCCTGTTCGAGGCCGACGGCACGCCGCAGCAGCCGCTGCCGCCCGCGTCGCTGCCCAAGTCGCTGTCGGGGTATGCGGAGTTCGCGCACGCCAGCGCCTGGCAGGAGCTCACGCCGCGTCAGATGCAGGTGCTGCAGTGGGTGCTCGAAGGCAAGGCGAACAAGGAGATCGCGCAACTGGCCAACCTGAGCGAGGGCACGGTGAAGAACCATGTCTCGACCATCCTGCTGCTGTTCGGCATGCGCTCGCGCGCCCAGCTGATCAGCATGCTGCGTTGAGCGGCGCCACGCTGGCGGGCCGCGGCGACGCCGCCGCCGGCCAGCTGCTGGGCCAGCGCGTGCTGCGCGAGCACGTCGGCTCGGTCTACGACACCTACGGCATCTCCACGCTGACCCACCTGGGCTTCGTGATCGTGTTCGGCTGCATCATCTACTCGCAGCTCAGCGATGCGCGCCTGCTGTTCTGGATGGCGGCGCTGGTGGCGGTCGACATCTACGTCTTCTTCACGCCGCGCTGGACGCCCGACAAGCCGGCTTCCGAGAGCCCGTACTGGGCGCGCAAGATCTCGCGCATGGTCACGCTGGTCAGCATGATCACGGCGGTGGTGCCCTGGTTCATCGTGCCGCACGAGAACCTGCCCATGACCTCGCTGCTGATGGCCGTGATCGTCGGCAGCTGCGCGCGCGCCGCGCAGTCGCTGTGGCCGCTCAAGCCCGCGCTGTTCGGCTACACGCTGCCCATGTCCCTGGGCATGATCATCGCGCTGGCCTGGCAGGGCGACGGCCTGCACCTGTTCCTGGCCGCGGCCGGCTCGGCCTACTTGATGCTTACGCTGCACGCCGGCGTGCGCCAGCACCGGCTGCTGACCGACTCGCTCATGCTGCGCTTCGAGAACGAGGCGCTGGCCGCGCGCCTGGGCGAGCAGATCGCAGCCACCGAGCGCGCCAGCGAAGAAAAGACCCGATTCCTCGGCGCCGCCAGCCACGACCTGCGCCAGCCGCTGCACGCCATCGCGCTGTTCGGCGCCGCGCTCGAGAACGAGCTGCGCGGCCGTCCCGAGAGCCGCAACGCCGAGCGCCTCATGCGCGCCGTGAACGCGCTGGGCGCGTCGCTGGACACCATGCTCGACGTGTCGCGGCTCGACGCCGGCGTCATCACGCCGTCGCCGCAGCCGGTCGAGCTCGATGCGCTGTTCCTGCCGCTCAACCACACCTTCTCGGCGCAGGCCGAGCAGAAGGAGCTGCAGCTGCGCGTGCGCGCCAGCGGCCTGTGGGTGCGCAGCGATCCGCAGCTGCTGCACCGCATGCTGTCCAACCTGATGGACAACGCCCTCAAGTACACCGTGCAAGGCGGTGTGACCGTGACGGCGCGCGACCGCGGCGACACCGTGTGGATCGAGGTGCGCGACACCGGCATCGGCATCGCGCCCGAGCAGTCGCACCGCATCTTCGAAGAGTTCTACCAGATCGATAACCCGGGCCGCGACCGTGCGCGCGGCCTGGGCATCGGCCTGTCGATCGTGCGCCGCCTGTCGCGCCTGCTGGGCCATCCGGTGCAGATGCATTCGCGCCCGGGCCGGGGCACGCACTTTCGCGTCGTGCTGCCAACCGTGCCGCCGCAGGTCAGTGCGCTCGTGGGCCCGTTTCCGGCCGGCAGTGTCGAACTGGCTGCACGTCGGCGCGCGGCCACGCTGCCTGGTCGCGTGCTGTTGATGGACGACGAACTTGAAATTCGCGAAGCCATGACCGGCCTGCTGCGCTCGCACGCGATCGATGCGCACGCCGTCGCCGACGAGGCCGCCGCAGCCGAGGCGCTGCACCAGGCCCGCGCCGAAGGCCGGCCCTTCGGCCTGCTGATGTGCGACTACCGCCTGGCCGACGGCGTCGACGGCCTCGACGTGGGCCTGCGCCTGAGTCGGCACCTGGGCACCGAGCTGCCGCTGCTGCTGATCACCGGCGAGACCTCGCCCGACCGCCTGCAGCGCGTGCGCGAGTCGGGCGTGCCCGTGCTGTTCAAGCCCGTGGCGCCCGATGCGCTGCTGCAGGCCATGGCGGGGCTCACAGCGGCGTCGTAGCGTCCCGCACACAGCTTGCGGTCGAAAGTGAATACGTTGTAGTTCATTGCGTGCCGATCGATTCGGATAGGCACACATGCAATGACTTTTGGCACTGCCGGGAACATCGGCCCCGTCGTAATTTCGGGTTTCCACGGCGTCGACGGACAGCGGTCCGCGTTGCCACCGAACAAGAATCGACAAGGGAGTGACCATGAATTTCAAACCTGCTGCAGTGGCCGCCGCGACGGCCGCGCTGCTGGCCCTGACGGCGTGCGGAGGTGGGGGCAGCGGCGGCGGTGGTGGTGGCTTCGTGTTGCCGCCGCCGGCCCCGCCGCCCGCACCGGCACCAGCCCCGGCGCCTGCACCCACACCAGCGCCGGCCCCCGCACCCGCGCCGAATCCGGGCGCGACCACTTTCCTGTACGAGGGCCTGCCGGCTGCGACCGCCACGTCGGCCTTCTTCGACAGCCTCGCGGCACAGGGCGCGCGCGGGTTCCGTTTCCTGAGCGGTTTCTCTTTCATGGCCAGCCCGACCACTGTCGATCAGGTCGATGGTTTCGTGAAGACCGTCGATGCGACCTACAGCTACGAGAAGAAGCCGCAGGCCACGTCCAACGCGGACCTGCTGAACCAGCTGAATGAAGCCGGTGCGCGGGGCTTCCAATGGGCGGGCGAGTGGAGCGTCGGTGGCGAGACCTTCTACTTCTACCAGAAGAGCAGCGCCGACACTGCCACCTACAGCTACCGTGTCGAGCTGGCGCCCAAGAGCAAGGCGGACTACCTGACGCAGGCGAACACCCAAGGCGCGAGCGGCTTTTTCAACCGGACGACCGCATTCATAACCGGAGATCCGGCGGGCACGGTCGCCGTCTATGAGAAGAGCTCGGTTGGCAACGCCACCTTCGCCTACGAGATGGGTGACATCAGCGGTGATCACGCTGGGTACCTTGCGCAATTCAACGAGCGCGGAAGCCGTGGCTTCCGTTTCCGGGGCGAACTCCTCTTTGCGGGGGGCAACGGTGTGCTCTACGCCAAGGACCTGTCGCAGTCGGCGACCTTCAACTTCTATTCGCTCGCACCGAGCACCAACACCACGGCCCTCATCCAGCAGGCGAACGCCGAAGGGGCCAAGAAGGCGGCGCTGCTCGGTCACCTGGCGCTGGGCACCAGCGAGCAGAAGGCCTACTACTTCACGCCGACCAACTGCAACGCCAGCCCGGTGTGCGGTCCGACGTCACTGTTCGGTTTCTGATTCCCGAAGAGGCACACACGCAGGGGGAAATACAAAGGGAGAAAAAAGAAAGACAGGGAGCTGACGGTCCCCGGCGCGAGTCGGGGACCGTTTTTTTTGACCGAAGCGAAAGGCGGCGAAAGCGCCGATCAGCCCAGCAGCGCCTGCGCGAACTCGCGGGCGTTGAAGGTCTCGAGGTCTTCGAGCTTTTCGCCCACGCCGATGAAGTACACCGGAATCGGCCGCTCGCGCGCAATGGCGCACAGCACGCCGCCCTTGGCGGTGCCGTCGAGCTTGGTGACGATGAGGCCCGTGAGGCCCAGCGTTTCGTCGAAGGCCCTGACTTGCGCCAGCGCGTTCTGGCCGGTGTTGCCGTCGATCACCAGCAGCACCTCGTGCGGCGCGGTGGCGTCGGCCTTGGTGACGACGCGCTTGATCTTCTTGAGCTCGTCCATCAGGTGCAGCTGTGTGGGCAGGCGGCCGGCCGTGTCGACCAGCACCACGTCCTTGCCGCGCGCCTTGCCGGCGTTCACCGCGTCGAAGCTCACGGCCGACGGGTCGCCGCCTTCGTTGCTCACGATCTCGACGGTGTTGCGGTCGGCCCAGACCAGCAGCTGCTCGCGCGCCGCCGCCCGGAAGGTGTCGGCCGCGGCCAGCAGCACCGAGGCGCCTTCGGTGGCCAGGTGCTTGGTGAGCTTGCCGATGGAGGTGGTCTTGCCCGCGCCGTTGACGCCGGCCACCATGATCACGGTGGGCGTGTACTCGCCGATGACCAGCGGCTTCTCCAGCGGCTTGAGCAGGTCGGTGACGGCGTCGGCCAGCAGGCGCTTGACCTGCGAGGCGTCGGTGGCCATCTGGCGCTTGACGCGCCCCTTCAGGTCGTCGAGCAGGAACTCGGTGGCCTTGACGCCGGTGTCGGCCATCAAGAGTGCCGATTCGAGTTCTTCATACAGCGCGTCGTCGATCTGCGCGTTGACGAACACGGCCTGGATGCCGGTGCCGGTCTTGCGCAGGCCGGTCTTGAGCTTGTCGAACCAGCTCTTGCGCTCGGTGGCGATGGGGGCCGGCTCGACGACCACGGCGACGGGTGCGGCAGGCGGTGCGGGCACGGGCGCCGGAGGGGGCGGCGGAGGCGCGATGACGGGAGCAGGCGCAGGA
>NZ_JBWKYW010000034.1:0-73339 GCF_059423965.1 Variovorax sp. GW458-11-26-14-LB1
CACCACCACCTTGCGAGTAACCACCGCCGCCGCCCCCGCCTTGCGAGTAGCCGCCGTCGTCTTCCGGACCGCCCGACGGGCCGCCCTGGCCCTGGCGGCTGCCCAGCATTTGCATCTGGTCGGCGCGGATTTCGGTGGTGTACTTTTCGATGCCGTCCTTGTCGGTCCACTTGCGCGTGCGCAGCGAACCTTCAACGTACACCTGCGAGCCCTTGCGCAGGTACTGGCCGGCGATTTCGGCCAGGCGGCCGTTGAACACGATGCGGTGCCATTCGGTGGCTTCGCGCATCTCACCGCTTTGCTTGTCTTTCCAGCGATCGGTGGTGGCCACGGTGACGTTTGCGACCTGATCGCCGCTCGGGAAGGTCCGCATTTCGGGGTCGCGCCCCAGGTTGCCGACGACGATGACTTTATTGACCGATGCCATATGCACTGCCCCTGATAAGTAGATGAAGGAGGAGGTTGAGAGGAACCCTCCATTCTGCCTGAGCCGCGACCGGCCCGGCCTCGCCCGGCGCCGGCCAGCCTGGGCGGGGGCGTCCGCCGCCGTCCATCCCCTGGTCATGACAGGCGGGGCCGGCGCCTCTATCATGTCCGGTTGCCCTCGGACGACCGCACCCCTTGAATTCACCCACCACTGAAGACACCCCGGAGCGTGACGCCTACCTTGGCGCCCTGCTCGCCCAGCAGCGCATCAGCATCCGCGGCGCGCGCACCCACAACCTGAAGAACGTCGATCTCGACATTCCGCGCAACAAGCTGGTGGTGATCACCGGCCTGTCGGGCTCGGGCAAGTCGAGCCTGGCGTTCGACACGCTGTATGCCGAGGGGCAGCGGCGCTACGTGGAAAGCCTCTCGGCCTATGCGCGGCAGTTCCTGCAGCTCATGGACAAGCCCGACGTCGACGTGATCGAGGGCCTGTCGCCCGCCATCAGCATCGAGCAGAAGGCCACCAGC
Source organism: Variovorax sp. GW458-11-26-14-LB1 (assembly GCF_059423965.1). Classification (NCBI taxonomy): domain Bacteria; kingdom Pseudomonadati; phylum Pseudomonadota; class Betaproteobacteria; order Burkholderiales; family Comamonadaceae; genus Variovorax; species Variovorax sp. GW458-11-26-14-LB1. Next base: position 958 of record NZ_JBWKYW010000034.1, read on the forward strand.
CACAACCCGCGCTCGACCGTGGGCACGGTGACCGAGATCCACGACTACCTGCGCCTCTTGTACGCCCGCGCCGGCACGCCCTTCTGCCCCGACCACCACCTGCCGCTGCAGGCGCAGACGGTGTCGCAGATGGTCGACGCGGTGCTGGCCCTGCCCGACGAGCCCCGGCTGATGATCCTGGCACCCGTGGCGCGCGAGAAAAAAGGCGAGTTCCTCGAGCTCTTCACCGAGATGCAGGCCGCCGGCTACGTGCGCTTCCGCGTCGACGGGCAGACCTACGAATACAACGACCTGCCCAAGCTCAAGAAGACCGAGAAGCACGACATCGACGTGGTCATCGACCGCCTGCGCGCGCGCCCCGACATGCAGCAGCGCCTGGCCGAGAGCTTCGAGGCCGCGCTGCGCCTGGCGGAGGGCCGCGCCATTGCGCTGGAGCTGGGTGCAAAGCCGGAAAGCAGCGCCGATGGCGCTGCGGGAGCGCCCGACAAGGAGCACCTGTTCAACGCCAAGTTCGCCTGCCCGATCTGCCACTACTCGCTGTCGGAGCTCGAACCGCGCCTGTTCTCGTTCAATTCGCCCGTGGGCGCCTGCCCGAGCTGCGACGGCCTGGGCCACCGCGAGGTGTTCGACCCGGTGCGCGTGGTGGCGTTTCCGTCGCTGTCGATCGCCAGCGGCGCCATCAAGGGCTGGGACCGCCGCAACGGCTACTACTTCAGCATGGTCGAGAGCGTGGCCAAGCACTACAAGTTCGATGTCGACGCGCCCTTCGAGTCGCTGCCGGCCTCGGTGCAGCAGACGCTGCTGCACGGCTCGGGCGGTGAAGAGATCAAGTTCAACTACACCATGGAGTCGGGCAACTTCGCGGGCAAGAAGCTCACGAAGAAGCATCCCTTCGAGGGGATCATCCCGAACATGACGCGGCGCTACCGCGAGACCGACTCGGTGATGGTGCGCGAAGACCTCGCGCGCTTTCGCAACCAGCAGCCCTGCCCCGACTGCGGCGGCTCGCGGCTGCGGCGCGAAGCGCGCAACGTGTTCCTGGTGGACGACGCCGGGCACGTGGGCGCGAACGGCGGCGAGCCGCCGCGCATGGCCATCTTCGAACTGAGCCACCTCACGCTACGCGACGCCTACGCCTGGTTCAGCACGCTGAAGCTGCGCGGCGCCAAGGCCGACATCGCCGACAAGGTGGTGCGCGAGATCGGCCTGCGCCTGAAATTCCTGAACGACGTGGGCCTCAATTACCTGAGCCTGGACCGCAGCGCCGAGACGCTCTCGGGCGGCGAGGCGCAGCGCATCCGCCTCGCGTCGCAGATCGGCTCGGGCCTCACGGGCGTGATGTACGTGCTCGACGAGCCCAGCATCGGCCTGCACCAGCGCGACAACGACCGCCTCATCGGCACGCTCAAACACCTGCGCGACATCGGCAACAGCGTGATCGTGGTCGAGCACGACGAGGACATGATCCACGCCGCCGACCACGTGATCGACATGGGCCCCGGTGCCGGCGTGCACGGCGGGCGCGTGATGGCCCAGGGCACGTATGCCCAGGTGTCGGCCAACCCCGAGTCGCTCACCGGCCAGTACCTCTCGGGCGTGAAGAAGATCGAGGTGCCCAAGCACCGCACCGCCTGGCTGCCGGCCGTGAAGAAGCCGGCCTTCAACGAAGGCAAGAAACCCTCGCGCTTTCCGCAGAGCCCCGCGGCCGAACGCCGCGCGGCGCGCGAAGCGGCGCACCTGGCTTCGCAGACCGACCTGCAGGAAATTCGCGTGGTCGGCGCCACCGGCAACAACCTGAAGAACGTGAGCGTCGCCTTCCCCGTGGGCCTCTTGACCTGCGTGACCGGCGTCTCGGGCTCGGGCAAGTCGACGCTGGTGAACGACACGCTCTACACCGCCGTGGCGCGCACGCTGTACCGCGCGCACGAAGAGCCGGCCGCGCACGAATCGGTGGAAGGCATCGAGTACTTCGACAAGGTCATCAACGTCGACCAGTCGCCCATCGGCCGCACGCCGCGCAGCAACCCGGCCACCTACACGGGCCTGTTCACGCCGATCCGCGAGCTGATGGCCGAGACCAACACCGCGCGCGAGCGCGGCTACGGCCCGGGCCGCTTCAGCTTCAACGTGGCCGGTGGCCGCTGCGAGGCCTGCCAGGGCGACGGCGTGGTGAAGGTCGAGATGCACTTCCTGCCCGACGTCTACGTGCCCTGCGAGGTCTGCCACGGCCAGCGCTACAACCGCGAGACGCTCGAGGTCCAGTACAAGGGCCGGAACATCGCGCAGATCCTCGAGATGACGGTCGAGGTGGCGCACGAGTTCCTCAAGGCCGTGCCGACCATCGAACGCAAGCTGCGCACGCTGCTCGACGTGGGCCTGAGCTACATCAAGCTCGGCCAGTCGGCCACCACGCTGTCGGGCGGCGAGGCGCAGCGCGTGAAGCTCGCGCTCGAATTGAGCAAGCGCGATACGGGCCGCACGCTCTACATCCTCGACGAGCCGACCACCGGCCTGCACTTCGCAGACATCGAGCTGCTGCTCAAGGTGCTGCACCAGTTGCGCGACGCGGGCAACACCATCGTCGTCATCGAGCACAACCTGGACGTCATCAAGACGGCGGATTGGCTCATCGACATGGGCCCCGAGGGCGGTGCCGGCGGCGGCACGGTGGTGGGCGAAGGCACGCCGGAAGACATCGCGGCGAACGAGGCGAGCCACACGGGGCGCTACCTCAAGCGCCTGCTGTAGCCGCCCCGCCAGCACGAATGCGCGGGCCGCGCCACAATCGCGGCCCATGCCTTCCTTCACGCCGCGCCAGTTCGTTCTTCTCGTGCTCCTCACCCTCGCGTGGGGCTTCAACTGGCCGGTGATGAAACTCGGCGTGGCCGACTACCCGCCGCTGGCTTTCCGCGCGATTTCGATCTGGCTGGGCGTGCCCGTGCTGGCGATCGCGCTGGTGGTGATGAAGGTTCCGTTCCGCGTGCCGCGCAGTGCGTGGCCCGAGCTGGTGTGGCTGGGCGCGACCAACATGTTCGTCTGGCACGCCTGCATCATCCTCGCGGTGAAGGCGCTCTCGGGCGGGCGCGCCGCGATCCTGGGCTACACGATGCCGGTGTTCTCCGCCGTCATCGGCGCGCTGCTGTTCTCGGCCGTGCTCACGCGCCGCGCCTGGACCGGCGTGGGCGCCTGCGCCATCGGCGTCGGGCTGCTGCTGTGGCACGAGCTCACCGACTTCGCGGGCCGCCCCGGCTACGTGGCGCTGGCGCTGGTGGCCGCCGCCACCTGGGCGCTGGGCACGCAGCTGCTGCGCCACACGCGCATCGGCCTGCCCACGCTCACGCTCTCGTTCTGGATGACGGCCATGACGGCCGTGGTGATGACGGTGCTCTCATTGCTGTTCGAGCGCGACCAATGGCGCTCGCCGGGCGCCGTGACCTGGGGATCGATCGCCTACAACGCGGTGCTGATCTTCGGCTTCGCGCACGCAGCCTGGTTCTACCTGGCGCGCGGCCTGCCGCCGGTGGCCTCGACCCTGAGCGTGATGTTCATCCCCGTGCTCGGCGTGTTCAGCGGCGCCGTGTGGCTCGGCGAGGTCGTGCACTGGCAGGACTGGGTGGCGGTGGCGCTGATGATGGTCGCCATCGCCTCGGTGCTCTTGCCTTCACGCAGCAGCAGCAGCAGCGCGAAGGCCTGAGCTCAGGTCGTCGTCTGCACGTGCAGGCGGCTGGTCTTGCAGCGGTGCAGCGCGCGGTAGTGCTCCAGCGGCCGGCCGTTGGCGCCGTAGGCGATCGACTCGATGCGCAGCAGCGGCTCGGGCTGCGGCAGGTCGAGCAGGCGGCAGGTTTCCGCGTCGGGCAGCACGGCGTCGATCCAGCGTTCGGCGCGCACCAGCCGCACGCCGTACTGGCGGCGCAGCACGTCGTACAGCGAGCGGTCGTCCAGCCGCGTGCGGTGCAGGCCCGGCGCCAGGTCGGCCGGCACGGCCGTTTCGACCAGGAGGCGCAGCTCGCCGTCGACACTGCGCAGGCGCTTGAGGCCGACCACCTGCGCGTCTTCGGTGAGGCCGAGCGCGGCGGCTTCCTGCGCGGTGGCGGCGCGCAGCTCCTGCACGAGGATCTGCGTGCGCACCGAGCGGCCCTTGCGTTCCATCTCGTCGGAAAAGCCCAGCACGGTGGAGACGAAGTCTTCGTCGCGTTCGCGCGCCGACACGAAGGCGCCGCGGCCCTTGATCTTGTAGATGAGGTTGTTGCGCACCAGGTCGGCCAGCGCCTCGCGCACCACGATGCGCGAGATGCCGAACTGCTCGCCCAGCTCGGCCTCGGACGGCAGCTTGGCGCCGATGGGCAGCACGCCCTGCAGGATCTGCAGCCGGATGGCGTCGCGGAACTGCGCCCACAGCGGCGATTCGGAGTTGCGGTCGAGCGAGGTCGTCGACACGGTGTCGGGGGCGGTGGAAAGGGTCACGTTAGGTCGGGCCGAGGACGGGGCTGGCCATCAATGATGCATCGAAAGCGGAAGGCGCCGGCTCATTGGCCGCCACCGGCTGCAGGCGCACGCCATGCCGCTCGCGCAGGGCGGCGGCGCAGGCGCTGAGTTCCTGGTGCGCGCGGGCCGCATCCCAGCCGAGGGCTTCGGCGGCCACGCCGGCGATCTCGGCGAGCGCCTCGTCGGTGACCAGCCCGCGGATGGCCAGCAGGGTGCGGCGGATCACGAGGTCGTCCAGGTGCACGACGCCGGTCTCCATGCACAGGTACGAGAGCTCGGCCGCCGAGTACTCGGGCGCATGGCGCAGCGGCGTGTCGCCCGAGGCCGCGAGGCGCTGCGCCAGCGGCAGCGCCTTCGAGCCGTAGCGGCGCAGCAGACCCAGCGCGCGCGCGCGGCCCAGGCCGGAGCCGGCCGTCATCTTGTCGATGAAGCGCTCGGTGGCGGCCGCGTCGGCCGGCAGCTCGGCGCCGCCGCCGATGGGCAGCGACTCGGTCGAGGCGGTGCGCGAGCGGCCCAGGTGGCGCAGCACGTGGTCGGTGGCCTCTTCGGCCAGGGCGCGGAAGGTGGTCCACTTGCCGCCCACGAGGCCGACGATGGGCACGTCGCGCGTGGCGCTCGGCGGGTCGACCACCACCGAGTGATCGCGCGAGATCTGGCCCGGCTTGTCGGCGTCGGAGCGCGCCAGCGGGCGCACGCCGACATAGGTGTAGATCACATGCTGGCGGTCGAAGGCCATGTTCGGGAACACCTCGCGCAGCACGTCGATCAGGTAGTCGATCTCGGCCGGCTCGGTGACGATCTGGTCGGGGTCTTCCACCGGGATGTCGGTGGAACCCACCAGCACGCGGTCGAGGAAGGGATAGACGATGCACACGCGCCCGTCCACCGCCTCGAAGTAGGCCATGCGGCCTTCGAGCGCGTCGCGCAGCGCCGGGTGGTCGAGCACGAGGTGCGAGCCCTTGGTGCCCATCACGCGCGGGCCGGCGCCGCCGAGCACGGCCGCGCTGCGGTCGAGCCAGGCGCCGGTGGCGTTCACCACGGTGTCGGCCGTGACACGCACCAGCGCGCCGGTGATCTCGTCGCGCAGCGTGAGGATGTTGCCCGCGCAGCCCGTCACGCGGCAGTAGTTGGCGGCGGCCGAGCGCGGCTGGTCGCGGCAGGCGTCGCCGATGAGCTCGAGGATCAGCCATTCGGGATGGCTGATCCAGGCGTCGAAGAAGGTGGCGGTCCAACGGATGGCGGCGCGGAACAGGCGGCGGTCGTTGGTGGGCACGCGGCTGATGCGGTGGCCCGGCATCACGCGCTGGCGGCGGCCCAGCAGGTCGTACAGGCGCAGGCCCGCGGCCACGGCCAGCAGGCCGCGCGTGCGCTGCGGCGGCGTGCGCCCGAAGAACTTGAGCGCGCTGCTCAGCAGCCCGCCGAAGAAGCTCGACAGCGGCACCACGGTCTTCAGCGGCTGCACCAGGTGCGGCGCATTGCGCAGCAGCAGGTTGCGCTCGCGTGTGGCCTCGGCCACCAGCGAGAAGCTGCCGTTTTCCAGGTAGCGCAGGCCGCCGTGGATCATGCGCGAGGGCGCGCTGCTGGCGCCGGCGCCGAAGTCGCCCTTGTCGACGATGAGGCAATCGACGCGCTGCAGCGACAGGTCGCGGAACACGCCCACGCCGTTGATGCCGGCGCCGACGATCACCGTCGAAAAGTGGCGACCCTCAAGAGAGGCTGGGCGGACAAAAGGCAGTTGCCACGCGCTCATGACGCACCGCCCGAAAGATGGTTGAAGACAGGAGACATGCGATCGATCAGTTCGTTGAATTCGGCGTTGAAATCGGCATGGGCCCGCGCGTCGCGCGCGTCGGGTTCGATGAGTTCGCAGGGCGCGCGCAGCGGGCTGGCAGGTCCCGCGTCGTCGAGGTCCTGCGACATCGCGGCATAGAGGGCGGCGCCGCGCGCGCCGGTTTCGTCGTCGGCGCAGCGCTCGACCGGATGGCCCAGCAGCGCCGCGAGCAGGCGCACCAGGCGCGCATCGCTGGCGCCGCCGCCCAGCACGCTGGAGGCCGACACCGGCAGGCCCTGCGACGCCAGGCGCGCGGTGTGGCGCGCATGCAGCGCGGCCACGGCATCGACCACGGCGCGCGCCATGTCGGCGGGCGTGTGGTGGCTCTTGAGCCCGACGAAGCCGGCCGTGATGCCACCCCCGCCGTTGATGAAAGGCAGAAAGCGCAGCCCGTTCGCACCGAGCGGCACGCCCATGGCCAGGTCGACCACGGCGCGCGCATCAGGCAGCCCGAGCGCGCCGGCCAGCCACGCGATGTTGGCCATCGACGAGGGGCTGTTCTCCATGTACAGGCGTTCGCGCGTGCGGCCGAAGTTGACGAGCGCGGCAACCTCGGGCTGGGGGTCGATCACCGGGCCGATGACGGCGTTGACGCACCAGGTGCCCAGCACCGACACGGCACGGCCGCGGTCTTCGGCGCCGATGGCGGTCATCGAGGCGAGCAGGTCGATGGCGCCCATCGCCACCGGAATGCCCGCCGGCAGGCCGCACAGCGCCGCCTCGGCCGCGCGCAGCCGGCCCATCGTCTGGCCGCTGGGCACCAGCGGGCCGAAGGCGCGCGGCCCGAGGCCGTCGATGCCCGCGACCTCGAAGGCGAGGTTCGACCAGTCGCCGGTGGCCAGCGAGAGCAGGCCGGCGGTGCTGGCATCGCTCGCGTCGGTGGCGATCTCGCCGGTCAGCAGGAAGCCGAGGTAGTCCTTGGCGAACAGCAGGCGGTGCAGGTCGCCGCGCTGCACGGCGTCGGCGCCCAGCAGCTCGGCCGCGATCACCGTGGGCTGGCCGGGCCAGGGGCGGCAGCCCACGTCCGCGAACAGTCGGTCGCCGTGGCGTGCCGAGAGGGCGAGTGCGCGCGCATCGGCGCGCTGGTCGGTGGAGGCGACGGCGCGGCCGCCCACGAGTTCGTGCTGTGCATCGAGGGCGTACAGGCCCGCGCCGTGGCCGGTGCAGCCGATGGCGCACACGTCCGCCGCGCGCGGGCCGAGCTGGCGCGCCACGTCGCCGAGCACGTGGGTCAGCCCCGCGCGGATCGCCGCCGCGCCCACCTCGCACCCGCCGCCGGGCAGCCGCGCATGCCGCAGGGGCAGGCGCGACACGGCCAGGCTGCGCCCGCCCCCCGCGTCCAGGGCCAGCGCCTTCAGGCTGCTCGAGCCCATGTCGATGCCGATCAGTATTTTGGTCTTCATGTCATAACAGCTTCGGCGGAAAAAAAGGCTGTCACCAGTAGCGTTTCCCCTAGTTATCGGGAGAAACGGCCCGCCATTACATTCTAGCCTGTCATAACAGCTGTCGTGACACCACGGTCCACAGGTCCGCCACGCAACGGCGGGCCGAAAGCTCTGCCAGTCAACGTGAGGAGACAAAGAATGAGGCGTAATTTCCTGAAGTCCGCAGCCGCCGCCGGTATCGGCCTGGCCGGTGCGAGCGCGTTCGCGCAACAGCAAGCCGCAGCCCCCGCGGCAGGTGCCGGCCTGCGCGGCAATGCCAGCGACGTCTACGTGATGAACGTGATGGTCTCGGGCGTCGAGTACTGGTTCCCGGTCTACGAAATGATGAAGCAGCTCGGCCGCACGCTGGGCGTTCGCACCCGCTACACCGGCACGCCGGAGTACGACGTGAACAAGCAGCTCGCATCGTTCGAGCAGGAACTGGCGCGCAAGCCCGCCGGCATCCTGCTGCACCCGATGAACCCCGACCCATTCATCGAACCCATCAACCGCGCCGCCGCGATGGGCATCCCGGTCGTGACCTTCGCGGCCGACTCGCCCAACTCCAAGCGCACCTCGTTCATCACCTCCGACAACGACCGCGAAGGCAACCAGGCCGCCGACGCCATCGCCGCATCGCTCAACGGCAAGGGCGAGTACGCCGTGCTCGAGAACCCGGGCCAGGACAACCACGACCGCCGCATCGCCGCGTTCGTGAACCGCATGAAGGCCAAGCACCCGGGCATGAAGCTGGTCGGCCGCGCCGCCAGCAACCAGGACCCGAACAAGGCCTACCAGGCCGTGCTGAGCCTGGCGCAGGCCAACCCGAACCTGGGCGCGCTGTTCATGCCCGAGGCCAACTCCGCGCTCGGCGCGGCGCAGGCCAAGGTCGAGACCAAGAAGAACATCAAGGTGATGTGCTGCGACGTCAACGCCAAGATCCTGGACATGATCAAGTCGGGCGACGTGTTCGGTGCCATCAACCCGAACCAGGGCATGCAGGGCTACATGGGCATGATGATGCTGTTCCTGGCCAAGAACCCCGGCCTCATCGACCCGATGAACGACGCCAAGCGCAACGGCACGAACCCGATGTCGGTGCCCTTCCTGGACAACGGCCTGGCCGTGGTGAGCAAGGCCAACGCCGACGACTTCTACTGGGACAAGTACCTCGCCCGCCGTGGCACCAAGGGAATCGGCGAGTGAGCACCCCTGCCGCATTGCTTGAACTGCGCGGCATCGCGAAGCGCTTCGGCGCTTCGCGCGCGCTCTCGGGCGTGGACTTCTCGCTGCAGGCCGGCGAGATCCACGCCCTGTGCGGCGAGAACGGCGCGGGGAAGTCGACGCTGATGAACATCATCGACGGCATCCACCAGCCCGACGAAGGCACCATCGCGCTGCACGGCGACACCGTGGTCATCGACGGCCCCGCGCACGCGATGCGCCTGGGCATCGGCCTGGTCCACCAGGAAATCGCCCTGTGCGCCGACGCCACCGTGGCCGAGAACATCTTCATGCCGGAAATCAACGCCGGCCACCAGGCGTGGATGAACTTCTCCGCCTTGAACACGCGCGCCGCCAAGGTGCTGGCGCGCCTGGGCCAGGACATCGACCCGGCCGCGCTGGTGCGCGACCTGAGCATTTCGAGCCAGCAGCTGGTGGAGATCGCCAAGGCGCTCACGCTGGACTGCAAGGTGCTCATCCTCGACGAGCCCACCGCCGCCCTCACCGACAACGAATCGGCCGCGCTCTTCCGGGTGCTGCACGACCTCAAGGCGCAGGGCATCGGCATCATCTACATCAGCCATCGCATGGCCGAGATCTTCACGCACTGCGACCGCGCCACCGTGCTGCGCGACGGGCGCAACGTGCACAGCGGCCCGCTCGAAGGCATGACGCCCGACGAACTGGTGCGCCGCATGGTCGGGCGCGACCTGGGCAACTACTACCCGCCCAAGCAAGCCGGCGCTGCCGATGCGAACACCGGCCCCGTGCTGGAAGTCGACGGCATCGCCGACGACGAGCGCGTGCACGGCATCTCCTTCACGCTGCAGCGTGGCGAGATCCTCGGCATTGCCGGGCTCATGGGCGCCGGGCGCAGCGAGCTGGCCGAGACCGTGTGCGGCCTGCGCCCCGCGCGGCGCGGCGCCGTGCGCCTGAACGGCAAGACGCTGTCGATCCGCAAGTACAGCGACGCGCTGCGCGAAGGCATCGCCTACCTCAGCGAAGACCGCAAGGCGGCCGGCGTTTTCCTCGACCTGCCAATTGCGCAGAACATCTCGTCGATGGCGCTGCGCCGCGTGAGCTCGGCCCTGGGCCTGCTGCAGCGCGCCACCGAGCACCGGCTCGCGGTGCAGCTGGGCGCCAAGCTCAACCTGAAGTCGGACGGCGTGGCGATCGAGGTGTCCAGCCTGTCGGGCGGCAACCAGCAGAAGGTGGCGATCGCCAAGCTGCTGGCCACGCAGCCCGCGGTGCTGCTGATGGACGAGCCCACGCGCGGCGTGGACGTGGGCGCGAAATCCGAGATTCATCACATCCTGCGCGACCTGGCCGACCAGGGCGTGGGCGTGGTGGTGATCTCTTCCGAACTGCCCGAGATCATCGGCCTGTGCGACCGCGCACTGGTGATCCGCGAAGGGCGATTGGCGGGCGAACTGGCCCATGACGAGATGACGGAGGAAGCCCTGCTGCGGCTGGCCTCCGGACTTTGCGAACCCGAAGAGGCAATGGCATGAACTTTCCGACCAGAATCGACGCAGGCGCCGCGGCCACGGCCACGGCCGGCTCCCTGCAACCCCGCCGAACAGGAGACCCCGTGAAGCAGGCCAACAAGCTCACGAGCATGCGCGAGGCCGGGCTGGTGCTGATCATCGTGGCGCTGTGCGTCGCGATGAGCTTCGCATCGCCCTACTTCCTCACCTGGGACAACGTGCGCGCGATGCTGCTGTCCTTCTCCATCGAAGGCATCGTGGTGGTGGGCATGACCATCCTGCTCATCGTCGGCGGCATCGACCTGTCGGTGGGCTCGGTGGTGTGCTTCGCGATGGTGGTGACCGGCAAGCTCTTTCTCATGGGCATGGACCCGTGGCTTGCGAGCCTGGTGGCCATTGGCGCGAGCGGCCTCATCGGCGCCATGATCGGCGGCTGCGTCACGCGCATCGGGCTGAACCACTTCATCGCCTCGCTGGCCTTCATGGTCATCGTGCGCGGCCTGTGCCTGGCGCTCACGCAGGGCACGCCGCAGTCGCTGTTCTCGCTGCCGGCCGAGTTCAAGTTCATCGGCCAGGGCACGCTGTTCGGCGTGCCGGCCGTGATCCTGATCTTCCTGGCCATCGTGATCGTGAGCGACTTCGTGCTGCGCCGCTCCACCCTGCTGCGCCGCGTGTTCTACACCGGCAGCAACGAGAAGGCCGCGCTGTACGCCGGCATCCGCGTGGGCCGCGTGAAGTTCTGGGTCACGGTGCTGTGCTCCGCCTCGGCGGGCCTGGCCGGCGTGATCTACACGGCGCGCTTCGGCGCCGCCACGCCGACCTTCGGCATGGGCATGGAACTCAACGTGATTGCCGCGGCCGTGATCGGCGGCGCCAGCCTCAAGGGCGGCTCGGGCACCGTGCTCGGCGCCGTGCTCGGCCTGGCCCTGCTGTCGGTGGTGACCAGCTCGCTGATCCTGCTCGACGTGTCGCCTTACTGGCAGGACGTGATCAAGGGCTTGATCCTGCTCGCGGCCGTGACCATCGACCACATCCTGAACACGAGAAAGACCAAGCGATGAGCAGCGCAACGCAAATGAAGAAAACCACCCTGGGCCCCTCGGGCATCGAAAGCTCGGCCATCGGCCTGGGCACCTGGGCCATGGGCGGATGGATGTGGGGCGGCGGTGACAACGCCGCTGCCGTGATCGCCATCCAGGCCTCGCTCGATGCGGGTGTGAACCTGATCGACACCGCACCGGCCTACGGCCTGGGCCGCTCCGAGAGCATCGTCGGCACCGCGCTCAAGGGCCGCCGCCACGAGGCCGTGATCGCCACCAAGTGCGGCCTGGTGTGGCACACGCAGCAGGGCACGCACTTCTTCGAGGAAGACGGGCACCCGGTGTACCGCTACCTCGGACGCGATTCGATCTTCCATGAATGCGAAGAGAGCCTGAAGCGCTTGCAGACCGACTACATCGACCTGTACATCACGCACTGGCAGGACCACACGACGCCCGTGGCCGAGACCATGGACGCGCTGCTGGCCCTCAAGAAGCAGGGAAAGATCCGCGCCATCGGCGTGAGCAACGCAACGCCCGAGATCCTGTCGGAGTACCTCAAGCACGGCCCGGTCGATGCGGCGCAGGAGCTCTACAGCCTCATCGACCGCGGCATCGAGACCACGCTGGCGCCGCTGTGCGCCGAGCACAACGTGGCGGTGCTGGGCTACTCGTCGCTGGCGCTGGGCCTGCTGGCCGGCCCCATCGACCCCGCGCGCGAGTTCAAGGGCGACGACCAGCGCGCCACCAACCCACGCTTCAGCGAAGCCAACCGCGCGAAGCTCAAGGCCTTCTTCGACACGCTGGAGCCGCTGCGCACGCACCTGGGCTGCTCCTTCGGCCAGATGATGATCGCCTGGACCGTGGCCCGCGGCACCGTCTCGGTGGCGCTGTGCGGCGCGCGCGTGCGCCAGCAGGCCATTGAAAACGCCGGCGCCGGTGCGGTCGTGCTCGACGGCGAAGCCCTGCAGCTCATCGACGCTGCAGCCAAGCGCCACCTGGACGCGCTCGCCTGAGCGCGCGCATTTCTTCCCTTCCTTTTTCCTCAACACGGAGTTCTTCCTTCATGTCGAAAGACAAGACCGCGCGGCTCAACCGCCTGCTGCACAACGGCCGCTGCCTGGACATCGCCCTGGACCACGGCGTGTGCAACGAACCCACCTTCCTGGACGGCCTGGAGGACATGCCCGGCGTGATCGACAAGCTCGTGGCCGCAAAGCCCGACGCGATCCAGCTCAACTACGGGCAGTCCGACCTGCTGCAGGACCGGCCCGGGCGCGATCGCCCCGCGCTGGTGATGCGCCTGGACATGGGCAACCCCTACAACGCCGTGCACCACCGCGTGATGTGGGCCGTGCTGCAGAACCAGGACGACCCGGTGCTGCCCGCCGTGCAGCGGGACGCGGCCTGCGTGGTCGTCAACCTGTTCATGCTGCCCGACGAGCCCGACCTGTTCCGCCAGTGCGTGCAGAACATCGCCCGCGTGCGCGCCGACTGCGACCGCTACGGCATGCCGCTCATGATCGAGCCGCTCGTGATGCAGGCGCCCACCGCCACCAGCCGCTACATGGTGGACGGCGACGCCGAGAAGATCGTCACGCTCACGCGCCTGGCGCGCGAGATGGGCGCCGACATCGTCAAGGCCGACCCCACCACCGACGCCACCGACTTCCACCGCGTGGTGCAGGCCGCGCGTTGCCCCGTGCTCGTGCGCGGCGGCGGGCGCGAAGACCTGCAGCAGGTGTTCGCGCGCTCGCGCGTGCTCCTGGACCAGGGCGCCGTCGGCATGGTGTACGGCCGCAACGTCTACCAGCACGCCAACCCCTCGGCGGTGGTGAGCGCACTGATGGCCATGATCCACGACGGTGCCAGCGCCGAAGCGGCCTGGAATCTCTACGAATCGGGCGGCGTGAAGTAACAGCGCCCAGGCGCTGACGCCTTCCACCCGGAAGGCGCCGGCGCCAACCAGCGGGAGAGCAAGACAGAAGAAGAAGTGGACGGCGGACAACGCATGCGTTGCCCGCCGGGGGCGCGCCTGCGCGTGCGCTTTCCCTGCAAGCGACCGAGTGACTCGAGAGAACCAAGGACAAGAGGGTTCCCTGCGAACTTCAAACAACCTGGAGGCGACGATGAAGATCCGGTATTTCCTGATGGCGTTCCTGGTGCCGTGCGTCACATTGCTGACGCATGCGGCAATCACCGGGGTCAGTCCGATGACGACCCTCAACAAGATGGCCACGGCGGCTGCCGCTGTCGTGGCCGACCCGCTCCCGCTGCAGGGACCGGGCCTGGGCAACCTCACCTACACCTCGGCGGAACTGTTCAAGCCGGTGTCGATGATCACCAGCGCCGCGCACCCGCTCGACCCGGCGCACAGCGATGCCTACGAGGCGCGCGACGTGCCCGCCACGTACCCGGGCCGCAAGGACTACGGCATGAACGCCGGCATCATGGTCAACGGCTACTTCCTCACCTCCTTCGCGCCGGACAGCGGCCTCGGCCCGGGCGGCTTCCTGCTGTACGACGTGTCGAACCCGCGCCAGATCAGGCTCGTCAAGAAGATCTACGAGCCCGATGACGCGACAGGCGGCCGCACCAAGGAATTCCGCGAGACGCATTCCTTCGGCACCGCGAAGATCGGCGGCAAGACCTACGTCGTGCTGCCCAGCATCAACGGCGTCGAGTTCTGGGACTTCACCGACATCAACGACATCAAGCAGGTGAAGAAGCTGGTGCTGCCCGGCGTCAACTCGGGCGACTACGAGAACGTGTCCTGGCAGCTGTGGTGGCAGGCGCCCTACCTGTACGTGGCCTCGGCCGGCCGGGGCATGTTCATCGTCGACGCGACGGACCCCGCGAACGCGGTGGTCGCCAACCGCGGCGCCGGCAAGCCCAACCCGGTGCCCACCGGCGAGCTCGGCGGCTTCCGGCTCGGCCCGATCTTCACGATGGGCAACCACATGGTGCTGACCGCAATGGAAAGCAACGGCGGTTTCGCGAGCCTGGACATCTCCGACCCGCTCAACCCCAAGGTGCTCGATTCCATCGCCGGCGCCACGCCGTTCTATTACGCGACCTGCTTCGACGGCAAGAGCGTGCACGCCTCCGCGCGCGGCAGCGGCGCCAAGATGTACAGCTACGACCTGAGCGACCGCTCGCGCTTCGTGGCCGAGGACAACCGGCTCGTCATCGACGAGCAGCTGTACTGCGCCACGCAGGACAACTACGTCATCCAGGGGGCGCAGACCCGCATCCACAAGGTGGACGTGAGCAACCCGCTCAACCACGTGGAGGTGGGCCGCGGCAGCATCCTGCGCGAGGACGACCCGAACTTCTCGCATTCGGACAACGGCCAGGTCGCGATGTTCGGCAACCTCGTCTTCGTGGGCAACGACCACGGCTCGGGCAGCGGCTTCGTCGTGCACGCGGTGGACCCCGACACCACCAAGCCCGAAGTGAAGCAGGTCTCGCCCGCCAACGGTGCGAAGCAGCAGGCCCTCAGCTCGCGCATCGGCCTGGGCATGACCGACAACATCCTGCCGGAGAGCGTGAACAGCAACACCTTCATCGTGCGCCCGGTGGGCGGCAACACGCTGGCGGGCACCTACAGCGTGCAGCTGGGCATCGTCAACTTCCATCCCGCGCAGCCGCTGCTGCCGGGCACCAGCTATGAGGTGTTCCTGCCGGCCAACGGCGTGAAGGACTATGCGGGCAACGCCATCGGCGCCGACTACCGCTCCACCTTCAACACCGGCAACGCCAGCGACATCAACCTGATGCACCACTGGCCGCTGACGGGCAACCTGGGCGACCAGATCGGCGCCAACAACGGCACGCCCGCCACCGGCGACGCGTTCGAGAGCATCGGTCTGAACTTCGCGAACCGCACCGCGGGCGTGCCGCTGAAGAACGACACCGTGGCCAGCGCGCTGGGTGGAACCGCCTCGCTGAGCTTCTACATGAAGACCACGCAGGCCGGCGCTGCCAACTCGTGGACCGCGCCCGGCATCTTCGGTCGCGACCAGTCGGGCGGCACCGACGACGTGTTCTGGGGCTGGCTGGACACCGGCGGGCGCATCAAGCTCTCGGTGGGCAATGACGGCGGCACCACCTCCACCGCGGCCGTGAACGACGGCAACTGGCACCACGTCGTGCTCACGCGCGACGCGGCTTCGGGCGCGCAGGCGGTGTACGTCGACGGAGTGAAGACCACATCGACCGGGCCGACCGGCACCAAGGGCCTGTCGACCAAGTTCCAGGTCATGGGCCAGATCCAGGGCAACACCGCGCTCTTCAAGGGCACGCTGGCCGAGGTGCGCGTGTACGGCCGCGTGCTCGGCCAGGCCGAGGTGGACACGCTGCGCGGCCAGGCCATCATCGGCGACCCGGGCCTGGGCGGCGGGCCCAAGCTGGTCAACGGCCAGCTGAGCTTCAACCCCGCGACGCTCGGCGCCAGCGGCGTGCAGTTCCGCTGGAACTTCGGCAACGGCACGCAGACGGCGTTCTCGAACCAGCCCAACGCCAGCTACACCTACACCACCCCGGGCCACTACACGGTGACCCTGACGGTGAAGGACAGCAGCGGCCGCGAGACCTACTACACCTACAACGTGACCGTCATCGCGCCGGTCACCGCGACCGCGCCCACGCACACGACCAACATCGTGGGCGATGCGAGCCGGGTGTACTCGGTGAACCCCGACAGCGGCACGGTGGCCGCCATCGACGCGCAGACCCTCGCCAAGCTGTGGGAAGTGCGCGTGGGCGACGAGGCCAAGACGCTGGCCGTCGGCCCCGACGGCCGCATCTGGGTCGCGGTGCAGGGCGAGGACAAGCTGGTGGCGCTCAACGCCGCCGACGGCTCGCAGTCGGTGTCGGTGCCGCTGGCCTACGGCAGCGGCCCGTACGGCGTGGCCTTCACGCCCAACGGCGCCAAGGGCCTGCTCACGCTGGAAAGCAAGTCGGTGCTCATGAGCTTCGACCCCAGCAACGGCGCCACCACCGGTGCGCTGGCGCTCGAGGGCGGCGTGCGCGGCATCGCCGTGAGCGCCGACTCGCAGGTGGCCTACGTCACGCGCTTCAAGTCGAAGATGACGGGCGGCCAGTTGCACAAGGTGAACCTGCAGTCGCTGACCGCGCTGCAGACCATCCCGCTGCCGGTGGACACCACGACCGTCGACACCGAGAGCCGCGCGCGCGGCGTGGCCAACTACCTGAGCCAGGTGGTGATCTCGCCCGACGGATCGCGCGCCGTGCTGCCGTCGAAGAAGGACAACATCGTGCGCGGCCGCTTCCGCGACGGCAAAGACCTGCCACACGACCAGACGGTGCGCTCCATCCTGTCGCAGGTGAACCTGCAAAGCGCCGCCGAGGTGTTCTCCGAGCAGATCGACTTCGACGACCGCGCCCCCGCGCGCGCCGCGCTGTATTCGCCGGCCGGCGACTACCTGTTCGTGGCGCAGATGGAAGGCAACCGCGTCGCCATCGTCGACAGCTACACCCGCGCGATTCGCGGCGAGATCAACGCCAGCAGCGCCCCGCACGGCCTGTACCTCGATGCGGCGCGCAAGCGGTTGTTCGTGAACAACTTCCTGGCGCGCTCGGTGTCGGTGCACGACGTGGCGAAGGTGCTGTCGGCCGAGACCAACGCGGCGATCTTCCTGCAGAACGTGGCCACCGTGGCGCAGGAGCCGATGGCGGCCGCGGCGCTGCGCGGCAAGCAGGTGTTCTACAACGCGGCCGACCGGCGCATGAGCAAGGACAACTACATCTCCTGCGCCAGCTGCCACGCGGACGGCGGCGACGACGGCATGGTGTGGGACTTCACCCAGCGCGGCGAAGGCCTGCGCCGCACCATCAGCCTGCAGGGGCGGCGCGGCACCAGCCACGGCAAGCTGCACTGGACGGCCAACTTCGACGAAGTGCAGGACTTCGAGAACGACATCCGCAACGAGTTCGGCGGCACCGGCTTCCTGAGCAACGCCGACTGGGCCGCCACGCAGGCCCCGCTGGGCGCCCCGAAGGCCGGCAAGAGCGCGCAGTTGGACGACCTGGCCGTGTACCTGGGTTCGCTCAACAAGTACATGCGCAGCCCGGCACGCGCCGCGGACGGCAGCCTGAGCGTGGACGCGGTGCGCGGACAGACCGTGTTCAACACGGCCCAGTGCGCCACCTGCCACACGGGCGCCACCTTCCGCGACGGGTTGCGGCACGACGTGGGCACCATCCAGGCCTCGTCGGGCAAGGGCAGCAACCAGCCGCTGGCGGGCGTGGGCTTCGACACGCCGACCCTGTCGGGCACCTGGAACACCACCGCGTTCTTCCACAACGGCCAGGCGGCCACGCTCCAGGACCTGCTCGCGGGCGGCCACGGCAACGCCTCCAGCCTGCCGGCGAACGACGTGGTGGCGCTGCGCGAGTACGTGCGCTCGCAGGACACCGCCCCGGCGGTGGTCACGCGGCTGCGCTCCGACCTCAACCCGACGATGTGCGTGAACATCAAGGGCGCCTCGACCACCAGCGGCGCGACGGCGGTGCAATGGCCGTGCGGCAACGCGGGCAACGAGAAGTTCACGATGACGCCCGTCACCGGCGGCTACGTGCAGTTCATCGCCGAGCACAGCGGCCTGTGCCTGGCACAGAACGGCACGGCGACCACAAACGCGGCCGTGGTGCAGGTGGCCTGCTCGTCGGGCAACACGGCGCAGTGGAGCCTGGTGGGCGGCACGGTGCGCAACCGCGCCTCGGGTTCGTGCCTGGACGTGCCGAACGGCTCGACCACGCAGGACACGGCGCTGATCACCTGGACTTGCAACGGCGGCAACAACCAGAACTGGACGCAGCTGCCCTAAGCCCTGCGCTTCGCGCCTGACCCCAGGCCGGCCGTTTCGACGGCCGGCCTTTTTTTCGTCTGGCGCATGACCTCCCGCGTCATGGATTCGATGCACCCGTTCTGGAACAGTGGGTCCATCGATTCACCAACCAGGAGAAAAAACCATGACCGGCTTCAACATCCTTCCGCTCGCCGTCGCCCTGCTGATCGGCATTGCCGCACTGGGTTCGTGCATCGGCATCGCGCTGGTGGGCCAGAAGTTTCTCGAAGGGACGACGCGCCAGCCCGAGCTGGTCGACACGCTGCAGACCAAGTTCTTCCTGGTCGCGGGCGTGACCGACGGCGCCTTCATCATCGCAACGGGCATCGGCCTCTGGTTCGCGACGGCCAGCCCCTTCGGTTGACGTTTGCGTAACCTTTGGCGAGGGTCCGGCGCGGCGAAGGCGACACGGTTCACTGGCACCATTCGTGCTAGTACCGTTGACACCGAATTGTTTACGGCTAAAGTATTTAACTATCAACAGTTCAGTTGTCTCAACCCTTCCCTAGCCGGAGAACCCGATGCGCCCCACGTTCCTGAAATCGCCCGCGCTGCCGCGCACCCTGATCTCGCTGCTGCTGTGCGGCGCCGCCCTCGGGGCTTCGGTGTCGGCCGTGGCCGCGCCGGTCAAGGTGGGTTTGGCCCTTGACATCTCGGGGCCTTTCGCGGCCCTGGGCGCCGAGGCGCGCGACGGCTTCGCGCTCGGCATCAAGCAGCTGAACGGCAAGCTCGGCGGGCAGGACGTGGAGTTCGTGCAGGCCGACATGGCCGGCAGCCCCGACCAGGCCAAGCAGCTGGTCGACCGCATGATCCAGCGCGACAAGATCGACATCTTCAGCGGCCCCATCGGCTCCAACGTGGCGCTGGCCGTGGGCCCGACGCTGTTCAACGCCAAGGTGCCCTACCTCTCGGCCAACGCCGGCCCGAGCCAGTTCGCCGGTGCGCAGTGCAGCCCCTACTTCTTCGGCACCGCCTACCAGAACGACCAGTTCCACGAGGCCGCCGGCAAGTTCGCACAGGACCGCGCGTTCAAGAAGATCGTGCTCATCGCCCCCAACTACCCGGCCGGCAAGGATGCGCTCGGCGGCTTCAAGCGCCAGTTCAAGGGCCAGGTGGCCGACGAGCTGTACACCAAGCTGGGCCAGATCGACTACGCCGCCGAACTCGCGCAGCTGCGCGCGGCCAAGCCCGACTCGATCTACTTCTTCCTGCCCGGCGCGATGGGCATCAACTTCATCAAGCAGTTCGTGGGCGCGGGCCTGTCCAAGGACATCACGCTGGTCACCAGCGGCTTCTCGGCCGACGAGGACGTGATCGGCGCCGTGGGCGAACCGATGCTCGGCCTGTTCAACACCTCGCACTGGGCGCACGACCTGGACAACGCCGCCAACAAGGCCTTCGTGGCCGCCTTCCGCAAGGAATACAACGGCCGCTACCCGTCGGTGTACGCCGCGCAGGCCTATGACGCGATCCTCGCGATGGACGCCGCCGTGAAGCAATCGGGTGGCAACGCGCAGAACCGCGACGCCGTGGTCGCCGCCCTGAAGAAGGCCAACTACGCCTCGACGCGCGGCACCTTCAAGTACGCCAACAACCACTTCCCCATCGAGAACTTCTACCTGCGCGTGATCGGCAAGGACGCGCAAGGCAAGGTGACGAACAAGCTGATCAACACCGTGCTGACAAGCTACGGCGACAGCTACGCCAGCAAGTGCAACATGAAGTGATGCGGCTCGTCTTTCCATGAGCGGCATCCTCGTCCTCGAGCAATTGCTCAACGGCATCGGCTACGGCCTGATGCTCTTTCTTCTGGCGGCGGGCCTCACGCTGGTGTTCGGCATCATGGACGTGCTGAACCTGGCGCACGGCTCGCTGTTCATGGCCGGCGCCTACGTGGCGGCCGAGGCGCACACGCGCACCGGCTCGTTCGCCGCCGCCATCGTGGTGGCGGTGCTCGTCACCGTGGTGGTGGCGCTGCTCATCGAGGTGCTGCTGATGCGCCGCCTCTACAAGCGCGACCACCTGGCGCAGGTGCTCGCCACCTTCGGCGTGATCCTGGTGGCCGACGACATCGTCAAGATGATCTGGGGCCCCTCGCCCGTGATGGCACCCACGCCGGCCGCGCTCTCGGGCCCGGTCGAGCTGATGGACGGCCTGCCCTACCCCTCGTACCGCCTCGTGGTGCTCGCAGGCGGCCTGCTGATGGCGCTGGCGCTGTACGTGCTGGTGAACCACACGCGCATCGGCATGCGGGTGCGCGCGGGCGCGTCCGACCGGCCGATGGCCGAGCTGATGGGCGTGCGCGTGGGCCGCATCTTCAACGGCGTGTTCCTGCTCGGCGCGGCGCTGGCCGCGCTGGCCGGCGCGCTCATGGGCCCGATCGTCGCGGTGCAGGTGGGCATGGGCGAAGCCATCCTGATCCCGGCGCTGGTGGTTCTGGTGATCGGCGGCATCGGCTCGGTTCGCGGCGCCTTCGTGGCCGCGCTGCTGGTCGGCGTGGTCGACACCATCGGCCGCGCCTTCGTGCCGATGCTGCTGCGCGCCACGCTGCCGCCCGCCACGGCGGCCGACCTGGGGCCGCTGTTCGCCGAGGTGGCGATGTACGCGCTCATGGTCGTCGTCCTGATCTTCCGGCCCTCGGGCCTCTTCTCCGCCCGCGCATGAAACCCTCGTCACGCACCTTCGGCCTCGGGCTGCTCCTCGTGGCGCTCGCGGCCTTTCCGCTGGTCGCGCCGCTGTTCGGGCTCGACTTCTACATCGGCTTCGTGCGGCGCGTGCTCGTCGTCGCACTGGCCGCCGCGAGCCTGAACTTCATCCTCGGCTTCGGCGGCATGGTGGCGCTCGGGCACGCGGGCTTCATCGGCATGGGCGCCTACACGGTGGTGGCGCTCAGCGACGCCGGCGTGATGTCGGCCTGGATCCTGTGGCCGATGGCCGCGCTGGTGGCCGGCCTCGTCGCCGCGCTGATCGGCACGGTGGCGCTGCGCACGCGCGGCGTGTACTTCATCATGACCACGCTGGCCTTCGCGCAGATGCTGTACTTCGTCGTCGTGTCGCTGCGCAAGTACGGCGGCGACGACGGCTACACGCTGATGTCGCGCCCCACGCTGCTGCCGGGCCTGGACCTGGGCAACGAGTCGACCTTCTATTGGGTGGTGCTCGTGGTGGTGGCGCTCGCGCTGTGGTGGCTGCACCGCGCCACGCAGGCGCGCTTCGGCCATGCGCTGATGGGCATCCGCGACAACGAGACGCGCATGCGCGCACTGGGCTACCCGGTGTTCCGGCTGCAGCTCGTGGCCTTCGCCATCGCCGGCGCGATCGCCGGGCTGGCCGGCGCGCTGCTGGCCGGTGGCAACGGCTTCGTGAGCCCCGCGACCATGCACTGGACGCAGTCGGCCACGCTGGTGGTGATGGTCGTCATCGGCGGCCTGGGCCGCAGCTGGGGCGGGCCGGTGGGCGCCGTGGTCTGGCTGGTGCTCGAGGAAGCGCTCAAGCAGCACACCGAGCACTGGCACATGCCGCTGGGCCTGCTGCTGATCGCCGTCGCCCTCTGGGCTCCGCGCGGCCTGGCCGCACTGTCGACGAAACGCCGCACGGTCGCAGCAGCAGCGGCTTCCGCTGCAACGGCCGCAGGGAGCGCCAAGCCATGAGCCTGTTCAGAATCGAAGGGTTGGTCAAGCGCTTCGGCGGCCTGCTGGCGACCGACCACGTGAGCCTCACGGTGGAGCGCGGCGAGGTGCATGCGCTCATCGGTCCCAACGGCGCGGGCAAGACCACGCTGGTGAACCTCATCACCGGCCTGCTGGAGGCCGACGCGGGCCGGCTGATGCTCGACGGGCAGGACATCACGGCCTACAAGGACCACCAGCGCGTGGCCGCCGGCATGTCGCGCTGCTTCCAGGTGACGCGCGTGTTCGCCAAGGAAACGGTGCACGACAACCTGATGCTCGCGGCGCAGGCCCATGCAGGGAGCAGCCTGCGTTTCCTGGCACCGCGTGCGAACGAACGCGACCTGGTCGACCGCGCCCACGCGCTGGCCGAACGCGTGGGCCTGGGCAGCGAACGCCACCGCATCGCGGGCACGCTGCCGCATGGCGCGCAGCGCGCGCTCGACGTGGCGCTGGCACTGGCCGCCGAACCCAAGCTGCTGCTGCTCGACGAGCCGATGGCCGGCATGGGCCCCGACGAATCGGCGCGCATGGTCGATCTGATCGAATCGCTGCGCGCCTCGATGGCCATCCTGCTCATCGAGCACGACATGGACGCCGTGTTCCGCCTCGCCAACCGGCTCACGGTGCTGGTGCAGGGCAAGGTGCTGATGAGCGGCACGGCCGACGAAGTGCGGGGCCACCCCGATGTGCAAGCCGTGTACCTCGGCACCGAAGCGGAAGGACACGCATGAGCACGACGACCACGACATCCACCCTGCTCGAGGCCACCGCCATCGAGGCCGGCTACGGCGCCAGCCAGGTGCTGTTCGGCATCGACGTGCGCGTCGGTGCGGGCGAAGTGATGGCGCTGCTGGGCCGCAACGGCATGGGCAAGAGCACGCTGCTGAAGGTGCTGACCGGCACGATCGCGCCGATGCGCGGCGGCGTGCAGTTCTGCGGCGCGGCCATCGGCGGCCACCGGCCCGACGCCATCGCGCGGCGCGGCATGGCCATCGTGCCCGAGGGGCGCCATGTGTTCCCCAACCTCAGCGTGGACGAGCACCTGCGCGCCTTCGCGCGGCCCCGCCCCGGCAGCGCGCCGCGCTGGACCGTGGAGGCGCTGTACAAGCTCTTTCCGCGCCTGTCGGAGCGCAAGGCCAACGCGGGCAACCAGCTCTCGGGCGGCGAGCAGCAGATGCTGGCCATTGCGCGCGCGCTGTCGACGCACCCGCGCCTGCTGATCCTGGATGAAGCCACCGAGGGCCTGGCCCCGGTGATCCGCGAGGAGATCTGGCACTGCATCGCCACGCTGAAGTCCGAAGGCGAAGCGATCCTGGTGGTCGACAAGTACGTGCAGCGCCTGCTGCCGTTGGCCGACCGCCATGTGATCCTCGAACGCGGGCGCGTGGTGTGGCAGGGTGACTCGGCCGCGCTCGATGCCGACCGGTCGCTGTGGACGCGCTACCTGGGCGTGTAAGCCTTCGCTCGTTCGTCCGCTGCTAGCGCGGACGGCACGCCAGGAAGTTGGCCCACGTCACGTCGTCGCGGCCGATCCACTGGCTGCCCCATTGCAGGTCAAGGCCCGCGGCCGCCAGCGCTTCGGCGAACGCGTCTTTCGACCAGTACACGGTCTGGTAGTCGCCGAGGGTCTCGCCTTCGCCGATGCGCATGGCCGCGAGAAAAACCCCGCCGGGCGCGAGCGCGTCGAACACCTTGCGCAGCACCGGCGCGATCTGCGCGCGATCGACATGGATCAGCACGCACATCGCCAGGATCGCGTCGCAGGGCCCGCCCAGCGCATCCGTGACGACATTGAGCAGCTCGCCCTTCTTGCCGCGCTCGGCCTGCAGGTCGAGAAACGCCTGGACCGCATCGGTGCGCCTCACGACCCCGCCCAGGGATTCGACCAAATCGGCGTCCTGCCCCGATCCGGAACCGATCTCGAGCATGGTGCCGCCAGCGGGCACCCGTTGCATCATGCGGCGCACCGCCTCCTCGATCTCGGGCGGCCGGTGGCCCGCCACGATCGCGTTGTAGTCGCGCGCAGACGCTTCATAGGACGCAAGGGTGCGGTCCATGTGCTCGTGCACCGGGGTGGGGACGGTCATGGGCGCCTTTGCCGGGTTCAGACCGAGCGCGTGATGCCGCCGTCCACGCGCAGGTTCTGCCCGGTGATGTAGCCCGCGCCCTCGGAGGCCAGGAAGCCGATGGTGGCGGCGATCTCGGCGCTGCGGCCGTAGCGGCCCATCGGGATGCGTTCGCGGAACACTTCTTTCTCGGGCAGGCTGTCGATGAAGCCGGGCAGCACGTTGTTCATGCGCACGTTGTGCTTGGCGTACTGGTCGGCGAAGAGCTTGGTGAAGGCCGCGAGGCCGGCACGGAACACGCCCGAGGTCGGGAACACCGGGTCGGGCTCGAAGGCGGCGAAGGTCGAGATGTTGATGATCGCGCCGCCGCCCTGCTTCACCATGTGCGGCGCCACGAGGCGCGCGGGGCGCACGGCGCTCAGGAAGTAGACGTCCATGCCGCGGTGCCAGTCGTCGTCGCTGATCTCCAGGATCGGCGCGCGCGGGCCGTGTCCGGCGCTGTTCACGAGCACGTCGATGCGGCCCCATTCGGCGATGACCTTGTCCACGAGGCGCTGGATGTCGTCGTTCGACTGGTTGGAGCCGGTGACGCCGAGGCCGCCGAGTTCCTGCGCCAGCGCCTCGCCCTTGCCCGACGAGGACAGGATGGCGACGCGAAAGCCGTCGTCCGCGAGCTTGCGCGCCGCCGCAGCGCCCATGCCGCTGCCGCCGGCGGTGACGATGGCTACTTTCTGATCTGACATGGTGGGTTCCTCCTTCGGATGAAACCCCGTAGCCTACCCCTCGATGTCCCAGCGCGCTTTCACGGGGAAAGGCGCGCTGTCCTGCAGGGTGAAGCGCTTCAGGTCTTCCTCGAACTCGGCCTGCGGCATCAGCGAGGGCACCTGCTCGGGCCTGGCGCGCGGGCCCGTCTTGAAAGGCCGCGACACCAGCGGCTGCCGGCTCAGCGCCTGCAGGTAGGCGGCGGTTTCCGTGTTGTCCATGAAAGCCGTGACGGTGACCACGTCGGCCGCGATGCGCTCGGCCATCTCGGGCTCGGACAGGTCCCAGTCGCTGAGGTAGCTCAGGTCGACGAAGGCTTCCAGGAATTTCGCGCAGACGAAATCGGCGAACGAGCCGTGGCCGACGCTGCTTTCCTCGTTGTCGTGCCACACGAAGGCCACGCCCACGGCGCCGCCGTCCAGCGGCACGAGGCAGTAGGCGTCGCCCGCGCCCGATTGCGCAAAGGGCAGGAAGCGGCGGCCGTCCTGCCACTTGGCGTCGAGCCACTCGTCGAGGTCGTTGGCCGCCTGCTCGGCGTCCAGCCACTCGAAGTCGGGGAAGCCGACCAGATCGGGCGGCCCGCTGGCGAGGAGCTGTTGCAGCAGCGGGGGAATTTCGATGCCGGTGCGGCGCGAGAGATCGTCGAACGTCATCGCTCAGGCCGTCGGCAACGTGGCCTGCATCGATGGCCGGTGGTTGAACGCAGCGAACCACTTCGCGCTGTTCGGCGCCTGGGCGCGCCAGTCCACCGAGGGAAAGCGGAAGTCCATGTAGCCCAGCGCGCAACCGAAGGCGATGGTGCCGATGTCGACGCGATCGCCGAACGACGGCGCCGCCGCTTCCAGCCATTCGAGGCCGGTACGCACCTTGTCGAGCTGGCCGTCGGTCCAGTCGCTCCAGCGCAGCGCCTCGGGCCGCAGCATGGTCTCGTAGCGCGCGAGCAGCGCGGCGCCGGTCATGCCGTCGGCCAGCGACAGCTCGGTCAGGCGCGCCCAGCGCGCAGGCCCGCTGGCCGGGAACAGGCCGCCGGCATGCATGGTGTCGAGGTACTCGCAGATCACGCGGCTGTCGAACAGCGCCTGGCCGTCGTCGGTGAGAAAGGTCGGCACCTGGCCCAGCGGGTTGGTCGGCAGGATGCGGGCGTCGCGCTTCACCGGGCCGGCCGCGCTGGGCAGCTTCTCGATGCGGTCGGCCACGCCCAGTTCGTGGGCCACGACCATGCACTTGCGCACGAAGGGAGACGCGGGAGAGAAGAAGATCTTCATGGCCGGAGTGATCGAGTAGGTGTTGAAAAAGGAGGCAGGCCGTTCAGCCCGTGATCGGCGTGCGCGGCGATCCCGGCTTGCGGATGCGCAGCATGCCCTCTTGCGCCGCCGAAGCCACGAGGCGGCCGTCGCGCGTGTAGAGGCTGCCGCGGCACAGGCCGCGCGCACCGCCCGCGCTGGGCGAGTCGACCACGTAGAGCAGCCAGTCGTCGAAACGGAAATCGCGGTGGAACCACATCGCGTGGTCCAGGCTGGCGGGGCGCACCTGGCCGCTCATGAAGCTCAGGCCGTGCGGCAGCATGGCGGCGCGCAGCAGGCCGTGGTCGGAGGCGTAGGCCAGCAGCGCGCGGTGCACCGTCAGGTCGTCGGGCAGCGGCGCGATGGCGCGCATCCAGATGGCGCTCTGGTTCTCGGTGGGACGCACCTCGGGCCGCAGCAGGTCTTCGGGATCGACGCGCCGGTACTCGATGCCGTGCGGCTGGATGGCCTTGGAGCGCCAGGGTTCGGGCAAGCGGTCGCCGAGCGCGATGCGCTGGTCGAGTTCGCTGGTCAGGCCCTCGGGGCCTTCGACGGCGGGCATGGGGAACTGGTGCTCGACGCCCTCGTCCACGGTCTGGAACGAGGCCGACATCTCGAAAATGATGCGGTCCTGCTGGCGCGCCACCACATGGCGCGTGGTGAAGCTGCGGCCGTCGCGCACGCGGTCGACGCTGTACTCGATGGGCGCGTGCTCGCCGGGCAGCAGGAAGTAGGCGTGCATCGAATGCACCGGGCGTTCGGCGCCCACCGTGAGGCTGGCGGCCATGAGCGACTGGCCGAGCACCTGGCCGCCGAAGACGGCGGGCGTGCCGATGTCCTCGCTCTGGGCCAGGAAGCGGTCGCCGCCCAGCGGTTCGAGCTGCATGAGGGCGACGAGGTCGGCAACGAGGCGGGCGGCAAGGACGGGTTCGGGGGTCATCGGGGGAAGGGATTCGGCGCAGAAAAGCAATCCACGACGATAGCAAAGGCCGGGCCCGCGCGCTGTCGCGGCCCGGTCAGCGGCGCCCGGCGGGCCTACTTGAAGAAGCAGATGTCCAGCATCAGGCGCAGGCTGCAGCCGTGGTCGGTGCCACCGTCCACCATGCGCACCGGCACGCCGCCCAGCAGCATCGCGCCGTCGGCGCCGTACGCCAGCGGCGAACGCGCGGCCTGGGTGAAGGGGCCGCTGAGCGTTTCCTGCTCGACGTACTTCAGGTACTGGCGGCGCGAGAAATCGACCGTGTCGGCCGACTTCAGCGCCACCGCCGCGTAGCGCTTGCCGTAGACCGTGCCGAAGTAGCGCAGCACCGGCCCGGTGCGGTCGCCGTACTTCACCTCGGCCTTCGCGAAACCGGTCTGGACGAGGAAGTTGCGGTCTTCGGGGGTCAGGTCGGCGTCGAAGGCCATCAGCACGTACTGGCCTTCGAAGCTCTGGTTGCGCGCCACCTTCAGTTCGCCGATGAGCGCGGGCGTGACCTTGGTGCGGCCGTCCCAGCGCAGCAGCGCGGCCACGGACGGGTCGCCGTCGAACACGTAGTGGTAGTTCTCGCCGGCGATGGCGACCTTGCGGCCGTCCTTGGCCGCCACGAAGCTCAGCACGCGGTCCTTGCCGTGCACGGGGTCGCCCTCGGGGGTGCTGGCGCAGCCCACCTGCAGCAGGCCGAAGGCGGCGCAGGCCAGCGCCAGGAAGAGCCGACGCGCGGGGGTCGACAACGAAGAAGAAAGAGGCACGGTGTGTCCGGGGTTCGAGTTCATCCAGCCCCGGACTCTAGCGCCGCGCCGCGCTCAACGGTCCAGGTCGACGCCGTCGGCCGCCAGCTTTTTCTGCAGCGCCGCCACGTCGATCGCCCCGAAGCGCCCGCTGCCCAGCGAAGCCGCCGCGGTGCCCGCCGCCTGCCCCATGACGAAGCAGCCGCCGCTGGCGCGCGCGGCCGACTGGCCTTCGTGCGTCATCGAGGCGCAGCGCCCGGCCACGAGCAGATTGTCGAGCGTCTGCGGCACCAGCATGCGCCACGGCAGGTGGTTGTAGGCGTTGGCTTCGTCGCGCGGGAAGGCCCACTCGATGCGGCCGTCGGCGTGCATTTCCATCGGCCAGGCGTTCAGGCCGATGGTGTCGTCGAAGGTGGCCGAGCCGAGGATGTCCTCGCGCCCGAGCGCGTACAGGCCCTGGATGCGGCGCGTCTCGCGGATGCCGACCTGGGGCGCGATCTCCACGATGGCCGACGGCGCGAAGCCCGGCACCTCGGCCTGCAGGAACTTGAAGTACGCGGCGATCTGGCGCCGGCCTTCGAGCTCGCCGTCGCTGAGCTCGCGCGCATCGACGCCGTTCATCGCGCGGCCTTCGGCGTTGCGGATCTGCGTGACGTTGGCGCGCCACTCGCGCGGGTCCTTGTTGGGCCGCAGGATCGCGCCCTCGCGCGGAAAGCTGTACTTGCCCGGATGCTGCTGCTCGGCACGCGCCATGAAGCCGTTGATGGCTGAGAACTCGCCCACCGCTTCCAGCGCGGCCGGCGCGTCGACCTGGCCGATGCGGAACATGGTGGTCGGGAACAGCCCGCTGCCGTGGCCGTCGCCCACTTCGAAGGGCACGCCCGCGAAGGCCGCCACGTCGGCGTCGCCGCTGGCGTCGATGAAGGCATTGGCGCGGATCGCCTGGCGGCCCGACTTGGTTTCGACCACCAGCGCAGCAATGCGCGCGCCGTCGTGCAGCACCGCCGCGGCATACGCGTGGAACAGCATCTGCACGCCGGCCGCTTCGAGCAGCTGGTCGGCGGCCAGCTTGTAGGCCGAGGTGTCGTACGAGCGCACGCAGATGCGCCCGCCCATGCCGTTCTGCGGCGCGTTCATGCCGTTGAAGCCGGCGATGCGGTCGATGAGGTCGTCGACCACGCCGCGCACCAGCTGCGTCATCTCGCCGCGGCGCTTGCCGTACAGGCCCGCGAAGTTGGTCACGCCGCCCGCGGTGCCCATGCCGCCGAGAAAACCGTAGCGCTCCACCAGCAGCGTGCGCGCGCCGTGGCGCGCGGCGCTCACGGCGGCGGCAATGCCGGCGGGGCCGCCGCCGACCACGGCCACGTCGAAGTCGCCGAACACCGGCAGCGCGCGCGCCGGTTCGGTCAGGGTGTGTGGTTGCTGCGTCGTCGCCATCACTGGAGCTTGATGCCGCGGGTCGAAATGATCTTGCTCATGATCGCCGCCTCTTCCTTCACGCGCGTGCGCATGCCGTCGGGCGAGGTGCCCACGGCCTGCCAGCCTTGCTCGAAGAGCTTGCGGCGCACGTCGGGGTCTTTCATGACGATCTCGATCTCGCGGCTGATGCGTGCCTGCGCGGTCTTCGACAGGCTGGCCGGGCCGAGCAGCGCCACCCACACCTCGAGGTTGAAGTCTTTCACGCCGGCGTCGGCCAGCGGGGCGATCTCGGGCACCAGCGCGCTGCGCCCGCCCGTGAGGCCCACGGCCTTGAGCTTGCCGGCGCGGATCTGCGGCATGGCCACGCCCGGCGGGATCAGGCCCATCTGCACCTGGTCGCCCAGCATGCCGGTGACGACCTGCGGGTTGCCCTGGTAGGGCACGTGCTCGGGCTTGAAGCCGTTCACGCGGCTCTTGAGCAGCTCCATGCCCAGGTGGCCGACCGAGCCCACGCCCACCGAGCCGTAGTTCCACTTGTCGCCGGCCTGGCGCGCGGCATCGAAGAAGGCGGTGCCCGAGGGCAGGCTGTTCTGCGCCACGAGCACCAGCGGCGCGGTGGCGATGAGCGACAGGTACGTGAAGTCTTTCGCGGGGTCGTACGGCAGCTTGGGGTACAGCATCTTCGACGACGTGAGGTTGCCGTTGATGACGATGCCCAGCGTGTGGTCGTCGGTGGCCTTGGCCACCTGGTCGGCCGCGATGTTGCCCGAGGCGCCGGCCTTGTTGTCCACCACGACCGGCTGGCCCAGCGCGCGGGACAGCGGCTCGGCGATGGTGCGCGCCGCGATGTCGGGCGTGGAGCCGCCCGGGAAACCCACCAGCAGGCGGATCGGCTTGGTCGGCCACGCGGGGGTGTCGGCGCTGGCGGACAGCGGCAGCGCCGCGGTGGCGGCCAGGCCGCAGGCGATCAGGAGGGCTCTCTTGGTGGCTTGCATGGAAAAAGACAGTTAAAAGGTAAACAAAAATGCAAAGAGAGCCAGCTTAACTGGCGCGCCGAGCCCTGGGCAAGGCGCACCCTCGTCAGTCGAGGCTGATGTTGCCCCGGCGCACCAGCTCCCCGTACACCTTCGACTTGGCCTCGGCGTTGCGCTCGATTTCTTCGGGCGACCAGGCCAGCGGCTCGAAGGCGAAGGTGTCGAAGCGGGCGCGGATGTCGGGGTCCGCAATCACCTTGGCCACGTCGGCGTTGATCCTGGCCTTGACGGCCGCCGACACGCCCTTGGGTGCCAGCAGCGACACGAAGGAGTTGACCTCCAGCGAAGCCGGGCCGCCGGCCTCGGCCATGGTGGGCACGTCGGGCATCTGCGGGATGCGCTTGGGCGCGGCCACGGCGATGTAGCGCAGCTTGCCGGCCTTGTAGATGCCCTGGCTCGACGGGATGCTCGCAAAGGCCCACGGCACCTCGCCGGTGCCCACGTTGGAATACAGCTGAGACACCTCGCGGTACGGCGCGTGCCGCATGCGGATGCCCGTGAGCGCCTCGAGCTGCTGCGCGCCCAGGTGGCCCGGGCTGCCGACGCCCCACGAGCCGTAGACGATGCCTTCGGGGTTGGCCTTGGCGGCGGCGATCAGGTCGCCCATGGTCTTCCACTTCGACTCGGTGCCCACGGCCACGAAGAAGGGCGTGCGGAACAGCGAGGCGACCGGGTCGAAGTGCTGCAAGGTCACGAAGTTGCGCGACTTGTACAGGTGCGGCAGCGCGGCGATGTGCTCGCTGTCCAGCTGCAGCAGCGTGTAGCCGTCGGGCGCGGCGCGGCGCGCCTGGTCGATGGCGATGAAGCCGCCGCCACCAGGCCGGTTGTCGACCACCACGCGCTGGTTCCACAGGCGAGAGAGCTTGTCGGACACGAGCCGCAGCACCGCGTCGGGGCCGCTGCCGGCCGCGAACGGGGTGATCAGCGTCACCGGCTTGCTCGGGTAATCGCTGCCCTGCGCCCAGGCGCCGGAGGCGGCGGTCAGGGCCAGGACGGCGGTCGTCAGCAATGCGCGCGGAAAGTTCATTGGGTGTCTCCTGGGCCTTCGGCCTCGTTGGTAGGGATCGGGTGAAAAAACCGTGTCAGCGCGGCGCGGGCGTCTCGCCCAGGCAGCGCTCGGGCCGCCAGGCGTACAGCCATTCGACCGCATCGTAGAAGCGTTCGGGCGTGCGCCCGGTCCACAGGCTGTTGCGCACCAGGCGCTCCACGCCCTGGGCGTGGTACAGGCGCCCCATCTCGCGCACCGACAGCACGACGCGCGCGCAGCGTGCGATGCGGGCCTGTTCGTAGCGCTGGAAGGCGGCGGTCATGTCGAAGTCGCAGGCCTTCACGGTCTCGCCGAGCGTCACCGCGTCTTCGAGCGCCATGCAGGCGCCCTGCGCAAGGTACTGCATCATGGGATGCGCCGCGTCGCCGAGCAGCGTGGCCGGGCCGTCGCTCCAGCGCTCGACGGGGTCGCGGTCGGCGGTGCTCCAGCGGCGCCACGAAGTCGGGCGGTCGAGCAGCTGGCGCGGGCGCGCATGCACGCCTTCGAAGTACGACAGCACTTCGTCCTTGCTGCCGTCGGTGACGCCCCACTCTTCTTCTTCACGGCTGTGGAAGGTGACGACCAGGTTGTACTGCTCGCCGTGGCGCAGCGGGTAATGCACGAGGTGGCAGTTCGGGCCGGCCCAGACCACGGGCGCGTTCCATTGCAGGTCGGCGGGCATGTCGGCCGCGGGCACGACAGCGCGGTAGACCACATGACCCGACACGCGCGGCGCGTCGCCGATGAGTTGGGCGCGCACCACCGACTTCACGCCGTCGCAGCCGACGATGGCGTCGGCCTGGAAACGGCGGCCGTCGCGCGTGACGGCCGTGACGCCGTGCGCGCCGATGTCGATGGCCCCGACCTGCGCCGAGGTATGGAAGCGGATCAGCGGATGCTGCTTCACGGCCTCGTGGATCGCGCCGTGCAGGTCGGCGCGGTGGCTCACCGCGTACGGGTTGCCGAAGCGCGCGCGGAAGGCCTCGCCGACGGGCACCGAGGCGACTTCGCTGCAATCGACCGCGTCCATCATCACGAGCCGGTCGGTGAACACCGAGCTGCGGCGCACGGCCTCACCCACGCCCAGCGCGTCGAGCGCCGCGAAGGCGTTGGGGCCGAGCTGCAGGCCGGCGCCGATCTCGCCGATGACGGCGCTCTGTTCGAGCAGGTCGATGGCCACGCCCAGGCGTGCGAGCGCGAGCGCGGCGGCCATGCCGCCGATGCCGCCGCCGACGAGCAGCACGGAAGGAGGTTGCTTCGAGAGGGTCATGCGCGGGCCGGGGCGCTCAGTCGATGCGAACAGTCAGGGACGGCAGGCGCTCGATGCTGACCTTGATCGTCTGGCCCGGCTTCACCGCACCCACGCCCTCGGGCGTGCCGGTGAAGATCAGGTCGCCGGGCTGCAGCGCGAACAGCGTCGAGAGGTTGGCGATGACCTCGTTCACCGACCAGATCAGGTGCGTGATGTCGCTGTTCTGGCGCACCTGGCCGTCCACTTCGAGCGTGATGGCGCCGGCGTTGATCTCGCCCACGTCGGCCAGCGTGCGCAGCGGCGCGATGGGGGCCGAGAAGTCGAAGGCCTTGCCGATCTCCCAGGGGCGGCCGGCTTCGCGCATCTTCATCTGCAGGTCGCGGCGCGTCATGTCCAGGCCCACGGCGTAGCTGTGGATGTGGCTGGCGGCCTGGTCGACCGGGATGTCCTTGCCGCCCTTGCCGATGGCGACCACCAGCTCGGCTTCGTAGTGGTAGTTGCTCGTGAGCGGCGGGTACGGCACGGCGCCGGTGGCGCCTTCGGCCACGGGCACGACCGAGGCGTCGTCGTTGGGCTTGCAGAAGAAGAACGGCGGTTCGCGGTCGGGGTCGAAGCCCATCTCGCGCGCATGCGCCGCGTAGTTGCGGCCCACGCAGTAGACGCGGCGCACGGGGAACTGCCGGTCAGAGCCGACGATGGGCAGGCCGACGATGGAAGGGGGCGTGAAGACGAAGGACATGGAAGCTCCTGCCGCGTGGGACGGCACATCAGACAAACAAGAAGAGAAGGAAAGAAGGTCGCCGCGCTTTCAGGCGTCTTCGAGAAAGGCTTCGCGCAGGATGCCCATGGCCTGCTGCACGGGGCGGTCGGAAAAACTGAAGAGCACGGTGTCTTCGTTCGGCGACGACAGGCGCAGCGGCGCCCACGAGGGCACGACGAAGGTGTCGCGCGGGCCGAAGTCGAAGCGCTGGCCGGCGATTTCGGCCGTGCCGTGGCCTTCGACCACGCTGTAGACGGTGCCGTCGGTGGCGCGGTGCGCCTGGCCTGCGAAGCCCTTGGGCAGCAGCTGCAGCTGGGTCGAGATGGTCGGCATCGGCGAGCCGCCCGTCAGCGGGTTGATGTAGCGCAGCTTGTGGCCGAGCCAGGCGTCGGGCGCCTCCTGCTTCTGCAACTGGGCCAGCGCCTCGCGGCTGCGCAGGTAGGGGTAGTTGAAGATCGGCGAGGTGGCCGAGGTGTGGTCGTGCCGCACCGGCACCATGTTGTGACCGAAGCGCGCCAGGCTGTGGCCTTCGGGGCGCGCCACGTGCTGCACCTTGGCGTCGTCGTTCTCGGCGAAGCCGGCGTCGAAGAAGCGCAGCATGGGGATGTCGAGGCCGTCGAGCCAGACCACCGGCTCGGTCACGCCGCCGATGCCTTCGTTGCCGTGGTCGTGCCAGGCCCACGAGGGCGTGATGATGAAGTCGCCGGGGTGCATGGTCGTGCGCTCGCCGCCCACGGTGGTGTAGGCGCCCTTGCCGTCCACGATGAAGCGCAGCGCCGACTGCACGTGGCGGTGCGACGGTGCCACCTCGCCCGGCATGATGAGCTGCAGGCCGGCGTAGATCGACTGCGTGATCGACGCGTTGCCGGGCAGCGCCGGGTTCTCGAGCACCAGCACGCGGCGCACGGCCTCTTCGGCGGTGATGAGGTCGGCCGATTCCATGAGCAGCGGGCGGATCTCGTCGTAGCGCCACAGCGCGGGCACGCACGGGCTCGCGGGCTCGCGCGGCACCAGCACGTGCAGCGACTCCCACAGCGGCGAGAGGTTCAGCGGGCGGATGCGGGCGTAGTAGTCGCGGCGCTCGGCGGCGTTGGCCGGTGCGCCGGCGGCATGGGAAGAAGCGGGGTTCATGGGGTCGGTGTCTCCGTTGGCGGCATTGTTGACCCGCACCACTATTTCCTCAAGACCGCGTGCCAATACACGGAATTCGAAATTTCGATAATGGTGCCTTTCGCCTTCAGGGCTCCGTCCCGTCTCACCCCATGTCCAAGCTCGATCTCGAATGGCTCGCCGTGTTCGACGAGGTCTACAAGACCGGGAACGTCACCAAGGCCGCCGAGCGCCTGGGCATGGCGCAGGCGGCGGCCAGCACGGCGCTGAACAAGCTGCGCGCGCACTTCGACGACCGCCTGTTCACCCGCACCGCGCAGGGCATGCAGCCCACGCCGCACGCCGAGCGCATCTACCCGAACCTGCGCGAGGCGCTGGCGCAGCTGGCCCAGGCGCAGGGCAACCGCAGCAGCTTCGAGCCGGCGCGCGCGCAGCGGCGCTTTCGCATCTGCATGACCGACATCAGCGAGGTGGTGCTGCTGCCCGGCCTGCTCGACCACCTGCGCCACGCGGCGCCGGGCGTGCACATCGAGACCGAGATCATCTCCACCCACAGCGGCCGCCGGTTGCAGGACGGCGACGTCGACCTGGCCGTGGGCTTCATGCCGCAGCTGGACGCGGGCTTCTACCAGCAGGTGCTGTTCATGCAGAACTTCGTCTGCCTGGCGGCGCAGAACCACCCGCGCATCGGCGCCAAGCTCACGCGCAAGCGCTTCGAGGAAGAGGCGCACGCGGTGGTGTCCAGCTCGGGCACGGGGCACGCCATCGTCGACACCACCATCGCGCGCCTGGGCCTCAAGCGCAACGTGGTGGTGCGGCTGTCGAGCTTCTTGAGCGTGGCGCGCATCGTGGCCCACACCGAGCTGATCGTGGTGGTGCCGCGCATCCTGGGCAACGTGCTGGCCACGCAGGAGCCGGTGAAGGTGCTGGCGCCGCCCTTCACGCTGCCGGCCTATGCGGTCAAGCAGCACTGGCACGAGCGCTTTCATGCCGACCCGGGCAACGCCTGGCTGCGCCGCACACTGGCCCAGCTGTTCAGCGGCAGCTGAACGGCGGCGGGCGGGCGCCAAAGGACGCCCGGGCGCTCGCATAATCGCGGCTCCCCACCCACAGCCCACAGAAAAAAAGGCGCCCCATGTCTTCCATCACCCTCCGATTCCTGGCCGAACCCAGCACCGTCAACTTCGGCGGCAAGGTCCACGGCGGCACGGTCATGAAGTGGATCGACGAGGCCGGCTACGCCTGCGCCACCAGCTGGGCCAAGCGCTACTGCGTCACCGCCTTCATCGGCAGCATCCGCTTTCACCGGCCGATCATGATCGGCGACCTGGTCGAGGTCGAGGCCCGCCTGGCCTACACCGGCAAGACCAGCATGAACATCTCGGTCGAGGTGCGCAGCGGCGACATGAAGGGCGGCGTGATGGAAAAGACCACCGAATGCCTGATCGTGTTCGTCTCGGTCGACTCGCACGGCCGGCCGCTGCCGGTGGAGGCCTTCGTGCCCGGCACGCCTGGCGAAATGGCACTGGCCGAGCGCGCCAAGGCGCACCTGGACGCCAGCCGCGCCGCGGGCGGCACGCCCTGATCCGGGGCGCGAGGATAGGCGGCGCGCCCTAACCACGGGGCGCCCGGGCGGCTAGAGTCGTGCGATTGCATCCCAAGGAACACACCGCATGGCCACCTCCCGAGACGACGACAGCAACGACAAGACCGACCGCATCAAGGACTCGGCCCAGCAGATTTGGCTGGCCGGCCTCGGCGCCTTCGCCAAGATGCAGCAGGAAGGCAGCAAGGCCTTCGAGGCGCTGGTCAAGGACGGCGCCGGCATGCAGAAGAAGACCCAGCAGGCCGCTGAAGAAACGCTGGCCCAGGCCCAGCAGCGCATGGCCGGCTTCGCCAGCGAGTTCGGCACCAAGGCCGCCGGCCAGTGGGGCAAGCTCGAGAACATCTTCGAAGACCGCGTGGCGCGCGCGCTCGAAAAGCTCGGCGTGCCCTCGGCCGCCGACGTGGCTGCATTGCAGGCGCGCGTCGAGGCGCTCGAAGCCCAGCTCAAGCAGCGCGATGCCACGACCTCGCCCGTGCGTGCCTCGCGCAAGGCCGCGCCGGCCCCCGCTGCCAAGAAGACCCTGCGCCGCACCAAGGCCGGCTGACATCGTTCTGTAATTGCGGCACTGCACAAAAATTCAGCGCCGCAAAACATGTCCCGCACCGTTCATGGTGCAGCGCACATGCGCTAGAGTGCCCCCAAGACCAAGAGAAACCACGGGGGCACCGACATGGCAAAGAAGGCGCCACGCCGCACTGCGCAACGCATCCTCGAAGCTGCATTGGATTTGTTCAACCGCTTCGGGGAACCGAACGTGTCGACCACGCTGGTGGCCGGCGAACTGAACATCAGCCCCGGCAATCTCTACTACCACTACCCCGCCAAGGAAGAGCTGATCAACAAGCTCTACGAAGGCTACGAAGCCGAGCTCAACGAGCTGCTGCACGCCAGCGAGGGCGTGCACGACGTGGAGGACGCCTGGTTCTTCATGCACAGCCTGTTCGAGCTGATCTGGCGCTACCGCTTCCTGTACCGCGACCTCAACGACCTGCTGAGCAAGAACCGGCACCTGGAGACCCAGTTCCAGCTCGTGCTCAAGAACAAGGCGCGCGCCATCCGCCAGCTGATCGCCGGCCTGAGCCGCGCCGGCCACCTGGACATCGACGCGCACGAGGTCGACACGCTGGCCCAGAGCATGGTCGTCGTGCTGACCTACTGGCTCAGCTACGAATACGTGCGCAACCCGCGCCAGGCGCTGGAGCCCGCGCACGCGCAGGGCGCGCTGATGCGCGGCGGCCACCACACGCTGCATCTGCTCGCGCCCTACCTCGCACGCGACCAGCGCCGCCACCTGCTCGCGCTGAGCAATGCCTACAACGGCGAAAGCGCCGCCAGCAACCCCAGCCCCGTGCCACCGACGGTCGATATGGCGGCCTAGAACATCCATGCCCCACTCCGATTTCAAACCGCTCTCGCTGCTGTCCGCCGGCCCTGCCGCGGCCACGGCCACCGCCGGCACCGAACCCTGGACGCCCCTTCCCTACCCCGACGTGCCCCGCTACGACGCGCGCAGCCTGCTCGCGCACTGGCCGCGCCTGCACGCCGGCCACGCACTGCCACCGCCCGCGCCCGACGCGCCGCTGGCCGAAGGCTGGGCGCTGTACCACAGCGGCGAGTTCGAACGCGCCGCCGCCC
Organism: Variovorax sp. GW458-11-26-14-LB1; assembly: GCF_059423965.1. Classification (NCBI taxonomy): domain Bacteria; kingdom Pseudomonadati; phylum Pseudomonadota; class Betaproteobacteria; order Burkholderiales; family Comamonadaceae; genus Variovorax; species Variovorax sp. GW458-11-26-14-LB1. The sequence goes on from NZ_JBWKYW010000034.1 coordinate 38,656, forward strand.
TCGGCTTGCGCCACGGCCCCGACGGCCTGGCGCTCGCCAACCAGGCGACCGCGATCTACGCCAACTACCTGGAGCCGCGCGAGGCCGTGCGGCTCGCCATGTTCCGCCAGGTGATCGAGCGCGCCGGCGCGCAGGTCGCCGCCGAGCCCGACAACTGCCAGGCGCTCTACTGGCAGGCCTACGCCCTTGGCCGCTACAGCCAGGGCATCAGCGTGGCGCGCGCCTTGGCGCAGGGCCTGGGCACCAAGCTCAAGGGCGCGCTGGAGCACGTGATCGAACTGCAGCCGGAGCACGGCGACGCGCACCTCGCACTGGCCGCCTTCCACGCCGAGGTGATCGACAAGGTCGGCGCGCTGGTCGGGCGCATGACGTACGGCGTGCGCGCCGAGACCTCGATCGAACTGTTCGAGCGCGGGCTGGCGCTGCACCCGCAGTCGGCGGCCGGGATGATGGAGTACGCGCGTGCGCTGCTGATGCTGCACGGCGAGTCGCGTCTCGGCGAGGCGAACGGGCTGTATGAGAAGGCGGCGGCGCTGACGCCGGCGGATGCGCGGGAGCGGCTGGACGTGGAGCTGGCGCGCGCCGGCCTGACGGACTGAAGGGCCTGGATGCTCACGATTGGTACCACTTGGTACCAATCCATTTAAGATGCGCGGTTTCCGACCTTACTCCCGACTGCCATGTCCGACCTCAACGCCCAATTCGAAGCCGCCCAGGCCAATTCCAAGCTGCTGGCCGAGCGCCCCGACAACCCGACGCTGCTGAAGATCTACGCCCTGTTCAAGCAGGCGACCGAAGGCGACAACACCGCCAAGAAGCCCAGCTTCAGCGACATCGTCGCGCGCGCCAAGTGGGACGCGTGGACCGCCCAGAAGGGCGCCACGGCCGACGAGGCGAAGCAGAAGTACATCGACCTGATCGAATCCCTCCGAGGCTGACCGATCAGCCGACGATCCCGCGCTCCTGCAACGCGGCGATCTGCTCGGCGCTCAACCCGATCTCCTCCAGCACCGCCTGCGTGTCCGCCCCCAGCGCCGGTGCATTGCGCCGGTGGCCGGCCGGCGTGAGCGACAGCTTGGGCACGAAGCCGGGCACCGCGAGCGCGCTGCCGTCGGGCATCTTCACCTCCTGCAGCATGTCGCGCGCGGCGTAGTGCGGGTCGGCCGCGATGTCGGCGATGGTGTAGATGCGCCCGGCCGGCACGTGCGCCGCATCGAGCGCGGCCAGCACCTCGGTCACCGTGCGCTGCGCGGCCCAGTCGCCGATGGCGGCGTCGAGCATCCCGACCTGCGCCACGCGCCCCGTGTTGCCGGCCAGCGCCGGGTCGGCCGCGAGGTCCGGCCGGCCGATGCAGGCCATGAGCCGCTTGAAGATGCTGTCGCCGTTGCCCGCGACGATGGCGTAGCCGCCGTCCGCGCAGCGGTAGGCGTTGGTGGGCGCAATGCCCGGCAGCGCGCTGCCGGCGGCCTCGCGCACCGCGCCGAATTCGGCGTACTCGGGCAGCAGGCTTTCCATGCAGTTGAAGACCGCTTCGTACAGCGCGACGTCGACCACCTGGCCCCGGCCCTTCGGGAATTCGGCGCTCACGGTGGCGTGGCGGTGCTGCATGGCCATCAGCACGCCGATCACGCCGTGCAGCGAGGCCAGCGTGTCGCCGATCGACACGCCCACGCGCACCGGCACGCGGCCCGGCTCGCCCGTGAGGTGGCGCAGCCCGCCCATGGCCTCGGCCACCACGCCGAAGCCGGGCCGGTCGCGGTAGGGGCCGGTCTGGCCGTAGCCGCTGATGCGCAGCATCACGAGCGCGGGGTTGGCGGCCAGCAACTCGTCGGGCCCCAGGCCCCAGCCTTCCATCGCGCCAGGGCGGAAGTTCTCGACCAGCACGTCGGCCTCGGCCGCGAGCTGGCGCACGATGGCCTGCGCCTCGGGCTGGCGCAGGTCCAGCGCCAGCGAGCGCTTGTTGCGCGACTGCACCTGCCACCAGACGGAGGTGCCGTCCTTCAGCAGCCGCCAGGTGCGCAGCGGATCGCCTGCGCCGGGCGGCTCGATCTTGACCACGTCGGCGCCGAAGTCGGCCAGCGTGCGCGCCGCGAAGGGGCCGGCGATCAGTTGCCCGAGTTCGACGACCTTGAGGCCGGCCAGCGGGCCCGCGGCCGGAGGGGAAAGAGAGCTTTTCGTCATGGCTTGGAAGTGTGCCGTGCCGCCCCGGATGCCGGGTCGGGCCGGGAAAACACCTATGAAATCTTGACACGGCACGACGCGCCTCTTTTGCACTGCAGCAATTGCACTCCCGCACGCGCCACGCCCCGAGGAGAAAGGGGTTTGCTGCAGTGCAGCGAGTCGCCTCACCCCTCGCTACCGGGCAGGGCCGAGACTCAAAAAAGTATCAGTTACGAACACCAACGCTGGTTGTTGGCGTCCGGAGCGATTCGTACAGTCCGCCTCACCCCCAACCCGGGGCCACATCACAGAGGAAAGACCGCCGGCCATGCAACCCGATCTGGAAATCGTCGAAGTCCAAGGTGACGAATCGTTCACCGCTTGGGCACACGGCTATCCGTATCGCACGGTGCGCTGGCACTTCCACCCCGAGTACGAGATCCAGCTGATCGTCGAGACCCAGGGCGTGTACTTCGTGGGCGACCACGTCGGCCACTTCGAGCCGGGCAACCTCGTGTTCATGGGCCCCGACCTGCCGCACAACTGGATCAGCGACGTGCCCGCCGGCCAGAGCGTCGAGCGCCGCGGCATCGTGATCCAGTTTCCGGCCGCGCTGGTGCGCAACATGGCGGCCACCTTCCCCGAGTTCCGCCGCATCGAGCCGCTGCTGGCCGAGTCGGCCTCCGGCCTGCTCTTCTCGGCCGCCACCGCCGCCGCGGCCAAGCCGATCATGGAAGCGCTGCTCGAGGCACGCGGGCTGCGCCGCGTGGTGCTGCTGCTGTCGCTGTTCGAGCTGCTGGTGGCCAGCGACGACCGCCAGCGGCTGGCCAGCCCCGCGTTCACGCCCGACCCCAAGGCCTTCATGTCGCACGCGATCAACAACGTGCTGGCCCACATCGCCGCCAACCTGGGCGACGAGCTGCGCGAGCCGATGCTGGCCGAGCTGGTGGGCCAGAGCCCGAGCGCGTTCTCGCGCTCGTTCCGCAAGCACACGGGGCAGTCGTTCGTGCGCTACGTGAACCGGCTGCGCATCGGCCGCGCCTGCGAACTGCTCGCCAACAGCGACAAGCCCGTGCTCGACGTCTGCATGGACGTGGGCTTCAACAACGTGTCGAACTTCAACCGGCAGTTCCTGCTGCACAAGCGCATGCCGCCGACCAAGTTCCGCCATTTCCATCGCATGCAGCTCGCTGCATCGCGCGCCGCCAACAGCCCGCCGTAGCGCGCCGCCCCGTGTTCCCCGCGTCGTTCCTGGCGCGGCGCACTTCGCGCCGCGCAGGGCGCCCCTTTGCCCGCGTTTTTTGCAGACCGTCACACAACCAACCTCAAGGAGACAACCCAATGAAGAGCCTTCTCAAAGCCACCGCCCTCGTCGCCGCCCTGGCCTGCGGCACCACCGCCGCACTGGCACAGGCGCCCAAGCAGCCGCTGCGTATCGGCATGACTTTCCAGGAACTGAACAACCCCTACTTCGTGACGATGAAGCAGGCACTGGAAGAAGCCGCCGCCAGCATCGGCGCCACCGTGGTCACCACCGACGCGCGCCACGACGTGGCCAAGCAGATCGGCGACGTGGAAGACATGATCCAGAAGAAGATCGACATCCTGCTGCTGAACCCGACCGACTCGGCCGGCGTGCAGTCGGCGGTGCGCTCGGCCAAGAAGGCCGGCGTGATCGTGGTGGCGGTCGATGCCAACGCGCAAGGCCCGGTCGATTCGTTCGTGGGTTCCAAGAACCTCGACGCCGGCCGCTTGGCCTGCGAGTACCTGGCGAAGAACATCGGCGAGAAGGGCGACGTGGCCATCCTCGACGGCATCCCGGTCGTGCCGATCCTGGAGCGCGTGAAGGGCTGCCGCGAAGCGCTGGCCAAGTACCCCGGCATCAAGGTCGTGAGCACGCAGAACGGCAAGCAGGAGCGCGCCACCGCGCTCACCGTGACCGAGAACATCCTGCAGGCCAACAAGAACCTCAAGGGCGTGTTCAGCGTGAACGACGGCGGCTCGATGGGCGCGCTCGCGGCCATCGAGGCCAGCGGCAAGGACGTGAAGCTCACCAGCGTCGATGGCGCACCCGAAGCCATCAAGGCGATGCAGAAGGCGGGCTCGAAGTTCATCGCCACCACCGCGCAGTACCCGCGCGACCAGATCCGCCTGGCCATCGGCATCGCGCTGGCCAAGAAGTGGGGCGCCAACGTCCCCGCGGCCGTGCCGGTCGACGTGAAGCTCATCGACGCCGAAGGCGCCAAGACCTTCAGCTGGTAAGCCACCGCAGGCACCGCCCGTGACGCTCACGTACGAACCACCCCGGGAGATGCTGCGGCTCGAGGGCGTGTCCAAGCGCTTCCCGGGCGTGAAGGCCCTGTCGAACATCGACCTCTCGGTGCGCCAGGGCGAGGTGCACGCGCTGCTCGGCGAGAACGGCGCGGGCAAGTCGACGCTGATGAAGATCCTCGGCGGCATCCACCGGGCCGACGAGGGCCGCATCGTCATCGACGGCACCGAGTGCCACTTCGCCGGCTACGGCGACGCCATCGCGGCCGGCATCGGCATCATCTTCCAGGAGTTCAGCCTGGTGCCGTACCTGAACGCGGTGGAGAACATCTTCCTGGGCCGCTACCTCACGAACCGGTTCGGCCTCATGGACCAGGCGGCGATGCAGCGCGAAGCCCGCGCGGTGTTCGACGAGCTGGGCGTGCAGATCGACCTCGGCGTGCCGATCTGCCAGCTCTCGGTGGCCCAGCAGCAGTTCGTCGAGATCGGCAAGGCGCTGTCGCTGAAGGCGCGGCTGCTGGTGCTCGACGAACCCACCGCCACGCTCACGCCCAACGAGGCCGAGCACCTGTTCAAGGTGATGCGCGCGCTGCGTGCCAGGGGCGTGGCGATGATCTTCATCTCGCACCACCTCGATGAAATCTTCGAGGTGTGCGACCGCATCAGCGTGCTGCGCGACGGTGCCAACGCCGGACACGCCGACGTGGCCGCCACGACCGTGGACGCGCTGGTCGAGATGATGGTGGGCCGGCGCATCGAACAGAGCTTCCCGCCCAAGCCGCAGCCCGCGCCGAACGGCCGCAAGGTGCTCGAGGTGCCCGAGATCCAGCTCGTGAAGGACGGCCCGGTCAACCGCTTCGACCTGCACGCGGGCGAGATCCTCGGCTTCGCGGGGCTGGTGGGCTCGGGCCGCACCGAGCTGGCGCTGGGCATGATGGGCGCCGACCGCACGCACCGCAAGACGGTGCTGCGCAACGGCCAGCCCGTGCGCCTGGACGACCCGACGCAGGCGCTCGCGCACGGCATCGGCCTGCTGCCCGAAAGTCGCAAGGTCGAAGGGCTGATCACCGACTTCACGATCCGCTTCAACATCTCGCTGAACAACCTCGGGCGGCACCGCCGCGCGGGCGTGGTCGACACGGCATCGGAGAAACGCTCTGCCGATGAACTCTCGCGCCGCGTGGGCGTGAAGGCGCCGGGCATCGACACCCGCGTGGCCACGCTGTCGGGCGGCAACCAGCAGAAGGTGGTGATCGCGCGCTGGCTCGGCCACGATTGCGATGTGCTGATCTTCGACGAGCCCACGCGCGGCATCGACGTGGGCGCCAAGGCCGAGATCTACCAGCTGATGCGCGAACTCACGCGCCAGGGCAAGTCGATCCTGATGATCTCCAGCGAGCTGCCCGAGATCGTCGGCCTGTGCGACCGCGTCGCGGTGTTCTCGGGCGGAGCCATCGTGGCCACGCTCACGGGCGACGCCATCAACGCGGGCGAAATCATGCGCCACGCGACCTCGTCCTCTCCCTCCCTTCCCTCTTCCTCCGGGAGCCCCTCATGACTGCCACCGCCACCCATCCCACGCCGCCCGTGCCCGCGGGCGGGTTCTTCACGCAGCTGCGCCGCTCGACGGCCTTCCTGCCGCTGGTCGGCCTGGTCGCGATCTCGGTCTTCATGATCGTGGCGACCGACAACTTTCTCTCGGCGAGCAACCTGCAGAACATCGCGCTGCAGTCGTCCATCAACGCGATCATCGCGGTGGGCATGACGGCCGCGATCCTCACGGGCGGCATCGACCTCTCGGTGGGCGCGGTGGTGGCGCTGTCGGGCACGCTGGCCTCGGGGCTGATGGTGCACTTCGGCCTGCCGCCCGTGCTCGCCGTGCCGCTCGGGCTCGGCGTGGGTGCGGTGATCGGCCTGTTCAACGGCTACTGCGTGGCCTACCTGCGAATGCCGCCGATCATCGTGACGCTGGCCACCATGGGCATCGCGCGCGGCATCGCCCTGATCTACACCGGCGGCTACCCGATCGACGGGCTGCCCGAATCGTTCGCCTTCCTGGGCAGCGGCACGCTCGCGGGCCTGAAGGTCCCGATCCTCATCATGCTGGCCACCTACCTCGTGGCCTACGTGCTGCTCAACATGGCGCCCTTCGGCCGCTACGTGTACGCCATCGGCGGCAACGAGGAAGCCACGCGGCTGTCGGGCGTGCGCGTGTCGCGCTACAAGCTGCTGGTGTATGTGCTCAGCGGTCTCACGGCCGCCATCGCGGGCATCGTGCAAGCCGCGCGCGTCACCAGCGGCCAGCCCGGCGTGGGCGTGGGCTTCGAGCTCGACGCCATCGCGGCGGTGGTGATGGGCGGCACGTCCATCGCGGGCGGCCGCGGCGCCATCGTGGGCACGCTGGTCGGCGCGCTGCTGCTGGCGGTGCTCAACAACGGTCTCAACATGATCGGCGTGTCGCCGTACCTGCAACTGATCATCAAGGGCGGCATCGTGCTGCTCGCCATCTTCATCAGCCGTGAAGCCCGCCGCTGATCTCTTCCCCACTTCTTCGTACCTCTCCCGACTCAAGGAATCCATGTCGTATCAAAAGCTCCAGCCCGGCGCCACGGGCGCCATCGGCGAACTCGCCGCCATGCAAGCCGTCGTGTGCCACGGCCCCAAGGACTACCGCCTCGAAACCGTCGCGATGCCGACCATCGGCCCGAACGAACTGCTCATTTCCATCGCGGCCTGCGGCATCTGCGCCTCCGACTGCAAGTGCCACTCGGGCGCGAAGATGTTCTGGGGCGGCGACGGCCAGCCTTCGTGGGTCAAGGCGCCGGTCATTCCCGGCCATGAGTTCTTCGGCTACGTCGAGGCGCTGGGCGAAGGCGCGGCGGAACACTTCGGCGTGGAGAAAGGCGACCGCGTGATCGCCGAGCAGATCGTGCCCTGCGGCAAGTGCCGCTTCTGCACCTCGGGCAAGTACTGGATGTGCGAGGTGCACCACATCTTCGGCTTCCAGCGCATCGTGGCCGACGGCGGCATGGCCGACTACATGCGCCTGCCGCCGACCTCGCGCGTGCACAAGATCCCCGACGGCATCTCGCTGGAAGACGCGGCCATCATCGAGCCGCTGGCCTGCGCGATCCACACGGTGAACCGCGGTGAGCTCCAGCTCGACGACGTGGTGGTGATCGCCGGCGCCGGCCCGCTCGGCCTGATGATGACGCAGGTGGCAGCACTCAAGACACCGAAGAAGCTCATCGTGATCGACCTCGTGCCCGAGCGCCTGGCACTCGCGAAGCAGTACGGCGCCGACGTCGTCATCAACCCGAAGACCGAGAACGCCGATGCCATCGTCAAGGGCCTCACCGAAGGCTACGGCTGCGACGTGTACATCGAGACCACCGGCGCGCCCATCGGCGTGACGCAGGGCCTGGACATGATCCGCAAGCTCGGCCGCTTCGTCGAGTTCAGCGTGTTCGGTTCGGAGACGAGCGCCGACTGGTCGATCATCGGCGACCGCAAGGAGCTCGACGTGCGCGGCGCGCACCTGGGCCCGTATTGCTACCCGGTCGCCATCGACCTGCTGGCGCGCGGGCTCGTCACCTCGAAGGGCATCGTGACGCACGACTTTCCGCTGACCGAATGGGAGCGCGCCTTCGCGCTGGCCAACTCGCTCGACTCGATCAAGGTGCTGCTCAAGCCGCAGCCCCGCGCAGTGTCATGAAGTACGTCGTCGGCGTCGACATCGGCACGCAGAGCACCAAGTGCCTGCTGGTCGGCATCGACGGCAAGGTGCTCGCGCAGGCGAGCGTGGCCTACCAGCCCGAGACGCCGAAGCCGCTGTGGGCGCAGCAGGACTGCGAGGTCTGGTTCGACGCCGTGTGCGAGAGCGTGCGCGCCTGCGTGGCGCAAGGCGGCATCGCGGCCACCGACATCGCTGCGATGTGTGTGAGCAGCCTCTACGGCGGCGCGGGCATCCCGGTCGACGAGGCCATGCGCCCGCTGCACCCCTGCCTCATCTGGATGGACCGCCGCGCCACCGCCGAGGTCGATGCGGTGAACGCGACAGTCGACGTGGCGCGGCTGCAGGCCATCACCGGCAACGGCGTCGACAGCTACTACGGCTTCACCAAGATGCTGTGGCTGCGCGAGCACCGTCCCGAGGTGTGGGCGAAGACGCACCACTTCCTGCCGCCCAACAGCTACATCAACTGGCGGCTGACGGGCCAGCTCGCGGTCGACCACAGCTCGGCCGGCAACATCGGCGGCGTGTACGACGCGGCGCGGCGGCGCTGGTCGGCGCAGGCGCTCGACATGCTCGGCATTCCGGCGCGCATGATGCCGCCGCGGCTCGTCGAATCGAGCGAGGTGGTGGGCCACCTGAGCGCCGAGTGGGCCACGCAGCTGGGCCTGCGCGAAGGCATGCCGCTGATGGCCGGCGGCGTCGATGCGGCGGTGGCCACCTTCTGTGCGGGCGTCACCGGCAGCGGCGACCATGTCGCGATGATCGGCACCAGCATGTGCTGGGGCTTCGTGAGCCCGACGGTGGACGCGCGCCACCAGCTCATCACGATGCCGCACGTCTACCGCGGCGCGGACCGCAGCTACGTATTCGGCGGCGCGATCACGGCCGGCGCGGCCGTCACCTGGTTCCGCGAAGCCTTCTGCCAGGCCGAAGTGGCCGAGGCCGCGCGCACCGGCGAAGACGCGCACGCCCTCATCGAACGCCGCGCGGTCGACGTGCCGCCCGGCGCCGACGGCCTGGTCTTCTTGCCCTACCTGATGGGCGAGCGCAGCCCGATCTGGGACGCGCAGGCCAAGGGCGCCTTCCTCGGCCTCTCGCTCGCGCACAGCCGCGCCCACCTGTACCGCGCCGTGCTCGAAGGCGTGAGCTTCGCGCTGCAGCACAACATCGAAGCCGGCCGGCGCAGCGGGCAGCCGCTGGACGACCGCCTGATCGTGGTCGGCGGCGCCACGCATTCCGACCTGTGGATGCAGATCGTGGCGGACGTCACGGGCTACCGCGTGTTCACGATCGAGGAAGAGGTCGAGGCCGCCCTCGGCGCGGCGATGCTCGCGGCGCTCGGTGCCGGGCTGGTCGATGCAGCCACCGCCGAACGCGGCTGGGTCACGCTGGTGGAACGCGCGCGGCCCGAGCCTGCGGCGCAGGCGGTCTACCGGGAGCGCTTCGAGATCTACACCTCGCTGTACCCGGCGTTGCGTGATGCGATGCATCGGTTGGGATGACGCACCTGTCCGGGGCACGATCCCGCCGACGGGGCACCTTGCTCCGTGAATGTCCCCCGGGCTTCGCCCTCCTCCTTAATTTCGCTGCGCAAGGCACCCCATCAGCGTGATCGTTGTCAGCAGCGGTTGTTGATCGGCGAGCACCAGCAGCACGTCCCGTGCACAGGACACTGGGTGCTTCCCGCAGCGAAATCAAGGAGGAGGCCGCAGGCCGGGGGACATTCGCGGAGGGAAGTACCCGGTGGCCTGTGCACACGCCCTGAACCACAACCTTTGATGAGCAGAACACCATGACACCCATCTACGACTTCTCAGGCAAGCGCGCCCTCGTGACAGGCGCCAGCAGCGGCATCGGCCGCGCAGTAGCAGCGCAGCTCGCCCACTCAGGCGCACAAGTCACAGCCGTAGGTCGCAACGCCGACGCGCTGGAAGCATTACAGGCCGAGTCCGGCTGCCTGCCCTTGGCACTCGACGTGGCCGACGTCACCGCACTGGAAAAGGCGCTCACCCCCTTGCCCGCCTTCGACCTCGTGGTGAACTGCGCTGGCACCACCCGCATCGAGCGCGCCATCGACCTGCAGGCCGGGAGCTTCGACGCCGTGATGGCCGTCAACGCACGCGCCGCCGCACTCGTGGCCGCGCGCTGCGGCCGAGCCATGATCGCGGCCGGCGTGCGCGGCAGCATCGTCAACGTGTCGAGCCAGGCTTCGCTGGTCGCGCTCGATGCGCACCTTTGCTACAGCGCCTCGAAGGCGGCGATGGACGCCGTCACGCGCGCCCTGTGTCTCGAGTTCGGGCCGCACGGCATCCGCGTGAACAGCGTGAATCCGACCGTCACGCTCACGCCCATGGCCGAGCAGGCATGGGCCGACCCGGCCAAGAGCGCGGCGGCGCTCAAGAACATTCCATTGGGACGTTTCGCACAGGTCGACGAAGTGGTCGCGCCGATCCTGTTCCTGCTGTCCGACGGTGCGGCGATGGTCAGCGGCGTGGCGCTGCCGGTCGATGGCGGCTACACCATCGCCTGAAGAAGAGTCTCCGCCTCAGGCGAAGCGGGTGCCGCCCTGCGGCGCGTCGAGCAGCGCGTCGAGGTTGCGCGAGATCTTCTGCTCGATCTGGTCGCTGAAGCTGCTGAACAGGAAACCCAGCGTCGCTTCGAGCCGGAAGGTGTCGGCCGTGACCTCCACCGTGCCGTCGATGCCCGCGCGGCTGAACTGGGCCCGGTCGCAGTCGGTGCCCTCGGTGTAGGTGCATTCGAGACCGTAATCCTGCTCGACCTGATGCACCCATTGGCGCGCGACTTCGCGGGCGCCGGCAATGCCCAGCGTGTGGTTGCGTTCGATTTGGATGTCAGGCACCGTGGTCTCCGTTGTCGTCGTGTGTGCGGCCTTGGCGCGCGTGGGTGTGCAGGATACCCGTGGCGGCCTGCAGGGCGCTGCGGCGCTCTTCCGTCGTGGGCAGCGCGGCAATGCGCCGCACCGCAGTGTAAAAGCGCGGCCAGTCGCGGCCCTCGCGTTCGAACAGGGCTTCGAAGCCCGGCACCAGGTCGTCGTAGGCGCCCTGCGCACCGAAGGCCGCGTTGTTGGCGCGCGCCACCCAGCCGTCGTAGGCGTTCTGGCGCGGGCCGGTCCACGCCGCCTTCAGCGCGGCATAGCGCTCGCGGAAGTCGGCCATGGCGGCCTGCTTCTGCGCCTCGACCTTCGTCCAGTCCTTCGCCTTGGCTTCGGGCGACTCGTACACCTGCGTGAGCGCGCGGCGCGTGTTGAGCGCCAGCGCACGGAAGTCCTGCCGCTGTGCATTGAACTGCGCGTACTCGGCGCGCGCCGCCTCGCCGGCCTCGCGCTGCAGCCACATCGCGCCGCCGATGCGCTCCACGGCCGTGGCGTACGACTCGTTGAACACCGTATCGCCCGGCACATAGAGCACCTGGTGCGCCAGCTCGTGGAACACGAGGCGCGCCAGCTCGCCCTCGGGGTAGCCGATGAAGGTGGACAGCAGCGGATCGCCGCCGGCCCAGTTCATCCAGCCCAGTGTGGAGTAGGCCGGCACGGGGTACACGGCCACTTCGAGTCCATTGGTCTTCTGCGCCTCGGCCTCGGTTTTCGCGGCGGCCTCGTCGTAGTAGCCGCGGTAGCCCACGCAGCCCGCGACCGGGAAGCACCAGCTCTCGAGCGTGAGCGAGTACGGCGGCGCGGCCACCACGTTCCACACGGCGGCGGGGCGGTGCAGGTCGGCATACGAGGTGTAGCTCGCGTTGTCGGGCAGGCCGAGTTCGCTCGACGCGAAACGGCGGATGCGCTGGGCAAGCTCGAGCTTGGCCTTGAGCGGCGCGCCCACGGCCGGATCGGCCAGCCATTCGGGCACGGGCTTGGCCGCGCGCAGGATGTCGAGGTGGCCGTTGGCCGATTGCCAGTAGTAGCCGAGGTCGGCGCAGCCACTCAAGAAAAGCGCGCCGGCCAGTGCCAGCGCGGGCGCACGCAACTGCCGCATCACGCCTTTTCGACCTGCACCAGGCAGTCGTAGAAGGTCGGGCCGCGGCCGATGTCGGTGAGGCGCTGGCTGGTCAGCTCGTTGACGTTGGTGCCGTCCATGCCGAGCTTGCGCCACCAGATGCCCATGCCGTGCACCACGCCCTGGCGCGCGCGGCGCGACACCTCGGCGCGGCAGCGGTGCTCGCCGCGCTGGTTGAACACGCGCACCGTGGCGCCGTCCTCGATGCCGCGCGCGGCGGCGTCGTCGGCGTGGATCTCGAGCAGCGGCTCGACCTCGATGGCGCGCAGGCTGGTCACGTTGACGAAAGTCGAATTGAGGAAGTTGCGCGCCGGCGGCGAGATCATGGCCAGCGGGAATTCGGTCGAGCTGCCGGCCGGCTCCCAGTTGGGCACGTGGTCGGGCAGGCCGTCCATGCCCATGGCCTGCAGGCGCTCGCTGAAGAACTCGCAGCGGCCCGAAGGCGTGGGGAACGTGCCTTCGGCGAACGGCGCCTCGGCCAGCTTCAGGCTGGTGAAGCCTTGGGCGCGCAGCTGCTCGAAGTCGATCGCCTTCTCGGCAAAGGCGGTGCGGCACAGCGACTCGTCGGTCTCCGAGAAGCAGGGCTCGTCGAAGCCCATGCGGCGCGCCAGCTCGCGGAACACCCACGCGTTGCTGCGGGCCTCGCCGCGCGGCGCAACGGCCGGCTGGTTCAGCAGCACGTCGGTGTGGCCGTAGCTGCAGTGGATGTCCCAGTGCTCGAGCTGCGTGGTGGCGGGCAGCAGGTAGTCGGCGTAGTCGGCGGTGTCGGTGCGGAACTGCTCGAGCACCACGGTGAACAGGTCTTCGCGCGCAAAGCCCGCCACCACTTTGGCCGACTCGGGCGCGACCGCGACCGGGTTGCTGTTGTAGACCACGAGGGCCTTCACGGGCTTCGCGGTGTCGAGCAGCGCATCGCCGATGGTGCTCATGTTGATCGTGCGCGGCTTGCGCCCGGCCAGCAGGTCGGGGCGCTGCAGTGCGGCGCGGTCGACCGGGTAGTGGCCCGAGCTGCTGAGCAGCAGGCCGCCCGCGCGGTCGCGCCAGGCGCCGACCAGCGCCGGCAGGCAGGCGATGGCGCGCGCCGCGTTGCCGCCGCCGCGCACGCGCTGCATGCCGTAGTTCAAGCGGATCGCGGCCGGCTTGGTCGTGCCGTAGGCCTGGGCCAGCGCCACGATCTGCGCCTCGGGAATGCCGCAGACCTCGGCCGCGCGCGACGGCGGCCACTGCAGCGCGCGCTCGCGCAACTGCTCCCAGCCCAGCGTGTGGTTGGCGATGTAGTCGTGGTCGAGCCAGTCGTGCACGATGAGTTCGTGCATGAGCGCCAGCGCCAGCGCGGCGTCGGTGCCGGGCAAGAGCGCGATGTGCTCGTCGCACTTGTCGGCGGTTTCGGTCTTGCGCGGGTCGATGCACACCAGCCGCGCGCCGGCGCGCTTGGCGGCCTGGGCGTGGCGCCAGAAATGCAGGTTGCTGGCGATGGAGTTGCTGCCCCAGATCAGGATGAGCTTGGCCTCGGCGAAGAACTCGATGCGCATGCCGACCTTGGCGCCCAGCGTGTAAACCATGGCTTCGCCGCCCGCCATCGAGCAGATGGTGCGGTCCAGCAGCGAGGCGCCCAGCTTGTGGAAGAAGCGCCGGTCCATCGATTCGCCCTGCACCAGGCCCATGGTGCCCGCATAGCTGTAGGGGAGAATTGCTTCCGGTTCCGACTGCAATCCCCGAAGATGCGCGGCGATATCGTCCAATGCAGCCTCCCACGAGACGGGCTCGAAGCGGCCGCTGCCCTTGGGACCGACGCGTTTCAGGGGGTGCACGAGCCGCTCGGCATGGTCATTGCGTTCGATGTACCGGGACACCTTGGTGCACAGCACGCCGCCGGTGTGCGAGTGGGCGGGGTTGCCTTGCAGCTTCACCGCCACGCCGTCCTTGACGGTGGTGACGAGCGCGCAGGTGTCGGGGCAATCGTGCGGGCAGGCGCCCAGCACCGTGGAGGGTGCGGTGGCGTCGGGCGTGTCGAGGAGGGAATCCGTTGCGTGGGCCATCGGACAAGTCTAATTTGAGTATCAACACACAGGGCAGAGGGAGGATTTCACCATGACGATGCAATTGAATCGCAGGCATTTTTCGATCGCCACGGCGGCCGCCGCCACGCTGGGCGGCTTCGGCATCGCCCGGGCGCAGGGCGACACGCCGCTGGTGCTGGGCCAGTCGGCGCCGTTCACCGGGCCGGCCGCGCAGCTGGGCATCCAGTTCCACCAGGGCGCCAAGCTGTTCCTGGACCAGTACAACGCCCAGCCGGGCCAGCGCGACGTGGTCATCAAGAACCTGGACGACGGCTACGAGCCCGACCGCTGCGCGGCCAACACGCAGAAGTTGATCGGCGAGGACGTGTTCGCGCTGTTCGGCTACATCGGCACGCCGACCAGCCTGGCCGCGCTGCCGCTGGCGGTGAAGGACAAGGTGCCGTTCATCGCGCCGTTCACGGGCGCGATGTCGCTGCGCGAGCCTTTTCACCGCAACGTGTTCCATCTGCGCGCTTCGTACAACGACGAGACGGCATTGATGGTGAAACAGCTCACCCACCTGGGCATGAAGAAGATCGCGGTCTTCTACCAGAACGACGCCTACGGCAAGGCCGGCCTGGACGGCGTGACGCTGGCGCTGGCCCAGCAGGAACTCAAGCCGGTGGCGCTGGCCACGGTGGAGCGCAACTCGGCCGACGTGGCCGCGGCCGTGAAGACGATCATGGCGAGCCAGCCGGCGGCGGTGGTCCAGGTCGGCGCCTACAAGGCCTGCGCGGCGTTCATCCGCGAGATGCGCAAGGCGGGCTATGGCGGTGTGTTCTTCAACCTCTCGTTCGTGGGCACGCAGGCGCTGGCGGACGAACTGGGCAAGGAGGCCGCGGGCGTGATGGTCACGCAGGTGGTGCCCTCGCCCTACAACCAGGCCAACGCGCTGGCCCGCGAGTTCACCGAAGCGGTGCGCAAGGCGGGCGGCGGCGCGAGCGCCAATTTCTCGAGCATGGAAGGCTACCTGGCCGCCAAGGTGCTGACCGAGGGGCTGCGCCGCGCACCGGGCGGCAAGGGCACGCGCGACGGGCTGATCGCGGGGCTGGAAAGCATCGAGCGGCAGCAGTTCGGCGGCTTCGAGGTGTCGTTCTCTTCGAAGAGCCATGTGGCTTCGAAGTTTGTCGAGCTGTCGATGCTGACGGCGGATGGGCGGGTGCGGACGTAGGCCCTGTTTTCGCGCTCTTGTTCAGGGCGCGTGCCCAGGCCACCGGGTACTTCCCTCCGCGAATGTCCTCCGGCCTGCGGCCTCCCCCTTAATTTCGCTGCGGGAAGCACCCAGTGTCCTGGGCACGGGATGCAGCGCTGGGAAGCGGTCAGGCGGAGAGCCCGTCCACCGCCTGGAACATCGCCTGCCGCGCCTGGCTCACGATCTGGCCGCGCCAGGCGTCGGAGTCCGTATAGAACGCCTCCACCATGCGCGCGCGGATGCCGTCGGCCAGGTCGGCCGGTGCGTCCGGGTGTTTGTGCAGCCAGTGGTCGGCGCGCAGGGCGCCGGTCACTTCGAGCATCGGCAGCGTGCCGTATTCGAGCGCGATGCCGGTGTACTCGGCCTGCGGGCACTCTTCGTACACGGCGTCCCACATCAGGCCGCGCAGCAGCGCCGAGGTCGAGGAACCGTCGTAGATCGAGGTGACGGGCGCCGCCGGCGTGCCCCACCACGCGTTGGCGCGGGCGTAGGCCACCTTGTCGTCGCGGCAGGCAAAGATGCGCTCGCCCAGGCCGTTGGGGCCGAGCCCCGTGTGCAGGTCGATCCAGGCCAGGCGCTTCGCGTGGCCTGCATGGCGGCGCAACACGCTGCGGATCGTCTTGTTGCTCCAGGTCGGCGCCTTGCCGCCGAAGAACAGGCCGTCGTCGAACTGGTACTGGCCGCTGGTGACGGCCGCCTGGTAGGCGGTGGCGCCGTGCTTCTCGATCCACTTCTCGATCGCGGCCTGGTTGTCCGGCGTCGGCGGCCAGGTGTCGGGCAGCAGCAGCGGATGCAGCTTCGCGTAGGGCTCGTTCACCGGCACGGGCTTCGAGAAATCGAGGAAGTTGCGGTTCAGGTCGACGTTCTCGTGCGTCACGCGGCGGCCGTACGAAAAGCCGTGCGGGTTCAGCGCATGCACGTACAGCACCGCCACGCCCTGTGCCTTGGCCTTCTCGCGCCATTCGGCGTCGTGCAGCGCGAACACCTGCACGCCGCTGCCGCAATGGCCTTCGACGCCGTGGCAGGCGCTGGTGACGACGAGCAGCCGCTCGGCGTTGGCGTCGCCGTCGAGCGCCACGTCCATCGACAGCTCTTCGCCGTCGCGGCCCTTGAGCGGGTGCGCATGCGGCTCGACCGTGAGGCCGGCGCTGACGCAGCCCTGCAGGAACTTCTGGCGCGCCTGGGCGTAGCGCGGCGAAAAGGCCTCGCCGATGCCGATCATGCCGCTGCGCCGCCGGTGCCGGGCTTCAGGAACTGCTCGGCGATCTGCACCCAGCAGGTGGCGCCCAGCGGAATGAGGTCGTCGTTGAAGTCGTAGCTGGCGTTGTGCAGCGTGCACGGGCCTTCGCCGTGGTGCACGTCGCGGTGCGAGCCGTCGCCGTTGCCGATGAAGGCGTAGGCGCCGGGCTTGGCCTGCAGCATGAAGGCGAAGTCTTCCGAGGTCATGGCGGCCTCCTGCTTGAGCACGTTCTCGGGGCCGACGATCCCGCCCATCACGCGGCGTGCGAAGTCGGCCTCGGCCTCGGTGTTGATGGTCGGCGGGTAGTAGCGCTCGAAGCGGAACTCGCAGGTGGCGTCGTGCGCGGCGCAGATGTGCTCGCTGATCTGCTTCATCTTGGCCTCGATCATGTCGAGCACCTCGAGCGAGAAGGTGCGCACGGTGCCCGACAGCTCGCAGTTGTCGGGGATCACGTTGTTGGTTTCGCCGGCGTGGATGGTGGTGACCGAGATCACCGCCGAATCGGTCGGCTTCATCTTGCGCGTGAGGATGGTCTGGAAGGCCTGCACGATCTCGCAGGCGATCGGCACCGGGTCGATGCCGGTCTGCGGCAGCGCGGCGTGGCCGCCCTTGCCGACCACGTTGACATGGAACTTGTTGCCCGAGGCCATCACCGGGCCGGGGCTCACGGCGAACTGGCCGGCCTTCATGCCGGGCCAGTTGTGCATGCCGAAGACGGCGTCCATGGGGAACTGCTCGAACAGGCCCTCCTTGATCATCTCGCGCGCGCCGCCGCCGCCCTCTTCGGCCGGCTGGAAGATCAGGTAGACGGTGCCGTCGAAGTTGCGGTGCTTGGCCAGGTGCTGGGCCGCTGCGAGCAGCATCGCCGTGTGGCCGTCGTGGCCGCAGGCGTGCATCTTGCCGTGGTGCTGGCTGGCGTGGGCGAAGGTGTTGAGCTCGGTGACGGGCAGCGCGTCCATGTCGGCGCGCAGGCCGACGGCGCGGTTGCTGGTGCCGTTCTTGACGATGCCGACCACGCCGGTGGTGCCCAGGCCGCGGTGGATGGGAATGCCCCATTCGGTGAGCTTGCCTGCCACCACGTCGGCGGTGCGGACTTCTTCGAAACAGAGTTCAGGGTGGGCATGAAGGTCACGCCGGACGGCCGCGATGCCGGCCGCCTGCGTGACGAGCGAGTCGATGAGTTTCATAAGACACAGTCTAGGCTTTGCGCCCAGCGCCGCAAAGACCGTGCCGGGCAAACCCTCAGCGGCCGATGCTCTTGAGGTACTCGGCGCGCGCGGCCAGCGCGGTGTCGGTGAAGTCGGTGAACACGCCATCGACGCCGAGCTTGTAATAGACCGCGTATTCGTTCTTGCCGTCCTTGTTGTAGTCGGACGCGAGCCGGCGCGACTCGTTACGGAAGGTGAAGGGGTGAACGAACAGGCCCGCCTTGTGGGCGTCGGCGATCAGCGTGGTGGGGGCCGTCGAGGTGGCGTCGGCGTCGTTGATCTTGCCGTCCTTGTTGACGTCCACCACCTTGCCGTCGGCGCCCACGGTGCCCTTGACGCTCACGATGTAGCGCTTCCAGGGGCCGATGCCGTCGGCGTAGGTCTTGATCTCGGCCAGCCCGGCGGGCGTGACCATGACGTCGAAGTTGCGCTTGTCGCCGGCCTTGGTCCACTCGTAGGGGCGGTCGACCGGCACGGCGTAGGTCATGGCGCCGGTCTTCATGTCGATGCCGTCGCCGTCGATCAGCTGGATGAGCTTGGTGTTCAGGCCCTTGCTCTTCATGTACTTGAGGCTGCCGGGCTCGAACGACTGCACGTAGATGGGCGCGGTCTTGCTGTTCCAGCCGGCGGCGTTGATGGCGGCGATGACCTTGTCTTCCATGGGCATGCCGAGGTCGCGGAAGTAGGTCGGGTTCTTGGTTTCCGGGTAGATCGCGATGGTGCGGCCGGTTTCCTTCGACTTGGCCTTGGCGAAATCGATGATCTCCTGGAAGGTCACGACCTTGAACTTGCCGTTGAATTCCTGCGGGCGCTCCGCGTCGGTCGAGATGCCGCCCAGGGTCTTGATCTCGGCCAGCGTGAAGTCGTTGCTGAACCAGCCGGTCTGGGTTTCGCCGTCGACCTGGATGGTCTTCTTGCGCGAGGCGAAGCGGGGGTGCTTGGCCACGTCGGTGCTGATGGCCAGGTTGGGGTCGTGGCGGGCGATGAGCACGCCGTCCTTGGTGGAGACCAGGTCCATCTCGATGACGTCGGCGCCCAGTTCGATGGCGCGCGCGTACGACTCCAGCGTCTGTTCCGGCAGGTAGCCCGAGGCGCCGCGGTGGGCGATGACCAGCGGCGGGTTGCCGTCCAGCGTGAGCAGCTTGTTCGCCGCCGGGCCGGTGGTTCCGCAGGCGGCCAGGCTCAGGGCGGCCGCGGCGGTCAGGGTGATCTGCAGGGACATGCGCATGTTGTCTTCTCCATCCAAACAAAGAAAAAAGAGGAGGCAGGCTACCCGCTGCGCGTGACAACGCCGATACCCATCTGCGCGGGCGTTCAACTTCCCGGACAATCTGTTGCATGCAGCACACGCTTTCTCCCCAGAGCCTCTTGATGGCGCAAACCTTGGTTCGCATGAACACGGTGAGCGCAAACAGCAACCTCGAGCTGATCGACTTCGCCCAGGCGCATCTCGCCGCCCTCGGCGTGAAGAGCCGCATCACCTACAACGCCGAGCGCACCAAGGCGAACCTGTTCGCCACGCTGGGCGAGGGCAAGCCGGCCGGCGTGATCCTCTCGGGCCACACCGACACGGTGCCCTGGGACGGCCAGGCCTGGAGCGTCGACCCGCTGTCGGCCGTGGTGCAGAACGAGCGCCTGTACGGCCGCGGCTCGGCCGACATGAAGAGCTACATCGCGATCGCGCTGGCCAATGCCCAGCGCTTCCTCGAGGGCGACGCGCCCTTCGCCGTGCACTTCGCCTTCACGTATGAAGAAGAGATCGGCTGCTTCGGCGTGCGCGAACTCATCGCCGACATGCGCGACGCTGGCATCAAGCCGCTGGCCTGCATCGTGGGCGAGCCCACCAGCATGGTGCCGGCCATCGCCCACAAGGGCGTGTACCGCTACAAGTGCTGCGTGCGCGGCAAGGAGGCGCATTCGTCGCTCACGCCGAAATCGGTCAACGCCATCGAGATGGCGGCGCGCGTGATCGGCAAGGTGCGCGACATGGCCGAAGACTTCGAGCGCAGCGAGCCGCGCTACGACGGCTTCGACGTGCCCTTCAGCACCGCCAGCGTGGGCCAGTTCCACGGCGGCATCGCCGACAACGTGGTGCCGCGCGACGCCGAGTTCCGCTACGAATTCCGCGACCTGCCCACGGCCGATGCCAAGCGCATGCAGTCCGACGTGCTGGCGTACGCCGCGAGCATCGAGCCCGCCATGAAGAAGGTGGCGCCCGACGCGGGCTTCAAGTTCGAGACCATCTGCGAGATCCCGAGCTTCCTGGGCGCGGCCGGCGATCCGGTCACGCTGCTCGCGCAGCGCCTGGCCAGCGAAGACCGCACCACGCTGGTGGCCTTCGGCACCGAAGCGGGCCTGTTCAAGAACGCCGGCATCCCCACCGTGGTGTGCGGCCCCGGCAGCATCGAGCAGGCGCACCAGCCCGACGAGTTCGTGAGTCTTGAGCAGCTCGCGCGCTGCGAGCTGTTCATGGAGCGCCTCGCGACCTCGCACACCATTGGCTGAAGACCACGGCGGCGGCGCACTGCAACGCATGAAACGCGTCGCGCTCGGCCTGCTGTGCGCGGCGGCGGCGCTGTATGCGCTGGCCAGCGCGCTGCACGGCCAGCACCCGGCCTGGGGCTACGTGGCGGCCTTTGCCGAGGCCGCGATGGTCGGCGCCATTGCCGACTGGTTCGCGGTGGTGGCGCTGTTTCGCCACCCGCTGGGCCTGCCGATCCCGCACACGGCGATCATCCCGAGCAACAAGGACCGCATCGGCGCCAAGCTCGCGGGCTTCATCTGCGACAACTTCCTGAGCACCGCCCAGGTGCTGGCCAAGCTGCGCCAGTTCGATGCGGCGGGGCGCATCGCCGAGTGGCTGGCCCGGCCCGCCAGCGGCGAGCGGCTCGGCGAATGGGGCGTGGCCGCCACGCGCTACGGACTGGCCGCCTTCGACGACGAACGGGTGCGCGACTTCATGGGCCGCGCCGCGGCGGCCGGGCTGGCCAAGATCGACCTCTCGCGCCTCACCGGACAGGCGCTCGATGCGCTCACGGCCGGCGGGCGCCACCAGGCGCTGCTCGACGACGTGCTGCAGCAGGTGGCCGAGCTGCTCGACGGCGAGGAGGTACAGGCGCACATCACCGAGGCCATCGCGCGCGAGATCAAGACGCTGCGCTACGTGGGCCTGGACCAGGTGGCGGCCAAGCTTGCCACGCGCAAGATCGTGGCCGCCATCGCGCGCACGCTGGCCGAACTGGCGGCCGAATCCGACCACCCGATGCGCCGGCGCTTCGACCATTTCGTGGACGACTTCGTGGTGCGCCTGAAACTCGACCCCGAGTTCCAGCAGCGCGGCGAGCAGATCCGCGCCGAGCTCATCGCGCACCCGGCGCTGGGCGACTACCTGCACGGCCTGTGGGGCGAGCTGCTGGGCTGGCTGCACGACGACCTCGGGCGCCCCGACTCGACCATCCGCCAGCGCATCGCGACGATGGCCGGCGCGCTGGGCCAGCGGCTGCAGAACGACGCGGCGATCCGCGCCTGGATCAACGAGCAGCTCGAAGCCGCCGCGCCGGCGGCCATCGAGCGCTACCGCGAGGACATCCGCCGCTACATCGAGGAGCGCGTGGGCGAGTGGAACGCGCACGAGATGACCGACGAGCTCGAGCGCCACATCGGGCGCGACCTGCAGTTCATCCGCATCAACGGCACGCTGGTGGGCGGGCTGGTGGGGCTGCTGATCCACACGGCGACGCAGCTGCTGCGCGGCTGAAAAATCACCGGGTGCTGCGGGTTATCCGCAGCGGACGAAAGTCCGCGTTTGTCCCGCGAGCGACTGCGCGGCCTCCTCCGGCTCCTAGACTGCGGGCGCACTGCCGCATCCACAAAGCCAACCCAGAGGAGATCGCCATGCCCCGTCGCTCGATCCGCGCAGCCGCGCTGACCGCCGCCCTCGCCCTGCTCGCCGCCTGCAGCTCGCTGTCGCCGCCACCCAAGCGCCCCTCCGCCTGGGCCGCGCCCGAGGTGCTCGTGGCCCCGTCGTCCTTCGCGGGCGTGCACGGCCTGGCCATCGATGCGAAGGGCCGGCTGCTGGCGGGCTCCGTGCTCGGCAACACGCTGTGGGAGGTCGACCGCCAGACCGGCGCCGCCAAGGTGCTGATCGATGCGCCCGAAGGCCAGGCCGACGACATCGCGGTCGGTCCGAAGGGCGAGCTGGCCTGGACCAACTACCTCATGGGCATGCTGCGCTACCGCGAGAACGACAGCGCGCCGCTGCGCGTGCTCGCCAAGGACCTGCCCGGCCTGAACTCGCTCGATTTCGATCGCAAGAACGGCAAGCTCTACGCCTCGCAGGTGTTCCTGGGCGACGCGCTGTGGGAGATCGACCGCGAAGGCAAGCAGCCGCCCCGGCTCATCAAGAAGGACATGGGCGGCTTCAACGGCTTCGAGGTCGGGCCCGACGGCCTGCTCTACGGCCCGCTGTGGTTCAAGGGCCAGGTCGTGAAGATCGATCCGGCGAACGGCAACCTGACCGTGATCGCCGACGGCTTCAAGATCCCGGCTGCCGCCAACCTCGACGGCAAGGGCAACCTGTGGGTCGTCGATGCGCGCAGCGGCGAGCTGGTGAAGGTGGACCTCGCCTCGGGCCGCAAGACCGTCGCCAAGCAGCTGCGCCCGTCGCTCGACAACCTGGCCATCGCACCCGACGGGACCATCTACGTCTCGAACATGGCCAACAACGAGGTGCAGGCCTTCAACCCCGCCACCGGCGAACTGCGCACGCTCACCAGCGGCAAGGTGGCGGTGCCCGCGGGCCTGAAGATCGACGGCAACGACCTGTGGGTGGCCGACGTCTTCGGCTTCCGGCAGGTCGACGTGCGCACCGGCGAGGTGCGCGACGTGTTCCGCATGCAGCGCGACCCCGAGCTCGACTACCCCTTCGCGGTCGGCCTGTCGCCCAAGCTGTTCGCGCTGACCTCGTGGTTCACGGGCTCGGTGCAGCTGGTCGACCGCCAGACGCTGAAGACGGTCGAAACGATCCACGGCCTGAAGGCCCCGTTCGACGCGCTGCCGATGCCCGACGGCAGCGTGATCTACGCCGAACTCGCCACCGGCAGCATCACCCGCGCCAGCGGGCCGAAGTTTGCAGAGAAGTCAGTGCTGGCTAGCGGACTGAACGGCCCGGTGCAACTGGTGGTCGGCCAGGACGGCGCGCTCTACGTGACCGAGGCGGCCGGCAAGCTGCTGCGCATTCCGCTGGACGCCAGCGCGCCGCTGCGCACCGTGGCCGACGGGCTGGCGCTGCCCGAGGGCCTGGCCCAGACGCCGTGGGGCAGCTTCATCGTGGCCGAGAGCGCGGCACGCCGGCTGGTCGAGATCGACCTGGCCACCGGCACCCGCCGCACTGTCGCCGAGAACCTGCCCATCGGGCTGGCGGCCGGGCCCGGCCTGCCCCCGCCGTATGTGGTGACGGGCGTGGCCGTGGGGCGCGACGGCACGGTCTACGTGGCGGCCGACAAGAACAATTCGATCTATCGAATTCGGCCTGTCATTCAGGGTAACAATTAGTACAAGTTTCTGTTTACTTTTATAAACACATATTACAAACTGGCCGGGACGCGTCGCAGCGTTCCGATCGCATAGGGCAGTCGGGGTCTGCGAAGCGCTCTTTCCGAAGGGACATCGCATGACTCCACTCGTCGTAGGCCAAGTGCTATCGCCCGAATACTCCCTGGGGCTGGTCGCGCTTTCGTTCGTCATTTCCTTCTTCGGCTCGCTGGTGGCCCTGATCTGCGCCGGGCGCATGGTCGGTGCCGACGGCAAACCCAACCTGGCCATCGTGGCCTGCGCCGCGGTGGCGCTGGGGGGCATCGGCATCTGGTCGATGCACTTCATCGGCATGCTGGCCTACCGGCTGCCCTTCGGCATCGCCTACAACATGCCGCTGACCATCGTGTCGCTGGTGGCGGCCATCCTGATCTCGGGCATTGCGCTGTACCTGGCGGGCGGGCGCGCCAAGTTCAGCCGCTCGGGCTGGCTGGCGGGCAGCCTGCTGGCGGGCCTGGGCGTGTGCGTGATGCACTACATGGGCATGTTCGCGATGAACATGCGGGCCACGATGAGCTTCGACTTCAGCATGGTCGCGCTGTCGGTGGTCATCGCCATCACGGCCGCCGCCGCGGCGCTGTGGCTGGCCTTCAACCTGCGCAAGCTGAGCCACCAGGTGGCCGCCGCCGCCGTGATGGGCGTGGCCGTGTGCACCATGCACTACGTGGGCATGAGCGCGGCCAGCATGATCTGCACGGCGGCCGCCCCGGTCGACGCGCTCTCGCTGGGCGGCAGCTACATGGGCCTCACGGTGTTCGGCACGGCCGGCGCGGTGCTGATCTTCATCTACTGGGTGGTCACGGGCAGCAGCCTGGACGCCGCGCCCGCCGCACAACGGCGCGTACGCCCCAGCTAGTTGGCGCAAGCGGGCCGGGGGCCCGCCTCCTAAAGTCTGTGCGAAACGACACGCGCGCACCGCACAGACCCCCATGCCCTTCCTCGAATCCCGGCTGCACACCGCCGGAGACGCCTACCAGGCCAACCGCGCCAGCATGCTCTCGCTGCTGGACCAGGTCCGGTCCCATGAAGCCCGCGCCGTGGCCGCCTCCAGCGCCTCGGCCGAGCGCTTCGCCAAGCGCGGCCAGCTGCTGCCGCGCGAACGCCTCGCGCTGCTGCTGGACACCGGCGCGCCCTTCCTGCCGCTGGCCACGCTGGCGGGCCTGGGCCAAGACAACCCCGACCTCGCCAAGAGCGTGCCCGGCGGCGGCCTGATCGCCGGCATCGGGCGCGTGGCCGGCGTGCGCTGCATGATCAGCGCCTCCGACTCTGGCATCGACGCCGGCGCGCTGCAGCCCATGGGCCTGGACAAGCAGCTGCGCCTGCACGAGATCGCGCTAGAGAACAAGCTGCCTTTCATCCAGCTGGTGGAAAGCGCGGGCGCCAACCTCATGCAGTACCGCGTGCAGGACTTCGTGCGCGGCGGCAACATCTTCCGCAACCTCGCACGGCTCTCGGCCGCGGGCCTGCCGGTGGTGACGGTGACGCACGGCTCGTCGACCGCGGGCGGCGCCTACCAGACGGGCCTGTCGGACTACATCGTGATGGTGCGCGACCGCACGCGGGCCTTCCTGGCCGGGCCGCCGCTCTTGAAGGCCGCCACTGGCGAGATCGCCACCGAGGAAGAACTGGGCGGCGCCGTCATGCACACCCACATCTCGGGCCTGGGCGACTACCTGGCCGAGGACGACCGCGATGCGCTGCGCATCGCGCGCGCCATCCTCGGTGGCATCGACTGGGTGCGCGACGAGGCGCCGCGCACCTTCGCACCGCCGCGCCACGACGCCGAGGAGCTGATGGGCCTCATGCCCGCCGACGGCCGCCGGCCGGTGGACATGCGCGAGGTCATCGCGCGCATCGCCGACGGCTCGGAGTTCCTGGCCTTCAGCGAGCACTACGGCAGCGCCACGGTCTGCGGCCACATCCGGCTCGAAGGCCACGCGGTGGGCATCATCACCAACAACGGCCCCATCGATTCCGACGGCGCCACCAAGGCCACGCACTTCATCCAGGCCTGCTGCCAGTCGCGCACGCCCATCGTCTACCTGCAGAACATCACGGGCTACATGGTGGGCCGCGCGCACGAGGAGGCCGGCATCATCAAGCACGGCGCCAAGATGATCCAGGCCGTGACCAGCGCCAACGTGCCGCAGATCACGCTGCACTGCGGCGCCTCGTACGGCGCGGGCAACTACGGCATGTGCGGGCGCGGCTTTGCACCGCGCTTCTGCTTCAGCTGGCCCAACGCGCGCACCGCCGTGATGGGCGGCGAGCAGGCCGCGCAGACCATGGCCATCGTGATGGAGGCGGGCATGGCCCGCAAGGGTGCCGTCGACCGCGACAAGATCGACGCGATGCAGCGCCAGATCGTCGAGCGCTTCGAGCGCCAGATGAGCGTCTTCACCACCAGCGCGCTGCTGCTGGACGACGGCGTGATCGACCCGCGCGACACGCGCGCCGTGCTGGCCGAGGCGCTGTCGATCTGCCGCGACGCCGAGGCACGCGCCCCGCAACCCATGCAGTTTTCGGTGGCACGGCCATGAGCACCTTTCACAAGATCCTGATCGCCAACCGCGGCGAGATCGCCGTGCGCGTGATGCGCACCGCGCGCGCCATGGGCTACCGCACGGTCGCCGTGTACTCCCGCGCGGATGCAGACGCCGAGCACGTGCGCCAGGCCGACGAGTCGGTGTGCATCGGCGAGCCGCTGCCCGCGCAGAGCTACCTGAACATCGACGCGATCGTTGCCGCGGCCCGCGCCAGCGGCGCCGACGCGGTGCACCCGGGCTACGGCTTCCTCGCCGAGAACGCGGCCTTCGCGCAGGCCTGCCGCGACGCGGGGCTGGTCTTCATCGGGCCGTCGCCCGAGGCCATCGTCGCGATGGGCGACAAGGCCGGCGCCAAGCGGCTCATGCAGGCGGCCGGCGTGCCGTGCATTCCCGGCTACCAGGGCGACGATCAAAGCACCGCCACGCTGGCCGCCGAGGCCGAGCGCATCGGCTGGCCCGTGATGATCAAGGCCACGGCCGGCGGCGGCGGGCGCGGCATGCGGCTCGTGACCTCGGCCGGCGCCTTCGCCGAGCAATTGCAGAGCGCGCAGTCCGAAGCGCTGCACGCCTTCGGCGACGCCACCGTGATCCTGGAGCGCGCCATCGTCGCGCCGCGCCACATCGAGATCCAGGTGTTTGCCGACCGCCACGGCCATGCGATCCACCTCGGCGAGCGCGACTGCTCGGTGCAGCGGCGCCACCAGAAGGTGATCGAGGAAGCGCCCTCGCCGGCCGTCGATGCCGCGCTGCGCGCGCGCATGGGCGCCACCGCCGTGGCCGCCGCGAAAGCCATCGCCTACGAAGGCGCGGGCACGCTCGAGTTCCTGCTCGACGCGCAGGGCCAGTACTGGTTCATGGAGATGAACACGCGGCTGCAGGTGGAGCATCCGGTGACCGAAGCGGTGACGGGGCTGGACCTAGTCGAGTTGCAGTTGCGCGTGGCGGCCGGCGAGCCGCTGCCGCTGACGCAGGACGATGTGCACATCACCGGCCACGCCATCGAGGTGCGCCTGTGCGCCGAAGACCCGCAGCAGGGCTTCCTGCCGCAAAGCGGCACGCTCACGGCGTGGCGCCCGTCGCCCACGCTGCGCACCGAGCACGCGCTGCGCGACGGCGCCGAAGTGCCGCCCTTCTACGACTCGATGATCGCCAAGCTCATCGCCTCGGGCCGCACGCGCGACGAAGCTCGGCAGCGGCTGCTGGCGGGCCTGCGCGACACGGTCGCACTGGGCCTGCCGACCAACCAGGCATTGCTGCAGCGCGCGCTCGCGCACCCGGTGTTCGCGGGCGGCGGTGCGACCACCGCCTTCATCGGCGACCACCTCGACGCGCTGCTCGCCGCCGACACCGCGAGCGACACACGCACCGCCCTGCTCGCGGCCCTGCTGCTGCAGACCGGCGCGCGCGGCTGGCCCTCGCCGCTGGCGCACACGCTGCCCAACGCCTTGCGCTTTGCGCTCGACGGGGCGGTGCACACGGCGCGCGTGACACCACGCGGCGCGGCGCATTTCGAGGTCGTGCTGGACGACGCCGCGCCGGCCACGCTCGCGCTGCTGGCGCTGCCGGACGACGGCCCGGTGCGCTTTGCCTGCAACGGCGTGGCCGCGCAGGCATGGGTGGTGCGGCGCGGCGAACGCACGGATGTCCACTTCGACGGCCGCGCCCACCGCCTCGACGACCTCACGCACGTGGCCGTTCCGCGCGCCGGCGCGGGCGGCGGCGACGGCCTGCTGCGCGCCTCGATGAACGGCCGCGTGGTCGCGCTGCTCGCTGCCGAGGGCGACACCGTCTCGGCAGGTCAGCCGCTGGTCACGCTCGAAGCCATGAAGATGGAACACGTGCACTGCGCGCCGCGCGCGGGCCGCGTCGCGGCGCTGCATGTGGCCGTGGGCACGCAGGTGGCCGCGCGCCACATCGTGGCCGAGATCGCCGAGGCCTGAAGGCCTCTCCCTTTTTTCGAGAACCTGTCGAATGAACGCATCCCACTACCGCTCCGTCTTCGCGCCCGGCCTGTTCGCCGGGCAATGCATCGTCGTCACCGGCGGCGGCTCGGGCATCGGCCGCTGCACCGCGCACGAACTGGCCTCGCTCGGCGCCCACGTCGTGCTGGTCGGGCGCAAGCCCGAGAAGCTCGACGCGGTGCGCACCGAGATCGAAGCGGCCGGCGGCAACGCCAGCACGCAGGCCTTCGACATCCGCCAGGAAGACGCCGTGCGCGAGGCCGTGAAGGCCATCGTCGCGGCGCACGGGCGCATCGACGGGCTGGTCAACAACGCGGGCGGCCAGTACATCACGCCGCTGGCCGCCATCTCGGCCAAGGGCTGGGAAGCGGTGATCCACACCAACCTCACGGGCGGCTTCCTGGTGGCGCGCGAGTGCTACCTGCAGAGCATGCAGGCGAACGGCGGCGCCATCGTCAACATCGTGGCCGACATCTGGGGGTCGATGCCGAACATGGGCCACAGCGGCGCCGCGCGTGCCGGCATGGTGAGCTTCACCGAGACCGCCGCCGCCGAATGGGCCGTGAGCGGCGTGCGCGTGAACGCCGTGGCGCCGGGCTACATCGCCTCCAGCGGCATGGACCACTACCCGCCCGAGGCCGGCGACATGCTGCGCGCCATGCGCAAGACCGTGCCGGCCGGCCGCTTCGGCAACGAGGCCGAGACCTCCGCCGCCATCGCCTTCCTGCTGGGCCCGGCCGCCGCCTTCATCAGCGGCACCGTGCTGCGCGTGGACGGCGCGCGCCCGCAGGCGCGCATGGGCTGGCCCATGGCGCTGCCCGACGCGCAAGCGCAGCAGCGCCCCGCGGTGCGGCCCTACGACGGCTTTCACCTCGCGCAGACACCGCGCGTGTTCCAGGACAAGTAACGAGCGAACGAACGGAGACCAGTGATGCAGTACACCCATGAACACCTCGAGATGCAGAACACCCTGCGCCGGTTCATCGACGAGGAGATCAACCCCCACGTCGACGAATGGGAAGAGGCCGAGATCTTTCCCGCGCACGAGGTCTTCAAGAAGCTCGGCAACCTCGGCCTGCTGGGCCTGAACAAGCCCGAGGCCTTCGGCGGCGCCGGGCTCGACTACTCGTTCGCGATGGCCTTCGCCGAGGGGCTGGGCCACATCAGCTGCGGCGGCGTGCCGATGGCCATCGGCGTGCAGACCGACATGTGCACGCCCGCGCTCGCGCGCTTCGGCAGCGACGAGTTGCGCCGCGAGTTCCTGGTGCCCGCCATCGCCGGCGACACGGTCGGCTGCATCGGCGTGAGCGAGCCCGGCGCGGGCAGCGACGTGGCGGGCCTGAAGACCTACGCGAAGAAGGACGGCGACGACTACCTCATCACCGGCCAGAAGATGTGGATCACCAACAGCCTGCAGGCCGACTGGATGTGCATGCTGGTCAACACCAGCGAGGGCCCGGTGCATCGCAACAAGTCGCTCGTGATGGTGCCGATGAACCTGCCCGGCATCGAGAAGGCCAAGAAGATCCGCAAGATCGGCATGGACTCGAGCGACACCGGCCTCATCTACTTCGACAACGTGCGCGTGCCGCAGCGCTACCGCATCGGCGAGGAAGGCCAGGGCTTCGTCTACCAGATGCAGCAGTTCCAGGAAGAGCGCCTGTGGTGCGCGGCCAGTTCGCTCGCGCCGATGGACGACTGCATCACGCAGACCATCGAATGGGCGCAGCAGCGCCAGATGTTCGGCGCCACGCTGGCCGACCAGCAGTGGGTGCAGTTCAAGCTGGCCGAGCTCAAGACCGAGGTGGAGGCGCTGCGCGCCCTCACCTATCGCGCCTGCGACCTGCATGTGAAGGGCGAAGACGTGCTCGAACTCGCGTCGATGGCCAAGCTCAAGACCGGCCGCCTCACGCGCCAGGTGGCCGACACCTGCCTGCAGTTCTGGGGCGGCATGGGCTTCACGCTGGAGAACCGCGTGTCGCGCCTGTACCGCGACGGCCGCCTGGGCTCGATCGGCGGCGGCGCCGACGAGGTGATGCTCGGCATCCTCGCCAAGACCATGGGCATCGCCAAGCGCCCGCCGCGCGGCTGACCGGGCACGCCATGGACGCGGAACTGCAGGCCGACCGTGCGGCGCTCGCCGACACGGTGCGCCGCTTCGCCCAGACCGAGATCGCACCGAACGTGCAGGCCTGGGACGAGGCCGGCGAATTTCCGCGCGCGCTGTACGCCCGCGCGGCCGAGCTGGGCCTGCTGGGCCTGGGCTACCCCGAAGCGCTCGGCGGCACACCCGCCTCCTATTCATTGAAGCTGCCGGCGTGGGTCGCGCTCGCGCGCCACGGCCAGAGCGGCGGCGTGCTCGCGAGCCTGTTCTCGCACAACATCGGCCTGCCGCCCGTGGTGCTGCACGCGAGCGACGCGGTACAGCGAGAGGTCGTGCCGGGCGTGCTGCGCGGCGAGCAGATCGCCGCGCTTGCGATCACCGAACCCGGCGGCGGCTCCGACGTCGCGGCGGTGCGCACGACAGCCAAGCGCGATGGCGACCACTACGTGCTCAACGGCGAGAAGACCTTCATCACCTCGGGCATGCGCGCCGACTGGATCACCGTGGCCGTGCGCACCGGCGAAGGCCGCGGCGCGGGCGGGCTCTCGATGCTGCTGGTGCCCGGCGACGCGCCCGGCCTCTCGCGCACGCGGCTCGCGAAGATGGGCTGGCTGTGCTCCGACACCGCCACGCTGCACTTCGACAACGTGCGCGTGCCCGCGCGCTACCTGCTGGGCGACGAGGGCGCGGGTTTTCGCATGGTCATGGGCAACTTCAACGGCGAGCGCGTCGGGCTCGCGGCCGGCGCGCTGGGCTTCGCGCAGGCCTGCCTGGACGAGGCGCTGGCCTGGTCGCGAGAGCGCAAGACCTTCGGCGCCGCGCTCATCGAACACCAGGCCGTGCGCCACAAGCTGGTCGACATGCAGATGCGCATCGCCTCGGCCGAGGCCTGGCTCGAGGCCGTGTCCGCCGAGGGCGACGCCCACGAGGCGGCAGGCCGCATCAACGCGCCCGAGTGGGTGGCGCAGGTCTGCCTGCTCAAGAACCACGCCACGCAGACCATGCAGTTCTGCGCCGACCAGGCGGTGCAGATCCTCGGCGGCATGGGCTTCATGCGCGGCACCGTGAGCGAGCGCGTCTACCGCGAGGTCAAGGTGATGATGATCGGCGGCGGGGCCGAGGAGATCATGAAGGAGCTGGCGGCGCGGCAGCTGGGGTGGGTGTAGCGACCTTCATTTCGGCCCGGCAGGAACGCTGCTGCGCAGCGGGGGTCCAACCGTCCAGCACCTTTGCTGGGTCGCGGGAGATCACCATGCTCTCTTTCACTTATGGCATCGGCGCCGTCGCCCTGGTCCTGCTGGCGGCGCTGCTCTTTTCGGCGATATGGATCTTCCGGGAGTACGAGCGCGGCATCGTGTTCACCCTGGGGCGCTTCTCGAAGGTGGCAGGGCCCGGGCTGGTGTTCGTGATCCCGGCCATCCAGCAGGTGGTGCGCGTCGACCTGCGCACCGTGGTGCTCGAAGTGCCGACGCAGGATGTGATCTCGCGCGACAACGTGTCGGTGAAGGTCAGCGCGGTCGTCTACTTCCGCATCGTCGATGCGGCCAAGGCCATCATCGAGGTCAAGGACTTCTTCAACGCCACCAGCCAGCTGGCCCAGACCACGCTGCGCTCGGTGCTCGGCAAGCACCAGCTGGACGACATGCTGGCCGAGCGCGAGAAGCTCAACCTGGATGTGCGCGAATCGCTGGACGTGCAGACGGCGTCATGGGGCATCAAGGTGTCGAACGTCGAGATCAAGCAGATCGACCTCACCGAATCCATGATCCGCGCCATCGCACGGCAGGCCGAGGCGGAACGCGAACGCCGCGCCAAGGTGATCCATGCCGAGGGCGAACTGCAGGCGTCCGAGAAGCTGTTCCAGGCCGCGCGCGTGCTGGCGCAGGAGCCGCAGGCCATCCAGCTGCGCTACCTGGAAACGCTCACGGTGATCGGCGCGGACAAGAACACGACCATCGTGTTTCCGCTGCCGGTGGACCTGATGGCGAGCTTTCTCGGCAAGCAGCACGCATAGCGCGCAACGCACGAAAGCGGAAAACCGTTCGAAGCACCCGCCGGCCTCCTTGCATGCCGGCGGAAGCCTGACGCGCGTCAGTCCGCGTCTTCCCCACCGCCCGCCTGTGCGGCCAGCGCCGCGGCGGCGCGCAGCTTGTCCTTCTTGCTCGGCCGCGCGCCCTTGATGCCGCCGTTGCCCGAGGTATCGACCACCACCGGTGCCGTCTCGGTCGGCTCGAAGCCCGCGACGCGCTCGCGCGGCACGCGCTGGCCCTGGCGCTTCTCGATCAGGCGGAAGTGCGCCTCGGTGGCCGGGCTCACGAAGCTGATCGCCAGCCCGCTCGCGCCCGCGCGGCCGGTGCGGCCGATGCGGTGGATGTAGTCGGTGGGCGAACGCGGCAGGTCGTAGTTGATGACCACGGGCAGCTGCGCGATGTCCAGGCCGCGCGCCGCCAGGTCGGTGGCGATCACCACGTCCCAGCGGCTCTGCTTGAACTGCGCCAGGATGTCGCGGCGCGTGCCCTGGGCGATGTCGCCGTGGAAGGGCACGGCGTAGATGCCGTTGCGGTACAGCTTCTCGGCCACGGTCTGTGCGGCGTGCTGCGTGGCGACGAACACCAGCACGCGGTCCCAGGTGCCTTCGTTGTCCTTCAGCAGCTGGCGCAGCAGCTGGGTGCGGCGGGCGGCATCGACCTCGATGGCGCGCTGCACGATGTCGGGCCGGGTGCCGGGCTCGCCCTGCACGTCGACCAGGGCCGGGTCGTGCAGCATGTCGTCGGCCAGCGCCTGGATGGCGATCGGGAAGGTGGCCGAAAAGAGCAGGTTCTGGCGCCGCGCCGGCAGCAGCGCCAGGATGCGCTGCAGTTCCTCGGCAAAGCCCAGGTCGAACAGGCGGTCGGCCTCGTCGAGCACGAGCGTCGACACGGCGTCGAGCGCGAGCGCGTTGTGTTCGACCAGGTCGAGCAGCCGGCCTGGCGTGGCGACCACGATGTCGGCGCCGCCGCGCAGCCGCATCATCTGCGGGTTGATCGAGACGCCGCCGACCGCGACGACGATCTTCAGGCGCTCGGGCAGGTGCCGCGCGAAGTCTTCCAGCGTCTCGCCGACCTGGGCCGCGAGTTCGCGCGTGGGCACGAGCACCAGCGCGCGCAACCGGCGCGACGCCGACGCGGCGGGCTCGGCGGCCAGGCGCTGCAACAGCGGCAGGGAAAATGCGGCCGTCTTGCCGGAGCCGGTCTGTGCCGAGCCCCGCAGGTCGCGGCCCTGCAAAATGGCAGGGATGGCCGCCGCCTGGATGGCGGTCGGCGCGGCAAAGCCGCTCGCGGCGGCCGCTTGCGCGAGCGCGGGGGTCAGGCCCAGGGTATCGAATGGCATGGAACGGGCACCGGGAAAAAGAGAGAGATCGAAAGAAAGACGGATCGAATGGGAACGATGAAGAACAGCCGCACCGGCAGCACGCTGGTGTACTCCACCGAGGCGGGCGGGCGCATGTGCCCCGACTGCGGCGCCCCGATGGCGCAATGCCGCTGCAAGGAACTCGCGAAGGCCCGCACGGCGGCCACGGACGGCATTGTCCGCGTATCGCACGAGACCAAGGGCCGAAAGGGCAAGGGCGTGACCGTGGTCAAGGGCCTGCCGCTCGACGCGGCGGCGCTGGCGGCCGTGGGCAAGCAGCTGAAAGCGGCCTGCGGCACGGGCGGCACGGTGAAGGACGGCACCGTGGAGATCCAGGGCGATCACCGCGAGGTGGTCATCGCCGCCCTCGTGAAGCAGGGCCACACGGTCAAGCGCGCAGGCGGCTGAAGCACGCATGAACCCCGAAGACCTGCAGCGCCTGGTGACGCTCGAAATGCCTTTTGGCAAGCACAAGGGCACGCTGATTGCCGATTTGCCCGGAAATTACCTGACCTGGTTTGCGCGCGAGGGTTTTCCCGCGGGAGAAATTGGCCGACTGCTCGCTTTGATGCATGAAATAGACCACAACGGCCTGTCCGACCTCCTGAAACCGTTGCGAAACCGCCCGTCGGGTCGGAATGTTTCTCGATAACACAAGATTTCCCCCTTTTTTCGGAAATCGGGCCGGATAATCCGGCTCACGTGTCTGCGAGCTTCGGCTCCCGTGCACGTAATTTGGTGATCGGTCAGTTTCGCGCCACAGCGCATTAGTTTGTTGTGATTCTGGGACTCCATCGCTTTGTGTTTTTTTGGTTTGAATTAGGAGTCCCTCCATGGGCAAGAAACTTTACGTGGGCAACCTCGCCTACTCCGTGCGTGACAACGACCTGGAACAGGCTTTCGGCGAGTTCGGCTCGATCGTCAGCGCCAAGGTCATGATGGAACGTGACACCGGCCGTTCGAAGGGCTTCGGCTTCGTCGAAATGGGCACGGACGCTGAAGCACTCGCAGCTGTCGAAGGCATGAACGGCGCATCGCTGCAGGGCCGCGCCCTGACGGTGAACGAAGCCCGTCCGATGGAAGCACGTCCCCCCCGCACCGGCGGTGGTGGCGGCTACGGCGGTGGTGGCGGCGGCGGCTACGGTGGTGGCGGCGGCGGCGGTTACGGCGGCGGCGGTGGCGGCCGTAGCGGTGGCGGCGGTGGTTACGGC
>NZ_JBWKYW010000035.1:0-71288 GCF_059423965.1 Variovorax sp. GW458-11-26-14-LB1
CCCCAATTCAGGGGATTCGCGACACTCATAATGTCATTTTTTGTATCTTTTGCATCGACATGACTTTGGTCATAGACGCACTGATCAGCGCCACGGGTCCGCTGTCCCTTTGGTACCTAGACCGATTCGAGCCTAGAACGCCCACGGCTTGACCACATCCGCGAGGCTGTGGCCGCCAATGCCCTGACTACAATGCCACGGGCGTGCCTAACCATCCTTCGGCCCTCTAGTTATATGGCGCGATCCAATCGCTCAACGAAGAAACAAATGGTGAGAACATTTCCGTATGACATGTGATTCATGCGGGAAATGAAGCACACGGCACGCACTACGCTGAGTCTGACAACAGAGGCACAAGCCTTCGCAGGGAGCCAAGTCTCATGAAATCTGTTCTGGTGGTATGCATTGGCAACATCTGCCGTAGCCCGATGGGGGAAGCATTGATTGCTGCAGCGTTGCCGCAGATTCAAGTCACGTCAGCGGGGACTGGAGCCTTGGTTGGGCACCCAGCAGATCCGATCGCACGCAAACTCATGGCCGAACGCGGCATCGACATCGAAGCCCACCGGGCACGCCAACTTACAGGGCAGATGTGCCAGCAGGCAGACCTCATTCTTGCGATGGACGAAGCCCAGCGGATTCACATCGGGCAGCGCCATCCGTTGACCCGGGGCAAGCTGTTTCGCTTGGGCGAAGTCGCACGCGTTGACATTCCCGATCCTTACCGCATGGGCCGTCCGGCCTTCGAACACGCCCTGCAACTCATCGCTGACGGCGCCCAAGCCTGGGCTGAACGCATTCGCAAACTCTCATGACTTCTTCTGCTTCCACTTCGGCTCCTTCCGCAGCACTCGCGCGCGACGATGACAACGATGCAATTCATCTGTCCGAGTACTTCGATATCCTGCTCGACCGAAAGTGGCTGGTGGCCGGCGTTACTGCCGTCGCTCTCGTCATCGGTACGGCCTACGCGCTCCTGGCTACGCCGATCTATCAATCCAACCTTTTGATTCAGGTTGAAGACTCCGCCCCAGACGCCAAGAATTTTCTCGGCGACACCGCGAACCTCTTTGATGTGAAGACGCCGGCCACGGGCGAAATCCAGATCATTCGCTCGCGATTGGTCATCGGAGGAGCCATCGAGGCAAAGCAGCTGTATATTGATGCGCAGCCACGCTACCTGCCGTTCATCGGCGAATGGTTTTCAAGGCGCGCCAAGGAACTGTCGAGTCCAGGCTTTCTTGGCATGGGAGGCTACGTTTCTGGCACCGAAACGGTCAACATTGCCAAGTTCGACGTGCCTTCCACGTTCGAAGACCAGAAGCCCTTCACGATCACCGCGCTGGCCGGTGATCAATACACGCTGAGCCATCCCGATCTTGCCGAACCATTGACCGGCACTGTCGGCAAGGTGCTCAACCAGCAGATTCCCGAAGGAGCCATCACCTTGGTGGTATCTCGACTCGACGGCAAACCCGGCGCCGAATTCTTGGTCTCGCGTGCATCGTTGCTCACCACCATCGAAGATCTTCAAAAGCGTCTCCAATTGGGAGAACAGGGCAAGCAGTCGAACGTGATCAGTGTTTCGCTCGAAGACAGCGACCGCGACCGCCTGCGGAGCACGCTCAACGAAATCGGTGCTCAGTACGTTCGCCAGAACGTTGAGCGTAAAGCCGCCGAGGCCGAAAAAACCATTGAATTTCTTGACCGGCAGCTTCCCGAATTCAAGCAACAACTCGAAGACTCGGAAGACGCATACGCACGCTTTCGCAATCAGAACGGCACCGTCGCTTTCGATGAAGAGGCCAAGGCTGCCCTGACCATGTCAGTGCAGCTGCAGACCAAGCTGCTGGAGTCCCAACAACTGCGACGCGAACTGCTTTCGCGCTTCACGGAGAGCAACCCCAAGGTCCGAATGATCGACGGCCAGATCGCGGCCGTTCGCCATGAGATCGAGGGCCTCGAGACCCGTGTCAGTGCCATGCCGGCCGTTCAGCGTGACGCCTTGCGGCTCGAGCGCGATGTGCGCGTCAATGGTGAGCTTTACAAGTCACTGCTCAATAGCTCACTGCAACTGCGCCTTGTGAAGGAAGGCAAGATCGGCAACGTGCGACTGCTCGATACCGCTGTCGAACCGAAGAAGGCCGTCAAACCGCAGAAGCCCTTGGTCGTCGCGCTTTCCCTAGTGCTCGGATTGTTGGCTGGCGTGGCCTTTGCCATTGTCCGAAGCAAGCTTTCAAGCGGCATCCAGAACCCGCAAGAAATCGAGGAGCGTCTCGGCCTCAACGTCTATTCCGTTGTGCCACTGGCGCTCGAGCAGGAAACGATTCTGGAGCATATTGCAGGCGGCGCGAAGGGTGTGCAATTGCTGGCCGTAACCTCCCCCGAGAGCCTTGCCATCGAGAGCCTGCGTAACCTACGTGTTTCCCTGCAACTGACTTTGATGGAGACCGGGAACAACCGTGTGCTCATCACGGGCGCTACGCCCGGCGTGGGCAAGAGCTTCGTCTCCGGCAATTTCGCCGTCATCATGGCGCAAGCCGGTAAGCGTGTTCTGTTGATCGATGCCGACCTACGCAAAGGTCATCTTCAAAAAGCTTTTGGCTTGCCACGTAAAGGCGGCCTAGCGGACGTATTGTCCGGCGAGATGACACCCGAGCAAGCGATTCATGCTCAAGTGGTCCCGAACCTGGACGTCCTGACCACGGGCGCCTACCCGTTCAATCCCGCCAACATGATGCTGTCGTCAGCGCTGGGCGAGTTGCTGGACGCCTTCTCGGAACGCTACGACCTGGTGGTGATCGACAGCCCGCCGGTGCTGGTGGCCGCCGATGCCGCTGCAGTTGCTGCGCATGCAGGTGCCGTGCTGCTGGTCGCTCGCGACAACCTGACCCAGTTGGGCGAATTGAACGAGAGCATCAAGCGCCTGGCGCATGCTGGCCAACAAGTCAACGGCGTGGTCTTCAATGGCATGGACCTCTCGCGCAGGCACTATGGCAGCTATGGCTACAAGTACGGTGGCTACCGCTACACCGAATACAAGTACAAAGAAGCTGGAGCGGCCTCGGAGTAACTGGCGAGACGCGGCTAGGGGAGCCGCTCTCCACCGGGCCTCTTCAGTGAGTCTCTGCAATGCAGAGAAATCAGCGCCCTGCTTGTCGATGAGCCAGCCACCGCGTCAGCCGCGCGAACATTTCCCCGACAAGCAGGCCGAAGCCATCTGCCCAAAGATCGCTCCATTCAGCGTATCGATCAGGCGTGAAAGACTGCAATATCTCGATGAGTGCGCCGTAGGCTAGCAAGCTAGGCAGCAGCCACATGCGCCCCGGCCAGGCCTTGTGTGCCAAGAAGGCCAATATTGCAAAGGCCAGAACATGATTGCTCTTGTCCCAGCCGGTGCTAGGCATGGGGATCGAGGAAGGCGCGAGCGACAGCACAAGAATCGCACAAACACAGGCCCAGAAAGCCCGGGCTGATAGCAACGCGAGCTTCGGCTTCACCTGCTTACGCTCTTTCGGGCTCGGGTCGCATGGAGACCTCCTCAGGCATCGACCACTTCGCCCGCTCGCAGCACGCGCCCAGCAGGAACCCTCACCCCATAAGCGAGCGCTGAGCCCACGGGCATCCACGCCGAGCGTCCGAGCACACTGCCCCCCGCCATGCCCGCATGGACACCGAGATGGCCAAATGACTCCACCACGCAGTCATGATCGACAACGGCGCCACAATTGACGATAACGCCCTCGCCCAGCTGAGCCCCGGTTCCGACGATAGCGCCGGCCATGATGGCACTGCCCTCCCCGATGGTGGCTGTGGGCGACACGATGGCTGCCGGATGAACCACCATCGCCAGCGTCAATCCCTGCGCCTTTACTTGCTGGTGCAGAGCCTCGCGCAACGCGTTATTGCCGATCGCCACGATCACCGTATCGATTCGGCCACGGCAGTCAGCCAGCATTGCGGTTGTGCCCCAGACCGGGCAGCCCCACAAATGATGCTGCTGTGACTTGGCCGCGTCGTCCAGGAACGCCGTCAATGCATAGTCCTGCCCGAGCAATGCGGCCTCAGCAACGGAACGTCCGTGACCACCCGCGCCAATGATCAGCAAGCGCTTTTTCATCTGCTGCCTCATGTTCAGTGCGTCACACCTTCGCGCCTCAGCACCTTGACGAAGGTAAGCCATAGGATGCGGATATCAAACCAGAACGAGCGACGCTGAAGGTATTCGATATCGAGCTGGACTTTGGCAGGGATAGGTAATTCATCGCGTCCATTCACCTGCGCCCAGCCCGTCAGGCCCGGCACCAATACATCCACACCATGCTGCGTCCGCAGATCGATCAGATCCTGCTGATTAAAGAGCGCTGGTCGGGGCCCCACAAAACTCATGTCCCCGACCAAGATGCTCCAGAGTTGCGGCAGTTCGTCGAGACTGCTTTTGCGCAGAAAAGAGCCGATAGGCGTCAGATACACCCTGGGGTCGGACAACAAATGTGTAGCTACTGCCGGCGTACCGACACGCATGCTACGGAACTTGGGCATCTTGAAAATGCGGTTATCGCGGCCGATCCGATCAGACCAGTAGAGAGCAGGCCCGCGAGAGGTAAGGCGTACTGCTATCGCCACGATCATGACGGGCAACAGCAACACGCCCCCCGCGCACAATGCCAAAAACAAATCAAACAGACGCTTCACGCCAATATCCTTCTGCAGTCCTTTTCAAGCCCTCGTCAACCGAAATGGGGGGCGTCCACCCCAGCAAGTCCCTCGTCTTTGAAATGTCGACTTGCAAAGAGCCACAGAGTCGTTGCGCGACATGGGCTTGACCCAGCATCGAAGCGCCTCGCTCCAACCAACTCGCCGGAACAGGAAGCAGCCGCGCAGGCTTCCCCATGGCCTGCCCCAGGCGTTTCAGCAGTTGTGCGGTGGAAAGATCTTCACCGTCCGAAACCAGAAAAGTCTGATTGCCCGCTGCGGGGTGGTGCACGCAAGAGGTCAACAGATCCACCAAGTTGTCGAGCGACACCATGCTTCTGCGATTGCCGGCGATGCCCCCGAGCGGCAACGGAATTCGGCGCGCGACGATGCTCATCATCGTGCGGAAGTTCGCCTTGACGCCCGGGCCGTACACGAGAGGCGGACGAACGATCACCACTTCCATTCCGGTTTGCGTTGCCAGTTCTCGCAAGGCCTGCTCCGCCTCCAGTTTGGAAACGCCGTATGGATCCACCGGCGCTGTCGGCCCATCCGCTGAAAAAGCACCGCCGATCGACGTTGCTTCTCCGTTGGCTTTGATGGAGCTCACGAAGACAAAGCGCCGCACCCCCGCCTCTGCGGCTTGCCGCGCCAATCGCAACGTTCCATGAAGATTCGTGCGCCGATATTCCATCAATGGATCGCTCGCACCGTCCGACATCACGTGGACGCGGGCGGCGGTGTGGATCACAGCCTCAACATTTGCGACAGCTTCTTGCCAGTCAGTTTCCGCACTGAGGTCGCCGACCATCGCGGTTTCGACCTTGAACTTCTCGAGCGCGGATTCACGACGAATCGCCGCGCGTACAGGCAGGCCATCAGCGAGCAGCCGCGCAATCAGCGCAGTACCTACAAAGCCCGTCGCTCCCGTTACCAAGATCATCTTGCCTCACTTTGTTTTTTTGTGGCCGCGGCGGGAAAGGACAGCGACTGAAGCCATCCTTCCAATCGATTGATCAGCGAGCCTCGCTCGAATTCGCTGGCACTCAACGCAAGGCCATTCGCGCCCATTGCCTCGCGTTCTTCAGCCGATTTTTTCGAGAGATCCAGAACTGCCTTGGCAAGCTCCTTGTGATCCCCTGCGTTGCAAGTCAAACCAGCCGCGGCATTTTTCACCACGTCAGCACCTTCGCCGTTCAGCATGGCCAATACGGGAACGCCTGCTGCCAGATACGACTGGAGCTTGCCAGGAATGGTCATGGAGAAGATCGGCTCGTTCTTCAAGCTGACCAGCAATGCGTCGGCATGCTTGAAGAAAGAGGACATTCGCTCCACTGGGTGCCGTCCCAGCATATGGACGCACTCCTGCAATCCGCGCCGCTGGATTTCATCGGCCACCCACTGCGCCATTCGGCCATCACCAACGATCAACCAACGGATGTTTCTGTGTTCCTTGAGCATCTCTGCCGCCGCAAGGATCGCCGGGAAATCTTGAGCATCGCCGATGTTTCCAGCGAACATCACATTGAAGCTTTCCGATTGGACCTGTACCTCAGGCGCGGCAACCGCTTGCTCTACATCGAACAGCATCTCGGCCCAACTGGGGAAGTACTCGATTCGGCCGCTGTTGCCCGCGTACTTCTTGATTTGAGGCACAAAGCTTTTCGACTGCGCCAGGATCAGGTCGCAGCGCTTGTAGATGAACGACACAAGCCGTCCCACTGAACGCAGGATGAAAGGCGAACGAACCACGCCAATGGCTTCCAACGTCTCGGGCCAGAGGTCAAGGACCCAGAAAGCCAGCGGTGCCCGTTTTACCGCTCGCAATGCAACTGCGGGCACGCCGACCGTGATGGGCGATGGCTCATAGGCGAGAACCGCGTCAAAGTCGCGCCCTCGCAGCTTCCACATCCCAAGCACGGAGGCACTGATCGCGAAGGTTGCAAAGTTCAGCATCAACCGGATGCCTCCCTTTCCACGTGCAGACATGGGCACCCGGACGACCTCCGCCCCTTCATAGCGCGCAAACTTCTCGGGGTCATCGCGGTACGCGGGGAAGACTTTGCCGTCGGGGTAGTTGGGCACGCCGGTCAACACCGTGACTTGGTGACCACGCCGCACGAATTCGGCGACAAGATCATTGATCCTGAAGTTTTCCGGCCAGAAGTATTGAGAGACGACGAGCAATCGCATAGTGACGTCAGTACTTCTTCCAGACCACGCGGTTCACGTAGTCGGTGTAGCTGTGAACGATCCGCAGCACCTTGTCCGACACATTGGGCATGCTGTAGTCGGCCACCTGACGCAAGCCGCGCGCATCGCCTCGCGGCTGGCTCTCCAGAATCGCCAGCCCCTGGCGCACACGCTCCACCTCGAGGCCCACCATCATCACGGCGGCCTCTTCCATGCCTTCGGGCCGCTCGTGCGCTTCGCGCAAGTTGAGCGCCGGAAAATTCAGGATCGACGACTCTTCGTTGATCGTGCCGCTGTCGGACAGCGTGGCGCGCGCCGAGAGCTGCAGCTTCACGTAGTCGTGAAAACCCAGCGGCTTCAACAGCCGCACCTGCGGATGAAAGCGAGCGCCCGTGGCATCGATGCGCTTTTGCGTGCGCGGGTGCGTCGAGACGATGACCGGCAGGTCGTGGTCTTCGGCGACGGCATTGAGCACCGCCACCAGCTTGGAAAAGGACTGCGGCGATTCGATGTTCTCTTCGCGATGGGCACTGACCACGAAGTACTGCTCGGCCTGCAGGCCAAGCCGCTCCAGCACATCGGACGCCTCGATGCGCGGGCGGTAATGCGTCAGCACCTCGAACATCGGGCTGCCGGTCTTGATGACCAGATCTGGCGGCAGCCCTTCGCGCAACAGGTAGTCGCGCGCGATCGTGCTGTAAGTGAGGTTGACGTCCGCCGTGTGGTCCACGATGCGGCGGTTGGTCTCCTCGGGCACGCGCTGGTCGAAGCAACGGTTGCCCGCTTCCATGTGAAAGATTGGAATCTTGCGGCGCTTGGCCGGAATCACAGAGAGGCAGCTGTTGGTGTCGCCCAGCACCAGCATGGCCTCGGGCTGCACCTCGCCTAGCACTTGGTCCACCGCGATGATGAGGTTGCCGATGGTGTGCGCCGCGCTGGTGGCGTTCGCCGCGCTGTTCAAAAAGTGGTCGGGCTTGCGCACGCCCAGGTCGTCGAAGAAGACCTGGTTGAGTTCGTAGTCGTAGTTCTGGCCGGTATGCACCAGCACGTGGTCGCAATGCTCGTCCAGCCGAGCCAGCACACGCGACAGGCGAATGATTTCGGGTCGCGTGCCGACCACGGTCATGACTTTGAGTTTTTTCATGGGAGATGGATCCAAAGCCAAGGGACTACAGCGGACAAGCGAAGGTGTCTGGCCGCGCGCGATCGAACACCTCGTTGGCCCAGAGCATCACGACCATTTCTTCGGTGCCGATGTTGGTGATGTCGTGCGTCCAGCCGGGCACGGTCTCGACAATTTCAGACTTGTCGCCCGCAGTCACCAGTTCATGGGTTTCGCCGGTGTGCATGTGCCGGAACTTGAAACGCGCCTGCCCCTTGATGACGAGGAACTTCTCCGTCTTGCTGTGGTGGTAGTGGCCGCCTCGCGTGATGCCCGCATGCGCGGTGAAAAACGAGAACTGGCCGGCGTCCGGCGTCTTGAGCATTTCGACAAACACACCGCGCGCATCCCCGTGCTGCGGCACGGTGTAGGCAAACGATTCGGGCGGCAGGTAGCTCACGTAAGTCGAATAGAGCGCGCGCACCAGGCCCGTTCCCACGCGGTCGGTCATGAGGGTGTTGCGGCTGTCCTTGAACGACTGGATCTGACGGGCCAGCTCGCCCACCGTGGTGGTGTATTGCGGCGTGACCGTGGCAAAACCTTCTGCGTCCACAGTGGCGTCAGCGCCATCCATGAGCTGCACGAAACGCTCGATGACATCGTCGACATACACCAGCGTGACCGGCGCGGCCGGGTCGTTGACCTGGATCGGCAGGTCGCGCGCGATGTTGTGGCAGAACGTGGCCACGGCAGAGTTGTAGTTGGGCCGGCACCATTTGCCAAACACGTTGGGCAAACGGAAGACGTGCACCGGAATGCCGAGGCTGGCGGCTGCGGCTTGCAGCGCTTCTTCCGCACCGCGCTTGCTGTTGCCATAGGGGTTGTCGCGGCCCGCCTGCGTGGAGGACGTGTAGATGATCGGCACCTTCTTGCCGGTCGCCTTCGCCACGTCGCCGACGGCGCTGCAGAGGCTCTGCGTGAGTTCCGCGTTGCCTGTAGCGAATTCCTGCGGGTCTTGCGGACGATTGACGCCTGCGAGGTGAAACACGAAGTCCACCCCCTCCAACAGCGCGGGCAGTTGCTCCACGCTGTGGTCGCGCGTGAAGCAGACCACCTGCACGTCCTTGCGCTCGGCCAGGTGCAGCTGCAGGTTCTTGCCCACGAAACCACCGGCGCCGGTAATCAACACCTTCATCGTCTTATCCCTCTGCCACGGCCGGTTCACCCCGTGCGATGCGCTGCATGAAGTCGAGCTTGAGCAGCAGCTTCTTCATGCCTTCCACATCGAGGCGGGTGGTGTTGTGCGAGTTGTAGTCCTCGCCGTGCGAGCTGTGCGTGATGCGCTTCTCGCCCTGCTCCACGTACTTGGCGTAGTTCAGGTCGCGGCCGTCTGGCGGCACGCGGTAGTAATCGCCCTGGTCTTCGGCGCAGGCCATTTCTTCCCGGCTCAGCAGCGCTTCATAGAGCTTCTCGCCATGGCGAGTGCCGATTTCGCGCACTTCGTGGTCCAGCTTGCCCATCACTTCCAGGATGGCTTGCGTGAGAACCTGCACCGTGGCGGCGGGCGCCTTCTGCACAAAGATGTCGCCGTTGTTGCCGTGCTCGAAGGCGTGAAGCACCAGTTCGACTGCGTCTTCCAGCGTCATCATGAAACGGGTCATGGACGGGTCGGTCACGGTGATGGGCTTGCCCGCCAACACCTGCTCCACGAACAACGGGATGACCGAGCCGCGGGAGGCCATGACGTTGCCGTAGCGCGTGCCGCAGATAACGGTGTTGGTGCTTTCCAGATTCCGGCTGGCCGCGACCATCACCTTTTCCATCATGGCCTTGCTGATGCCCATGGCGTTGATGGGATAGACCGCCTTGTCGGTGCTGAGGCAGACGACGCGTTTTACGCCTGCGGCAATTGCGGCTTCCAGGACGTTTTCGGTGCCGAGGACGTTGGTGCGGACTGCCTGCATCGGATGGAATTCGCAGGACGGGACTTGCTTGAGTGCTGCTGCATGAAAGACGTAGTCCACACCGCGCATTGCTGCGCTCACGCTGCGTGAGTCGCGTACGTCGCCGATATAGAACTTGAGCTTTGGATGGTTGTAGCGCTTGCGCATGTCATCCTGCTTTTTCTCGTCTCGGCTGAAAACGCGAATTTCCGC
Source organism: Variovorax sp. GW458-11-26-14-LB1 (assembly GCF_059423965.1). Lineage (NCBI taxonomy): Bacteria > Pseudomonadati > Pseudomonadota > Betaproteobacteria > Burkholderiales > Comamonadaceae > Variovorax > Variovorax sp. GW458-11-26-14-LB1. Next base: position 10,147 of record NZ_JBWKYW010000035.1, read on the forward strand.
TATGTTGGTATGGAGAAAGCCTTTGAGGACGGCATTGCCAAAAGATCCCGTCCCTCCCGTTATAAGCAAAACGCCTGAAATGTTTCTCTCAGTCATAGCATCCTCCTGTAATCGGGATACCCTGCTTTCGCATATTCATATATTTGCTTTCTCGGAATTTTTGCTGTCGAAACACTCTCCGCATGAACAACTCGAAGCTTGGGCTCGTACCAGAGGATGCCGCCCGCATCATGTATTTGCTTCGAAAAATATGCTTCTTCTCCATATAAAAATTGCGGGTAATAAAGGCTATCAAATTTTTTCAGAAATGCAGGAAGAAGAACGTAACAGGCACCAATTCCCATATGAATCTCGCAGCCTTCTTCCAAAATTGGCAAAACTCTCCTTGTGGGCCGAAATACTGCCAGCATCCGAATCATTAACTTGGCAATAAAATAATTTGTGTAGTACAGGTCAAATTGAAATCGCCTGATTCGGCCAATTGGAGATAGAACGTGCGGATTTTGATGATAGCCATCAATGGTTACTACATCAGGGGCGATCGCCAAGACCGACTCTTCATACTTTGAAGACAGTAGGTTAATGCAGAAATCCTCTTGAAACTTTAAATCGTTGTTGCAGATAACAACAAAATCCGAGCTCACACTACTCAAGCCCAAATTCAGCCCCCCGAAATATCCCAAGTTTCCATTGGCAGCGACAATTTTTATATCAATGGCAGGGAAACTAAAAGCATTCAGCGCATCAAGCTGTTCTTTAGACTCCGAGTTGTCAACCAAAACGCATTCCAACTCAAAATGCTCGCCCAGTCCATTCTGAGACTCCAAAGATCGGCAGAAATCCTGCGTGACAAGATGGTTTTTATAATTAACAGAGACAAAAGATAGCTTTTTCATTTCAGACCAACAATTTGAGCCAGGCGCAAGATGCAAGGTGCACCAGCAAAGTCTATAAGCGCACCTTCAAATATCAGGAAGGCAAAAACCATTTGACTTTGATTTTAAGGTCCATATGTTCAAGCGCAAAATTACGTATCTCTTCTTTTTCGACATTTTGCGCGCTAAGCCCCTCATACCAATGAATAAGCTCGCGAATATTGACAGGCCTATCGTCATTGCTGACATGAAAAGCAAAATTGGGAATCGGCTCTAGATCAATATCATCGCCTGAAACCACTAACGGCATTCCCCGGGCTACGTACTCTCGAGTCTTCAGGCTGGAAGCGGATTGCATTCCCTTTCGGTACAACCCGAGAGTAGATATTCCTATGTCTGCAATATCAAAGAAATAATCTAAATCGCCATGCGATTTGAATCCCAGAAAAAAAACGCTCTCTGCTATTCCCAAGCGCTCGGATGCACTCTTCAATTCTTTAATAGCATCACCATCGCCAGCAATATAAAATTTCACTGCCACGTCGCATGGGTTTTCTTGAACATAATTCGAGATGCCGGCCAGTACGCGATCAAGGCCATGCCAGGAGGAGACTTTTGCAACCGCCAACAAAGTCAGGCATTTGCTTTCGAGAGAGATATCCTTGCGCTTGATCTTGTATCTCGCAACCTCTATTCCGTTTGATAGCAACTTTATTTTATTTCTCACGCCAAACGAAAAATAACGAGATTCGCCCGCATACTGAATGATTCTATTGAATGGCAATAACGAGAGCGGATAAAAAATGGAGACAATTATTTTTCTCGCACATATAGCCATCCATGCCATATTTTCACGCAGTTCAAACTCTCGGAGAACTACAGTAAGTGGCGTGGGTATGTCTATCACGAGATATTTACCCATCAGCCGGAGATACAAAAAAACAAATAGCAGGACGGGTAATTGAAAGAAGTTTCGAACGATTATTACATCAGCCTTTGATTTCAGCAATTCAAGCGTTAACTCCCGAAACCCACGAGAGGTTCCCGGGAAATTTCTATTTTTTGCTTCACAGCCAAAATTATTCAATGTCCGGACGGTATCATCTATCTTTCTAAAGATCCCGGGGTACTTCTCCGCCGCAAAAAGCGAAAAATACTCAACGCTGTGAATTTTCGACATGACCAGCCAAACCTCTATTCAATGCCTGAAAATTAAATCCATCTAATCGGAAAAACCAAAATCCAAGCGCCATCCAAAATGGAAAAAAATTAATCGATTTTACAAACACCATGGATATCAGGCAAAATACAAACAGAAGAATCCCAAACTCATCGAGAGACGACCGCAATTGTAATTTGTAGGCGAATATTTTTCTTGAAATGAAAAACATAGATGCCAAAAATAAAACGAATGGAGCCACGCCAAAGAACTGCCACGCACTCAGCAAATTATGCGAGTAAGCGCCCAGCGAATAAAACTTCTCAATCAAATAGCCCGGGTCACCGTAAAGCGCCTGCCGCGGCAAGCCATCCAATGCCCCCCAAAAAAATAAATCACGAGCAACCTCTGATTGGTCTTCAGAAAAACCATCGTAAAAAATCATCTTTTGAACCTGAGCATCATTTAGGTCGATTTTCAGAAGAAACAACGCCAAAATCAGCACGGCCAGAGATCCACCCAAAAGCACTGTAGATTTAATCAATCCCAGCCTGGAAGCATAAAATACGGAGCAAGTCAAAATAAATACAAACAAGTTAGCCCGTCCACCCAAGCAAAAAAACAATAATGCCCCCCCCGCGAACGCTAGGAATTTGTATGGCCGGGTCGAAAACGCGACGGGCAGCAAGAATGCCACCACTGCATACGAGCCAATTGTTAAATGCGAGATTTCCAAATCACTTGGTTTTTCATCGGAAATCGATTTGTAATTTAGGATCAGCCCATCGTTTAAATTTGAAACGATGCACACGACAAAAACAAGCGCTGGAATAAGAAAAAAATTTCTTCCAAAATCCTGATCACCCAATCCCTGCATTGCTGCACCTAGGCAAAACCATGTGAGACCTACCAGCAAATAATTCAGCGACACCGATGCAGGGGTTAGCCCATCGATCATCAATGAATCGGTCGCCAATAGTTGTTGAAGTACTACCGAAATGGCGATTGAGCTCAACAGAATAAAAGCAAGAAACAGACTTGAGCTTAACTCCCAAGAGGATTTTCTCTTTGAAAATTTAAAAACCACATACGCAAAACCCGTCAATGCCAAGGGATAGCTAAGGTAGTTCGATATCGAAATACTGGGCCAGTTATAAAAAAACCAACTCACAAAAGTAATTATTTTCAACCCAAACAAGGCGACGGACAGCTTGGCCAACGAACGAGCATGAATCGGCATGGTTATCTCATCCCCTCCATTTGGCGATATTTTTCAACTGAAAGGACATGAGCTTCATTTGTCGCGTGTTAATGCATTAATCACTTGCATACTCTCAACTAATTTGACGCGCCGCGTCCAAGCGCCAAGTTAGGCGGGCTGCTTTTAATACAACAATCCACGAATCTTTTCTTTTAATCTATCGACTCACAAGTGCATGCGCGATGCCCGTAAACACAAGACCTGCGCCGCACCACAGCAAGACAATAAAACCATTTGATTGAAATATTTCGATCAAACCTCGAGCGGGAATTTTCAACACCCATACTATTGCGCCAAAGTACATCAAATAAAAAACAACCCCTGATAGCGCGAAAGATTCAACAATATACGAAGGTGCAATCCAAGCTGACAGACAAACAATCCCGACGCGCAGTACCAGGCCCACTAGCTGAACCAACAATACCAGCCGTTGATGTCCCGTAACATGAAATGCCATCGAGATAGGCGACGTCAAAAATTGCATTAGAAACCATGGCGTCATCCATGCGACGAGTTCGCCTGCACGCTGCCATTTTTCCCCGAATATGAGGGGAAAAATAATAGGCGAAACAGCACCTATGAGTAACAACGGACCAACGCCGCTTTTGAATAGCCCATTTATTACTCTTAGAGTGAACTGCGTCAATCGCCCTTCTCTAAATTCATCCGCCGCGCGCGATAGGTAAACCTGGGAAACAGCGCCGCCAATTAAGCCGAGGGGAATTGCCATGGCTCGCATTGCCAATATCAGATACCCGGCCTCCGGCCCAACGGATAGCGCTGCGATTAGGATTACTGGGAGCTGACTACTAGCAGTATTCGCAAATGACTCAAAAGTTGAGAATTTTGGGAAGCGATCGTATCGTTGAAACATTTGGCGCATGCCCTGCAAATTTATGCTTTTCAGCGCAGCACCGTCCTCTCGAATTGCATTTCGGCCGAGCCCAAAAAAGCCAGCGCCGCTGTTTATGACTTGCCCCAGAAGCAACCCCATTGGAGTAAAGCCGCCAAATCCAAGCCCGATCTGTGTTCCTGTCCCTCCAACAGCCTGACTCATCCTAGTTTTTGCAATAAGTCCAAACCGTTTTTTTCGCGTAGTCCAAAACTGCATTGCAGAATACGAACTCGTCAGCCAGATGCCAAAAGGCAGAAGCCAAAGGTAGGGACGCAGGCCCGGCTGCCCGACTAAATCGATAATTTGGGCGGGCCAAAAATAGACGACAAGCCCCGATAACAATGCCACTACGGCGCTTGCGCACAGAGCCACAGCAAATAAATTCGCAGCGTCATTGTCATATTCAGGCATTGGAATCGCGAGCTCCAATCTCAGACATGCGGCAACGGAAATTATCGAAAGAATTGAAGCAAAAACGGCAAGTACACTGAAATCAGAGGGTGTATAGAGTCGGGTTACGAATGGCAGTGCCAAGACGGTAAGAGCTTGGGCAAAAGCGGTACCTCCGACGAGCACACCGATCGAGCGGGCAAAGCCCTCTCGATTTAAAGACTCCAATTTCGAGCGTAGAGTTTTTGCGGCGCGCCGGAAAAGCATGTCAGTTGGGGGCCGTTAGCGCCGTAGCAACAGCGACTTGATCGGCCAACGTCATATACGCGTGCATCGGCAGACTAAGAACTTCCCGGGCCACCGTGTCCCCCGTGGGTAGCGTGACCTTTTCATCTGCCACAGCAGGCTGCTGATTCAATGGAATGGGGTAATGCACAACAGTCGGCACCCCAGCCTGCTTCATGCGAACCTGAACACCTTCACGATCAGCCACACGCACTGTGTATTGCGCCCACGCACTCTGGTTATACGGCTCGATGTAGGGAGAGCCAGCAACACCGCTCTCTCCCAACAGGCGTCCATATTCCGCTGCCACCCGCTGACGACTGGCGATTTCGTCATCAAAAATTTCGAGTTTCTCCAGAAGCACTGCAGCCTGTAACGTATCCAACCGGCTATTCACACCCACGCGAATATGGTGATACCGCCGATCCTGCCCATGCCGGGCAATCTGCCGCATCACCTTCGCCAATTCGTCGTCATTGGTGAAGATCGCCCCGCCGTCCCCATAGCACCCCAGCGGCTTGCTCGGAAAGAAGCTCGCACACGCAATCGTGCTGAGGTTGCAACTCTTGCGCCCCTTATAAGTAGCGCCAAAACTCTGCGCCGCATCTTCGATCACGGGAATTCCGTGTTTCGCAGCAATGGCATTGATCGCGTCGAAATCCGCACACTGCCCATACAAGCTCACCGGAACAATGGCCTTGGTCCGCGGCGTGATCGCAGCCTCCAGCAGCGCCGGGTCCAGGTTGTAGGTGCGCGCATCGATGTCCACGTACACCGGCTTAGCGCCCAGCAACGCCACCGTCTCGGCAGTGGCGATGTACGTAAAACCCGGTGTGATGACTTCATCGCCCGGCCCGATGCCAAGCGCCATCTGAGCGATCTGCAAAGCATCCGTGCCATTGGCCACGGTGATGCAATGTTTGGCGCCGGTATAGGCCGCCAGCTTCTCTTCCAACTCGGCCACTTCAGGCCCAAGGATGTATTGACCATGCGCCAGCACGCGCTGAATGGCCGCGTCGATCTGGTCCTTGATACGGGCTTGCTGAGTCTTGAGGTCGATGAATTCGATCATGGCGTCTTGGCATCCAACTTGGTCACGGCATTGCCGTCGAGTACGTAGCGCGCACCGGTGTGCGCGCAAATGGCTTCGGCCGAGCCTTGCAGCGGCAACGCGAGTTGCTCGCCAAACTCGCTCATCCAGCCGATCTGCCTGGCCGGCACACCGACCATGAGCGCATAGGCCGGCACGTTCTTGTTGATCACAGCGCCGGCGCCGACAAAGGCGTATTCGCCCACGGTGTTGCCGCAGACGATGGTGCAGTTGGCGCCGAGCGTTGCACCCCGCTTCACCAGGGTGCGGCGATATTCGTCCTTGCGTGTGACAGCCGACCGCGGGTTATAGACATTGGTGAAGACCATGCTCGGCCCGCAAAACACGTCGTCTTCCAGGGTGACTGCGTCATAGACGCTGACGTTGTTCTGGATCTTGACGTTGTGGCCGATGGTCACGTCGTTGCCGACGTAGACGTTCTGCCCGAGCGAGCAGCCCTCGCCAATGGATGCCTGTGCGCTGACGTGCACCCAATGCCAGATCCGGGTGCCGTCGCCGATGCGTGCGCCCTCATCGACGATCGCGGTGGGATGGGCCTTGTATGCCATGCCGGACTCGCGGGGCGTCAGGCGAGCTGCCGCACGAACGGATGCACTTCGCCCTGCTCGCCTTGAACAGGCGTGGCGCTGCGAATCACATTGACGGTCTCGATGCAGTGGCGCGCATCCTCGAGGCCATAGCCGCGGCCGGCCAGGATTTCCTTGTAGCTCACCGTGTGGAGGTCGGTGAAGCCTTCGGAGAACTCGAGCTTCTCGCCGCTGATGTCGATGTTGCGGAAGGTCGTCTTCTTGCCCTTCACATCGGCCGGCAGATCGTTGGCGTCGATGGACAGGAACCAGCGCACGCGCGCGCGTTCGTATTCGAGATAGCCCGCCGCTTTTGCCGCGCCGCTGTAGTGCACCACGTTGCGCTGCAGCTTGCCGAAGATGAAGTGCAGCATGTCGTAGAAGTGCACGCCGATGTTGGTCGCCACGCCGAACGACTTGCGGTTGTCGCCCTTCCAGCTTTCCATGTACCACTTGCCGCGCGAGGTGATGTAGGTCAGCTCCACGTCGAACTTGGTATCTGCGGGCGCAGCGGCAACCTTGTCGCGCAGCTTCAGGATGGCGTCGTGATGGCGCAGCTGCAGGATGTTGAAGACGCGCTTGCCGGTTTCCTTTTCAACGCGTTGCAGTTCGTCGACGAGGTCCGGCGTGGGCACCAGGGGCTTCTCGCAGATCACGTCGCAACCCAGGCGCAGGCCCGCAGCGATGTGCGGGTGATGCAGGTAGTTGGGGCTGCAGATCGCCACGTAGTTCAGTGCGGTCGCGGGGTTGCGCTTGAGTTGCTGCGCATGCTCATAGAAGCGTTCGAACTCGGTGAAGAACTCGCTCTGCGGCGAGATGCTGTCGATGATGCCGACCGAATCGTTGATGTCGTAGGCCACCGCGAGATGGTTGTCCGTGTCCTTGATGGCGCGCATGTGGCGCGGGGCGATGTAACCGGCAGCGCCGATGAGGGCAAAATTTTTCATGTCGAGAAAGAAACGAGAAATGGCTTACAGGCGGAACACGGAGAAGCCGCTGTCGCGGGCTTCCTTGGTGTTGAAGAGGCTCTTGACGTCGACCAGCACGGGCTGTTCGCCTCGGCAAAGGGCGCGCAGCTCGATCATGGTCGCGCGACGGTATTCGTTGTGGCCGACAGCGACGACAAGCGCATCGACCGGGTGATCCGCATCGACCCGGCCGAGTTGAAGGCCATATTCGCGGGCCACCTCTTCAGCGTCGGCCCATGGGTCCACAATTTCCACGGAAGCGCCCCATGCCTCGAACTCGCGAACCATGTCGACGATCTTGCTGTTGCGGATGTCGGGGCAATTTTCCTTGAAGGTGATGCCCAACACGCCGATGCGGCAACGCGGCACGTCCATGCCGTTCTTCAGCATCCGCTTGATGGTGTTGCGGGCCACGTAGCGCGCCATGTTGTCGTTGATGCGGCGCCCGGCCAATATGACCTGTGGGTGGTAGCCGACCTGCTCCGCCTTGTGCGTGAGGTAGTACGGGTCCACGCCAATGCAGTGCCCCCCCACAAGGCCCGGACGGAAGGGCAGGAAATTCCATTTGCTGCCTGCGGCCTCGAGCACGTCGAGCGTATCGATGCCCAGACGCTCGAAGATCACGGAGAGTTCATTGACCAGCGCGATGTTCAGGTCACGCTGTGTGTTCTCGATCACCTTGGCTGCCTCGGCCACCTTGATGCTGGCAGCCTTGTGCGTGCCGGCGGTGATGATCTCGTTGTAGAGCGCATCCACCACATCGGCCACCTCGGGCGTGCTGCCACTCGTGATTTTCTTGATCTTTGTGAGCGTGTTGACCTTGTCGCCGGGGTTGATGCGCTCTGGGCTGTAGCCGCAGAAGAAATCGACATTGAATTTCTTGCCGCTGAATTTTTCCAGCACCGGCACACACACTTCTTCTGTCGCACCGGGATAGACCGTTGATTCGAAGATGACGATCGCCCCCTTTGACATGACCTTGCCGACGGTTTCGCTGGCCTTGACCAGCGGCGTCAGATCGGGACGGTTCGCATTGTCGATCGGCGTAGGCACGGTCACGACAAAAACAGCACAGTCACGCAAATCATCGGCATGCGACGTGAATGCCAGCTGCGTCGCGGCCTTCAACTCTTCGCTGGTGGTTTCGAGCGTGTGATCGTGTCCACCCTGCAGTTCCGTGATGCGTTTGGCATTGATATCGAAGCCGACCACCCGACGCTTCTTGCCAAACTCCACAGCGAGGGGAAGGCCCACGTAGCCAAGGCCGATGATCGCGATAGGTTGAGTTGATTGAATGACTTGCATATTGAAAGCACTGGAGACGAAAAATTGGCGACAGACTCAGTCAAGAGCCATGCCGCCACACCGCATTCACGGCCGCTGACTTCAAAAGTAAGGAGGCCCGTGACGCGAACCTCGAGAACTTGGTCTGGGGCCAGGCTTGGCTAGCGATGCCTGACGTAAACCTCGCTGGCGTTGTTGACCACTTGCGCAGACGGCAGGATCAAGCTAACCACGCGGTTCCACTTGACCAACGGCACCGGGTCGACATACACGACGTCCTGCGACTGCAGTCGGAACTGGCTTGCTAGCGCCATCGTCGCTGGGTTCTTGGCGTTCAGATGGAAGATGGCCGGCGCGCCGGTCGCGCCTTGGCGAATCACGTAGATCTGACCGGCATTGGAGGTGGTCGTCATCGGACCACCCGCCTCGCCCAGGGCCTCGCTCAAGCTCAAACGGCCATTGCTGCGCATGGACAAGGCAACAGGCGCCATGATTTCGCCCATGACGAATACCTTGGAGTCTTCGCGGTGTGCCACGCGGACGGTGTCGCCGTTCTTGAGGGGAATGTTGTTCCCGTCATAGCCAGCCTCACGCAGCCGGGTCATGTCGATCGGGACTGAGCGGCCATCGCGAATGAGCGTAACGGCCGCGCGATTGGCATTGGCCGTCATGCCACCGGCGCGGTTGATTGCCTCGTTCAGTGTCATGGGCACATCAGTGAAGATCTGAGACCCCGGAACGCGCACTTCGCCTTCCACATAAGCGCGCCGGCTTCGGAAGGACTGGATACGCACAGTCACCTGCGGGTCACGAACGTGCGGCCGGAGCAGCTTGCCGATCAGATCGGAAGCATCGCCTTCGCTCAGGCCCGCCACGCGCACACGGCCGATGTAAGGAAAGGCAATCTCACCATCCGCATCGACGATGAAGCCTGGCGCCACCTGCACACCAGTCGGATCGGCCGACTGTGAAATCACGGCACCCGCGTTAGGCAGCAGTTCCGGGTGGTCGTACACGATCACGCCCACGACGTCGCCCGACCCGATGGTGTAGCGAGCCCCCTTCCCGAACAACGCCTGCACCTCAGGCGGCACCCCCTTCGGCGACACCTCTGCCAGCGTACGCACCAACGCCAGCGAGATAGGAGTGATTTCGCCCTCAGGCGCTTCATCGGGAAGGTAGCGGAACTGCGACGGCAACTCGCCGCCCGCTTCGTATGGCTCCACCGAACCCATGCCGGGCACCACGGCACAGCCCTGGAGCAACACCGCGCCGGCAAGCGCTACCCACGCGAGGGCTTTCGCATCTCTTCTCAATTCAGGTCCCTTGAAAGTCAGTCAGTCGTATCAACAACGAAGCGGCGAAAGAACGGCAATTCCCGAAGGCATGCGAGGCTCGCACATCCGCTCTCTTGTATCGCGCTTCTTTTTCAGACACTTGTGATCGCCGCCACTACGCGGCACCATTTATGTAAAAATTTGAACAGCTATAGTCGCGCTGAAACTGGCAAATTCAGGCAACAAAGGTGCAGAATTCATCGCGGGGTCACGCAAGAACTCGGCGCACCCGGGCCGGATGCGCTCTGACAGACAGAAGTCTTGAAGGTCGATTTCGCGCGGCCGCTCCCCACTGCTCCCCTCTCATCGTACCAGTGCAGTGCACTGTCAATGGGGCTTTGCCTGCGTTCCAGGATGCTTCTGGAATGCCCGTCCGGCGCCGTTTTGCCTTCTTTTCGAGAGCAAAACACGACGTATCCGACCGGTTCTACCCATCCCGCGAAATTGGAAACAAGACGTTCCAAAGCGTAGTCGGCAAGGTTTGGCTACGGAGACTGGGTACCCTCCGTCCGTTCCAGGCAAGAGCCGCCAGCGGTCATGCCTCAGTTGCAGTCCAGCATCACCCGCCGCGCCGCCGTCTTGGCCTCCCGCTTCCACAGGCATACTGGCACCCCTTTCAACAGCAGGTCTTCAGCACCCTTTCTGAATCATGAGCATCCTCAGCGAATTCAAGGAGTTTGCCGTCAAGGGCAACGTCATCGACCTCGCCGTCGGCGTGATCATCGGGGCGGCGTTCGGCAAGATCGTCGACTCGCTCGTGGCCGACATCATCATGCCGCTCGTGGGCATGGTGTTCGGGAAGCTCGACTTCTCGAACCTCTACGTGATCCTGGGCACGGTGCCGCCGGGCGTGACGAACACGCTGGCGGAGTTGAAGAAGGCCGGCGTGCCGGTGCTGGCATATGGCAACTTCATCACGATTGCTGTCAATTTCGTGATCCTCGCCTTCATCATCTTCATCATGGTCAAGCAGATCAACAAGCTGCGCAAGACCGAAGAGGCCGCCCCGGCAGCGCCAGCCGCCACGCCGGAAGACATCGCGCTGCTGCGCGAAATCCGCGACAGCCTGAAGCGCCCCTGAGCTTTTCTTACTGGCCGCGCGCTCAGACGCCGGCCAGCGTTCGCGCCATGCGCAGCGCCTCGACAAGGCTCGAGGCATCGGCCACGCCCTGGCCCGCGATGTCGAACGCCGTGCCGTGATCCGGGCTGGTGCGCACCAGCGGCAGCCCGAGCGTCACGTTCACGCCCTTCTCCACCCCGAGGTACTTGACCGGGATCAGGCCCTGGTCGTGGTACATCGCGATCACCACGTCGAACTCACCGCTGGACGGCACGCCGGCCTTGGCGCGCGCGCGCATGAAGACGGTGTCGGGCGCATGGGGCCCGTGGGCGTCGATGCCCTCGGCGCGTGCGGCCTCGATGGCCGGCGCGATGATGGTGCACTCTTCCGAACCGAACAGGCCGCCCTCGCCCGCGTGCGGATTGAGCCCGGCCACGCCGATGCGCGGCGGCCGGCCGAGGGCGTGGGTCAAGGCGCGATGGGTGATGCGCAGCGTGTCCAGCACGCCGTCGAAGCGCACGGCCTCGATGGCGTCGCGCAGCGACATGTGGATGCTCACGAGCACGGTGCGCAGCTCGTCGTTGGCCAGCATCATGCGCACGGGCACGTCGGCCACGGTGCGGCCCAGGTGGGCGGCGGCCTCGGCCTGCAGCAGCTCGGTGTGGCCGGGGTACGGAAAGCCGGCCGCGGCCAGCGCTTCCTTGTGCAGCGGTGCGGTGACGAGGGCCGAGATCTCGCCGCGCAATGCGGCGCGCGCAGCCCACACCACACAGTCGCCAGCGGCGCGCCCGGCTTCGGCGCTGATGCGCCCCTGCACGATGCCCTGCGGCGGCGCGATCACCTGCAGCACCGGGATGCACCCCGGCGGCACTGCAACCGCCTCAGCGACGCTGGCGATCTCCACGACAGGCCACCCCAGCCGCCCCGGCGCCGCGAGCGCCTGCGAGGCGCTGCGCAGCGTGCCGACGTCGCCGACCACGAACGCACCGCGCACGGCGTCGGGCGCGTCGCGGAAGGCCTTGGCAATGATCTCGGGGCCGATGCCCGCCGGGTCGCCGAGCGTGATCGCGATCGGCGCCTTCATGCGGGGTTGTCGATGTCGATGAATTCGTGCTTCAGCCCGAGCTGGGCCGCCACATGGGCGGCCACGGCCTGCGCGCCGTAGCGCTCGGTGGCGTGGTGGCCGCAGGCCAGGAAGGCCACGCCCAGTTCGCGGGCGTAGTGCGCCTGCGGCTCGGAAATCTCGCCGGTGATGAAGGCGTCGGCGCCGGCCGCAATGGCGGCCTCGAAGTAACCCTGGGCGCCGCCCGTACACCACGCGATGTTCTTGATCGGGCGGTGGGCCGTGTCGACCAGCGTGACGGGCCGCTTCAGCACCTTCTCGACATGGGTCGCCAGAGCCTTGGCGCTGGCGAAGTTCTCGCCGTTCTCGCGCGCGCCCAGGAAGCCCAGCTCCTGTTCGCCGAAGCGCCCGGCCGACCCCGGATGCGCAACGAGCCCCAGCTGCAGGCCGAGCTGCGCGTTGTTGCCCAGTTCGGGGTGCGCGTCGAGCGGCAGGTGGTAGGCGAAGAGGTTGACGTCGTCACCCAGCAGCAGGCCCAGGCGCTGCTTCATCCAGCCGGTGACGCAGCCGTCCTGGCCGCGCCAGAACAGGCCGTGGTGAACGAAGATGGCATCGGCCTCGGCGTGGATCGCGGCCTCGATCAGCGCGCGGCTGGCGGTCACGCCCGAGACGATCTTGCGGACCACGGTGCGCCCTTCGACCTGCAGGCCGTTGGGTCCGTAATCCTTGAAGCGCCCGGGGGCCAGCAGCAGGTCGAATGCGTGAAGCAGTTCGTGGCGTGTGGTGCTCATCGCGACATTGTCGCGCTCCCCGCGGCCGGCGCGCCATCGCGCATCGGGTGGCCGCGTGCGGCCAGGGGCCACAGGGCCAGCAGGAAACCCAGCGCCGCCAGCGCGGCGACGTAGTGCGCCGGCGCCATGGTGTCGTGCTGCAGCCAGAGCGTGAGGATCACCGGCGTCAGACCGCCGAAGACGGCATAAGACATGTTGTAGGCGAACGAAAGCCCCGTGAAGCGCACCGGCGCCGGAAAGGCGCGTACGCCCGCGATCGGCACCGTGGCGATGGTGCCCACGAACAGACCCACCAGCCCGTAGTGCCAGAACAGCGTGGCCGGCGTGCCGGGCAGCCCGGTGTAGAACAGGTAGGCGGTGGCAAAGAGGCCGCCCCAACCGATGAGCATCACGGCGCGCGTGCCGATGCGGTCGCTGGCCCAGCCGACGATCACGCAGCCGATGGTCAGGGTCAGCGTGGCGAGTGCGTTGGCCTCGAGCGCCAGCGCCGCCGGAATGTGGTGCACCTTCTGCAGGTAGGTGGGCGTGTACAGCACCACCACCACGATGGCGGCCGACAGCACCCAGGTCTGCAGACCCACGTACACGCTCGCCAGGCGGTGCTCGCGCAGCACCGTGCGCAGCGGCAACTCGCGGGCGACCGTCTTGCGGCCGGCCAGTTCCTTGAAGACCGGCGTCTCGTGCAGGAAGCGGCGCAGGTAGACCGAGAACAGCCCGAACACGCCACCCAGGATGAAGGGAATGCGCCAAGCGAAGTCGTTCACCTGCTCCGGCGAGTAGTGACGGTTGATGGCCACGGCCACCAGCGAGCCCAGCAGGATGCCGCCGGTGATGCCCGAGGTGAGCGTGCCGATGCCGAAGCCGTAGCGCTTGGCCGGCACGTGCTCGCCGACGAACACCCAGGCGCCGGGCATCTCGCCGCCGATGGCCGCGCCCTGCAGCACGCGCATCGCCAGCAGCAGCAGGGGCGCCGCGACGCCGATGCTCGCGTAGGTGGGCAAGAGGCCGATCACCAGCGTGGGCGCCGCCATCAGGAAGATCGACAGCGTGAACATGCGCTTGCGCCCCAGCAGGTCGCCGAAGTGCGCGATGACGATGCCGCCCACGGGCCGTGCGAGGTAGCCCGCCGCGAAGATGCCGAAGGTCTGCAGCTGGCGCAGCCAGTCGGGCATGTCGGCGGGGAAGAACAGCGCGCCCAGCACGGTCGCGAAGAAGACGTAGATGACGAAGTCGTAGAACTCGAGCGTGCCGCCGAGGGCGGACAGGGCCAGGGTCTTGTAGTCGCGCGCATCGAGCGTGCGCGCCGGAGCGGGCGTGGCGCCGTCCGTGTAGATAGCTTCTGAGGTCATGGCAGCAGGGGTATCGTGGCCGCTCGCCTGCCTTGAACCGGATAGGGGCAGAGCGTGGCACGCCGACGAAGGGATCGCCTGGCCGCATCCGCCGGGTGGGCGGCGCGGAAGGCCTGAGGGGGCGATCCGGGTCGGATCACCTGCCGATACTAAGGGTTAGCCCGTATTCACGTCCCGAAGGCCGCGCAATCTCGACCCTGCCGCGCGGTCTATGGCGCCAGGCCGGTTGAGGGACAATTGCAACCGGCGCCCTCTTTCAGCGCTTTTCCAACGCTCTTTCTTCAAGCTTTCATGAAACGCACCTGGCTGCTCTTTGCCCAAGCCGTGACCGTCCTGCTGGCGGCCTATTTCGTCGTCGCGACGCTCAAGCCCGAGTGGATCAATAAGCGCTCGACCTCGCTGGGCGGCGTGGTGTCGATCGTCGAAGCGCCCAGCGGCGCGCCGGCCGTGCCCGCCGCGGGCAGCCTGAGCGCGGCGGCCAAGAAGGCCTCGCCGGCAGTCGTGAGCATCAACACCAGCAAGGCCGCGCAGCGCCACCCGCGCAGCAACGACCCCTGGTTCCGCTTCTTCTTCGGCGACCAGGCCGACCAGCCGCAGGTGGGCCTGGGCAGCGGCGTCATCGTGAGCACCGACGGCTACATCCTCACCAACAACCACGTGGTCGAGGGCGCCGACGAAATCGAGGTCACCCTGAACGACAGCCGCCACGCGCGCGGCAAGGTGATCGGCACCGACCCCGACACCGACCTGGCCGTGCTCAAGATCGAGCTCGACAAGCTGCCGGTGATCGTGCTGGGCAACTCCGACGAGCTGCTGGTGGGCGACCAGGTGCTGGCCATCGGCAACCCCTTCGGCGTGGGCCAGACCGTGACCAGCGGCATCGTCTCGGCGCTGGGCCGCAACCAGCTGGGCATCAACCAGTTCGAGAACTTCATCCAGACCGACGCGGCCATCAACCCCGGCAACTCGGGCGGCGCGCTGATCGACGTCAACGGCAACCTGCAGGGCATCAACACCGCCATCTACTCGCGCTCGGGTGGGAGCATGGGCATCGGCTTCGCCATCCCGGTGTCGATGGCCAAGATCGTGCTCGAGGGCATCGTGAAGGAAGGCCAGGTGCGCCGCGGCTGGATCGGCGTCGAGCCGAGCGACCTGTCGCCCGAACTGGCCGAGACCTTCGGCGTGAAGGCCGACGCGGGCGTGATCATCACCGGCGTGCTGCAGAACGGCCCCGCCGCCAAGGCCGGCATCCGCCCGGGCGACGTGATCACCTCGGTGGGCGAGAAGAAGACCGACAGCGTGCAGGCCCTGCTGACCGCCGTCGCCGGCCTCAAGCCGGGCGACACCGCACGCTTCGCCCTGCAGCGCGGCACCGACAAGATGGAACTGGACGTGACACCGGGGCTGCGGCCGAAGAGTCCGATCCGGCAGCAGTTGCCCAACAACGAGTAGGCGGGAAACGACAGCGGCTCCAGCCGCAGATCAGACAGCAACAAAAAAGCGGCCCGAGGGCCGCTTTTGTTTTGGGGGCAGGAGCCGATCGATCCGGGGATCAGGAACTGCCGGAAGACCCCGAACCCGCGCCCTCTTCTTCACCCTCGGGCGCCTTGCCCGTTCCTGCGAAATAGCGCGCCCCGATGATCCCCACCTCGTACAGCAGGCACATCGGCACCGCCAGCGCGAGCTGCGACACCACGTCGGGCGGCGTGAGCACCGCGGCCACCACGAAGGCGATCACGATGAAGTAGCCGCGGAACGAGCGCAGCTTCTCGATGGTGACCATCTCGAAGCGCACCAGCAGCATCACCACGATCGGCACCTGGAAGGCCACGCCGAAGGCGATGTACAGCGACAGGATGGCCTCGACGTAGGACGAGATGTCGGGCGTGGCCGCCACCGCCGCGGGCGTGAACTTCTGGATGAAGCCGAACATCTTGTCCAGCACAAACAGCTGCACGAAGGCGATGCCGCCGTAGGCCAGCACGCTGCCGAAGAAGATCAGCGGCAAGGCGAAGCGCTTCTCGTGGCTGTACAGGCCCGGCGCGACGAACATCCAGGCCTGGTACATGAGCCAGGGCAGCGCCAGCAGCACGGCCGCCATCATCAGCACCTTGAGCGGCACGAAGAACGGCGAGAACACGCCGATGGCGATCAGCTTGGCGTCCGGCGGCATGTGCGCGCGGATCGGCATGGCGATGATGTCCATGAGCCCGCTCGGGCCGGGCCAGATCGCCAGCAGGATGCCCGCGACCACGAGGCCGTAGACGCAGTACAGCAGCCGGTCCCGAAGCTCGACCAGGTGCTGCACGAACGGCTGCTCGGTGCCCGCCAGCTCGTCTTCTTTGTTCTTGTTGTCGGAATCGGCCATGGGAGAGGAGAAAGCGTGGGAGAAGACACAGGCGCACGGGGCGCCCGGGAACGCCGCGGGGCGTGCGCGTGCGTCAGTTGATCTTGTGGGGGCGGAAGCGGGCGACCCGCGCCGCGCCCGACAGCGCCTTGGTACGCACGCCGTTGCGCGCCTTGTACCAGTTCGGCGTGGCGCCCTGCTTCAGGCGCCAGTTCTTGCGGGGGTGCCTGTATTCGGGCACCGCCTGCTCGGGCTCGGCCAGTGCCGACAGGGTGTCGCCGGACGCGCCGGAAAACTGCTTCTCGAACTCGCTGGCGCCGGTGTGGATGCTGTGCTCCACGTCGCGCGCCGCGTCCTCGACCGTGGTCTTCATCTTGCGGAGCTCGTCGAGCTCCATGGAACGGTTGACTTCGGCCTTGACGTCGTTCACGTAGCGCTGCGCCTTGCCGAGCAGGGCGCCCACCGTGCGTGCAACGCGCGGCAGCTTCTCCGGCCCGATCACGATCAGCGCCACGACGCCGATGAGCGCCAGCTTCTCAATGCCGAGGTCGATCACGGATGTGTGCCTGCGGTGCTCAGGACTTCTGGCGCGCTTCGACGTCGATCGTCGACTTGTCGCTGTTGGCCGGCTGGCCGGTCACTTGCTGCGTGGGGGCCGGTGCAGCGGAGGCGTCAGGGGAGGCCGAGCCGTCCTTCATGCCGTCCTTGAAGCCCTTGACGGCGCCACCGAGATCCGAACCCATGTTCCGCAGCTTCTTGGTGCCGAAGATCATGACCACGACGAGCAGCACGATCAGCCAGTGCCAGATGGAAAAAGAACCCATGGAGAACTCCTAAGAATGTGTCCGATTTTAGTCGGGGGGAATGTGACAGTTTGGCTTAACCCTGCTCAGCCGCGAAGCCAGGGGCGAGGGCCGCCCATGACGTGCACATGGAGATGGTGAACCTCCTGTCCGCCTTCGGCGCCGGTGTTCACGACGACGCGGTAGCCGCCGTCCGGATAGGGCCGGCAGCCCTGCTCCAGCGCCAGCTGGGGCGCCAGCGTCATGATCTTGCCCATGAGCGCCGAATCCTCGGGCGTGAGCTGCGCCATCGAGGCGATGTGTTTCTTCGGCACCAGCATGAAATGCACCGGCGCCCAGGGCGAGATGTCATGGAAACCGAACAGGTCGTCGTCTTCGTAGACCTTGCGCGAGGGGATCTTGCCTTCGATGATTTTGCAGAAGACGCAGTTCGGATCAGATGACATCTTTGGGTTCCATGGGACGGCCGTCGTTCATCCGGATCATGCCCTTCACGATCCGGTAGAGGAACCACAGCGAAATCAGGCTCCAGGCGATCCAGCCCGGCACGAACAACAGCAGCCAGAGCCACGAGGTGACGATGTACAGCAGGCCGGCCCACAGCACCGAGCGGATGCGCCAGCTGAAGTGCGAGGCCTGCCAGGTGCCGGCCGCGTCGTCGCGCTTCACGAAATCGATCAGGAGGGCGATGAGCAGCAGCAGCACGGAGGCCTGCGCGCCCGGCACGACCGCGCCGATGGCCACGATCAGGTGCAGCACGTAGCTGACCCAGCCCCAGGTCTTGAGGGAGTCGTCGGGTTCCACGTTCACGATGTCATTGGCCATGGTCGATGCCCTTTCAATCGATCAGTCAGTCGTTGGAAGCTTCGCGGGCCTGCACCTTGCGCAGGGCTTTTTCCTCGATGCCGCTGGTGCCTTCGCGGCGCTCGAGCTCCGCGACGACGTCGGCTGGCGAGAAACCGTAGTGGGCCAGCGCCACCATGGTGTGGAACCACAGGTCGGCCACTTCGTTCACTATTTTCGAGCGGTCGCCGCCATGGTCGGCGTCCTTGGCGGCCATCACGACCTCGGTGGCTTCCTCGCCGATCTTCTTGAGGAAGGCGTCGGGGCCCTTGTGCAGCAGCCGGGCGACGTAACTCTTCTCGGGGTCGCCGCCGTTCGCGGGCAGGCGGCTCTCGAGCACCGCGGCCAGGCGGGCGAGCGCGTCGGACATATTCGAATCGTTCACTGTGGCGCTCATTTGTAGATCGACTCCGGGTCTTTCAAGACCGGTTCGACCACGGTCCACTGGCCCTTCTCGTACTTGCTGAAGAAGCAGCTGTGGCGGCCGGTGTGGCAGGCGATGCCAGGCTCGTGGCCCAACTGGGTCACCTTGAGCAGCACGACGTCGTTGTCGCAGTCGAGGCGGATCTCGTGCACGGTCTGCACGTGGCCGGACTCCTCGCCCTTGAACCACAGCTTGCTGCGCGAGCGGCTGAAATACACCGCGCGGCCCAACTCGGCGGTCTTCTCGAGCGCCTCGCGGTTCATCCACGCAAACATGAGCACGTCGTTCGTGCCTTGTTCCTGGGCGATCACGGGCACCAACCCGTTCGCGTCCCACTTCACTTCATCGAGCCAATTCATGGGGATATTGTCGAGGATAGGAAAAGACCCTTCCGGCCCCGCTCAGGCGTCGATGCGCACGGGAATCCCGCGCTCGGCCATGCGCGCCTTGGCCTCGCCCACGGTGTGCTCGCCGTAGTGGAAGATGCTCGCGGCCAGCACCGCGTCGGCGCCGCCCTTCTGGATGCCGTCGGCCAGGTCGTCGAGGTTGCCGACGCCGCCCGAGGCGATCACGGGCACGTTGACCGCGTCGCTCACGGCGCGCGTCAGGGCCAGGTCGAAGCCGCTCTTGGTGCCGTCGCGGTCCATGCTCGTGAGCAGGATCTCGCCCGCGCCGCGGCGCGCCATCTCGGTCGCCCACTGCACCACGTCCAGGCCGGTGTTCTTGCGCCCGCCGTGGCTGTAGACGTCCCAGCCCGCGCCGCGCACGGCGGCGTCTTCGGGGCTGCGGCGCTTGGCGTCGATGGCGACCACGATGCACTGCGAGCCGTACTTCTGGGCCGCGTCGCTGATCACCTGCGGATCGGCGATGGCGGCCGAGTTGAAGCTGGTCTTGTCGGCACCCGCGTTGAGCAGCCGGCGCACGTCGGCCACGGTGCGCACGCCGCCGCCCACGGTCAGCGGAATGAAGACCTGCGAGGCCACCGCTTCAATGATCGGCAGGATCAGGTCGCGGCCGTCGCTGGTGGCCGTGATGTCCAGGAAGGTCAGTTCGTCGGCGCCCTGTGCGTTGTAGCGCGCCGCGATCTCGACCGGGTCGCCGGCATCGCGCAGCTCGAGAAAATTGACGCCCTTGACGACGCGGCCGCCGGTGACGTCGAGGCAGGGAATGATGCGTTTGGCAAGCATGGGGTGGTGAACCAGGAAGAAATCAGAGAACGCAAAGCTGTTGCCAGCCCTGCCATTGGGCGCCGGGCGCCAGCACGACGGGTTCGTCGATGCGGGCCGCCTCGACGCAGAGCATGTGGCGGAAGCCCTCTGCGGGCATGTCCGCGAGTGTCGCACCGAGCACGGCACCGGGGTTCCAGACCACGGTTTCGGTGCAGGTTTCGCTCTGGGTGATTTCGAGCGTGCCGTCGGGCTGCACCAGCCGCAGCGGCTGCGCTGGGGCGGTGTAGACGCTGTCGAACTCGGCGTCGAACTGCAGCGCGGCGGCGGTTTCGGTCTGGCGCACGTCGCGCACGGCGTCCCAGCGCGGCGCGCCCTGCAGGCCTTCGAGGCGCACGGTGGCGATGTCGTCCACGCGCAGGTAGGTGTGCAGCGCGGCCGAGAACGGCCAGGGCGCGTCGCCGGTGTTGGTCAGGGTGAGCGCGGTGCGCAGCCGGCCGGCGGCGAGCGTGGCGTCCATCCGCGCCTCGAAGGCATGCGGCCAGAGCCTGCGGGTGGCGTCGTTGTCGCGCAGCACCAGCCGCATCGTGTCGGGCGCGCCCGAATCCTCGCGAATCCAAGGCAGATTGCGCATGAAGCCATGCTTGGGGAGCATGCCGCGCTGGTTGAACTGGGGGCAGCACAGGGGAATGCCGCCGCGGATGGCAGTTTGGCCGTCAAAAACGGCCTTCGGACTCAGATACAGTCGCTCCCCACCGCGGGCCGGGGCCCAGGAAAGCACCTGGGCGCCATGCAGCGCCACCGTCAGCGTGCTGCCATCGGCCGCCACGGCGTGCAACGCCGGCTGGCCTCGAAACTCGATCGAGCGGATATCCATGTGAGGAATTGTAGGCAGCCGCCGCATCCTGGCAGCGGGCCATTGCGTGCATCCGCCTTTCTTGGATACCCTGTGCCGGGTCGGTCCCGTGCACTCGAAAAGAACCACTCTCACACGACAAAGGGGATACGCATGAAGAAAAAGCTGCCCATGGCCGCCTGGATCCTGATCGCCATGGTGCTCGGCATCATCGTCGGTTACATGATCTTCACCAGCTTTCCCGACAAGAAGGCCGCCAAGGAGATCGCGGACTACGTCTCCATCGTCTCCGACGTCTTCCTGCGCCTGATCAAGATGCTGATCGGCCCGCTGGTGTTCTCCACGCTGGTGGTGGGCATCGCGCACATGGGCGACGCCAAGTCGGTGGGCCGCGTGTTCGGCAAGGCCATCGGCTGGTTCCTCACGGCCTCGCTGATCTCGCTGGTGATCGGCCTGGTCATGGCCAACCTGCTCAAGCCCGGCGAGAACCTGGGCCTGCCGCTGCCCGACATCGGCGCCTCGGCCAACCTGGCGACCAACAAGTTCACCTTCAAGGACTTCGTGAGCCACACGGTGCCCAAGTCGTTCGTGGAGGCGATGGCCAACAACGAGATCCTGCAGATCGTGGTGTTCTCGATGTTCTTCGGCGTGGCGCTGGCCTCGCTCGGCGACAAGGCCAAAACGCTGGTGGCCGCCATCGAGGAGCTGTCGCACGCCATGCTCAAGATCACGGGCTACGTCATGAAGCTCGCACCGCTGGCGGTGCTGGCCGCCATGGCCGCCACCGTGGCCGTGAACGGGCTGGGCATTCTCGTCAAGTTCGCCGTGTTCATGCGCGACTTCTACCTGGGCCTGTTCGTGCTGTGGGGCGTGCTGATCATGGCCGGCCTGCTGTTCCTGGGGCCGCGCGTGTTCAAGCTGCTGGTGCTCATCAAGGAGGCGTTCCTGCTGTCGTTCGCCACCGCGAGCTCCGAAGCCGCCTACCCGAAGATCCTGCAGGCGCTCGACCGTTTCGGCGTGAAGCGCAAGATCTCCAGCTTCGTGATGCCGATGGGCTACTCGTTCAACCTGGACGGCTCGATGATGTACTGCACCTTCGCCGTGCTGTTCATCGCGCAGGCCTACGACATCCACATGCCGATCAGCACGCAGATCACCATGCTGCTGATCCTGATGCTCACCTCCAAGGGCATGGCCGGCGTGCCGCGCGCCTCGCTGGTGGTGATCGCCGCCACGCTGAACCACTTCGACATTCCCGAGGCCGGCCTGCTGCTGATCCTGGGCGTGGACACCTTCCTGGACATGGGCCGCTCGGCCACCAACGCGGTGGGCAACTCCATCGCCACGGCCGTGGTCGCCAAGTGGGAGGGCGAGCTGCTGTCCGAGAGCGACGCCGAGGCCAACGCCAAGGTGCTCGACGAGGAAGCCGCCGCCACCCTCGCCCACCCGGCGCACGCGTGAGGCGCCACGCCATGACGCGCATCGCCACGCTGCCCTCCGCCGTCGCCGCATGGCTGCTGGCGGGCGTGGTCCTCGCCTTTCCGGCCGGCCCCGCGCAGGCGCAGGAGCTCCTCACCGGCACGCTGGCCAAGGTGCGCGAAAGCGGCACCATCGCCATCGGCCACCGCGAGGCGTCAGTGCCCTTTTCGTACCTCAATGCGCGCAAGGAGCCGATCGGCTATTCCATCGAGCTGTGCCGCGCGCTCGTCACGGCCATCGAGGACACGGTCAACAAAAGCCTCACGATCAAGTGGGTGCCCGTCACCTCCGACTCGCGCATCGACGCGGTCGTGAGCGGCCAGGTCGACCTCGAGTGCGGCTCCACCACCAGCAACCTCGAGCGCCAGAAGCGCGTGGCCTTTTCGCCGACCATGTTCGTCTCGGGCACCAAGGTGCTGGTGAAGAAGGGCGCGCCGATCCAGTCGTTCCGCGACCTGGCCGGCAAGAAGGTGGCCGTCACGGCCGGCACCACCAACGAGAAGACGCTGCGCGACCTGTCGCAGAAGTTCAAGCTCAACATCGAGCTGAAGGTGGCGCGCGACCATGCCGAGTCGTTCGCGCTCGTGAAGGACGGCCAGGCCGACGCCTTCGCCACCGACGACGTGCTGCTCTACGGCCTGATCGCCCGCGACGCCGCCAAGGCGCAGTACGAGGTGGTGGGCGACTTTCTCTCCTACGACCCGTACGCGGTCATGTACCGCAAGGGCGACCCGCAGCTCAACAAGGTGGTGGTCGACACCTTCCAGGTGCTGGCGGAAGACGGCGAGATCCACCGCCAGTACAAGCGCTGGTTCATGCGCAAGCTGCCTTCGGGGGAAAGCCTCAATTTGCCGATGAGCGCGCAGCTGGAAACGATCATCCAGACGATGGCGGTGAAGGCCGAGTAGGCCCGCCTGCCCTTTTCTCTACCGCGCCGGCCACTCCCAGCGCGGAATCTCGCTCATGTCGAGGTTCGCGATGCGGGTCTCGCCGAAGCGCTTTTCGAGCACCACCGGCTGCAGGCCGTCGCTGTCGTCCAGGGCGGCGATCAGGCGCGCCGCGTGCGACACCACGATCACCTGCGACGACCGCGCGGCCTGCGCGATGAGGCGGCCCAGCGCCGGCAGCAGGTCGGGGTGCAGGCTGGTCTCGGGCTCGTTGAGCACCAGCAGCGCGGGCGGACGGGGCGTCAGCAGCGCCGCGATCCACAGCAGGTAGCGCAGGGTGCCGTCCGACAGCTCGGCGGCCGTCAGGGGCCGCAGCAGGCCGTGCTGGTGCATCAGCGTCTCGAAGCGGTCGCCGTTCGCCTGCACCTCGATGCGGGCGCCCGGGAAGGCATCGTCCACGGCGCTGTCGAGCGCCTCGCCGTCGCCGATCTCGCGAATGGTCTGCAGGGCGGCGGCCAGGTCAGCGCCGTCGTTGGCGAGCACGGGCGTGTAGGTGCCCAGCTGTGGCTGGCGCGCGGGCGCCTCGGCGTCCGAGCGGAAGTGGTCATAGAAGCGCCAGGAGCGCATCTGCTCGCGCAGCGTGAGCATCTCAGGCGCGTCGCGCGGGTCGGCGTGCTCGGTCATCATGCTGGCGAAGGCGGGAATCGGCCGGCCGACGGCCTGCCAGCCCTTGCCGTCGCGCAGGCGCAGCGCGGCGCCCTTGCGGTCGACCAGGTGCGTGGAAGGGCGCAGCAGCGGGCCGCTCCAGATCGCCTCGTGCTTGATCTGCGGGTCGTGCGAGAAGGCCGAGGACGGGATCGGCGGCGGCAGGCCGATGTCGATGGCGTAGCCGAAGTCGTCGGCCTCGGCGCCGGCGAAGCCCAGCTTCAGCGCCACCGGCTCGCTGCGCGTGGTGCCCTGCACCGGCTGTTCGCCGCGCAGCATGGCCGCCGAAAAGCGCTCGGGCCCGGCCCACAGCGTGGAAGACAGCCCGCCCTCGCGCACCAGCGAGCGGATCACGCCGCCGTTGGCGATGTCGGCCAGCAGCCGCATCGCGCGGTACACGCTCGACTTGCCGCTGCCGTTGGCGCCCGTGACCACCGTGAGGCGGCCCAGCGGCACCGTCAGCTGGCGCAGCGAGCGGTAGTTGGCAATGGCGAGCGCGGAGAGCACGCGCCGCTACGGCAAAGGCGTCAGGCGCCGGCCAGCTCGTCCGCGCGCGCCTGGGCGGCGGCGAAGTCGAGGTCGCCCGAGTAGATGGCGCGGCCGCAGATCACGCCCTCAACGCCTTCGGACTCGACCGCGCAGAGCTGGTCGATGTCGGCCATGTTCGACAGGCCGCCCGAGGCGATCACGGGGATGGTCAGCGCCTGCGCGAGCTTGACGGTGGCGTCGATGTTGATGCCCGAGAGCATGCCGTCGCGGCCGATGTCGGTGTAGATGATCGATTCGACGCCGTAGTCCTCGAACTTCTTGCCCAGGTCGGCCACCTCGTGGCCCGTGAGCTTGCTCCAGCCGTCGGTGGCGACCTTGCCGTCCTTGGCATCCAGGCCCACGATGATGTGGCCGCCGAAGGCGCTGCAGGCGTCCTTCAGGAAGCCGGGGTTCTTGACCGCGGCGGTGCCGATGATCACGTAGCGCAGGCCGTCGTCGATGTAGCGCTCGATGGTGTCCAGGTCGCGGATGCCGCCGCCGAGCTGCACCGGGATGTCGTCGCCGACTTCCTTCAGGATCGCCTTGATCGCCGCATGGTTCTGCGGCTTGCCGGCGAAGGCGCCATTCAGATCGACCAGGTGCAGCCGACGGGCGCCGGCCTCGACCCATTTGCGGGCCATGGCGGCGGGGTCTTCGCTGAAGATGGTGGACTGGTCCATGTCGCCCTGCTTGAGGCGAACGCAGTGGCCGTCTTTGAGATCAATGGCGGGAATGAGGAGCATGGAAGTGACGCGAGTGTGCGAAAGCCGGGCTGCGAACGGTGCGGCCCGGGCGGGAATATAAGGTCAGGGATTCCAGTGGAGGAAGTTGCGATACAGCTGCAGCCCATGGTCCGCACTCTTCTCCGGGTGGAACTGGGTGGCAAAAATGTTATCGCGTGCGATGGCCGCGGTAAAGCATGCCCCGTAATCGGCCTCGCCCACGCTGTGCCGGGCATCGGCCGGACACGCGTAGAAGCTGTGCACGAAATAGAAGTAGCTCTGGTCGGGAATGCCCGCCCACACCGCGTGCGGCTGGGCCTGGCGCACCTGGTTCCAGCCCATCTGCGGCACCTTGAAGCGGCTGCCGTCGGGCTGCAGGCGACCGGCCAGGTCGAACTTGACGACTTCGCCGGGAATGAGCCCCAGGCCGTCGGTCGGGCCTTCGTCGCTGCGCGACAGCAGCATCTGCATGCCCACGCACACGCCGAAGAGCGGCTTGCTGGCCGCGGCCTCGAGCACCGATTCGAGCAGGCCCGAGTCGCGCAGCTCGCGCATGCAGTCGGGCATGGCGCCCTGCCCCGGCAGCACCACGCGGGTGGCCTTTCGCACCACGTCCGGGTCGGAGGTGACGAACACCTCCACGCCCACCTGGTCGGCCGCATGGCGCACGGCCTGCGACACGGAGTGCAGGTTGCCCATGCCGTAATCGACGACCGCGACGGAATTCTTTGCTACAGATTTCATAGCTGTTCGCCGGGGAGTTTCAGAGCGAACCTTTGGTCGAGGGAATGACGCCGACGGAGCGCGGATCGAGCTCCAGCGCGCCGCGCATGGCGCGCGCGAAGGCCTTGAACACGGTCTCGCACTGGTGGTGCGCGTTCACGCCCTTCAGGTTGTCGATGTGCAGCGTGACGAAGGCGTGGTTCACGAAGCCCTGGAAGAACTCGTAGGTGAGCTGGCTGTCGAAGGTGCCGATCATGCCGCTGGTGAAGGGCACGTGCATCACGAGGCCCGGGCGGCCCGAGAAGTCGATGACGACGCGGCTCAGCGCTTCGTCCAGCGGCACATAGGCATGGCCGTAGCGTCGGATGCCCTTCTTGTCGCCGATGGCCTTGGCCACGGCCTGGCCGAGCGTGATGCCCACGTCTTCCACCGTGTGGTGGCCGTCGATGTGCAGGTCGCCCTCGCAGTCGATGTCCAGGTCGATCAGCCCGTGGCGGGCGATCTGGTCGAGCATGTGGTCGAAAAAGCCGATGCCCGTGGAGAGCTTGGCCTTGCCGGTGCCGTCGAGGTTGACGCTGACCGTGATCTTCGTCTCGGCGGTGTGGCGGGTGACCGTCGCGATGCGATCGGTGCTGCCCGGGGTCGTGGGGGTGGTCATAGTGAGGCTTCGAGCGCCGCCAGCATCTGCGCGTTCTCGTCGGCCGTTCCGACGGTGAGGCGCAGGCAGTTGGCGAGCAGTTCATGCATTTTAGAAACGTTCTTCACCAGCACTCCGCGGGCCTTCATGCCCTCGAAGGTACGGGTGGCATCGGGCACGCGCAGCAGGATCATGTTGGCGTCGCTGGGCCAGGTCTTCACGCCCGGCAGCCGGGCCAGCGCGGCCATGAGCTGGTCGCGCCCTTCGCGGATCTGGCGCGCCTGGGCCTCGAACACGGCCGCGTGCTCCAGCGCGAACAGCGCGGCTTCGCAGTTGAGCACGCTGATGTTGTAGGGCGGGCGCACCTTGTCGATCTCGGCGACCAGCGCCGCGGGACCCATGAGGTAGCCCAGGCGGATGCCGGCCAGGCCGAACTTGCTCAGGGTGCGCATCAGCAGCACGTGGCGGTGGTTCGCGAGCCGGTCGATGTAGCTGCGGGCGGCAAAGGGCTGGTAGGCCTCGTCGATCACCACCAGGCCGCCCTGCGCGCCCTGGGCCTGCACGATCTTCTCGATGACGGCGTCGTCCCAGAGGTTGGCGGTCGGGTTGTTCGGGTAGGCGAGGTAGACGATAGCGGGCTTCTCGCGCGCGATGGCGGCCAGCATGGCGGCCTCGTCGAGCTCGAAATCGGCCGTGAGCGGCACGCCCACGAAGCGCAGGCCCTGCAGCTGGGCGCTCATCGCGTACATGACGAAGCCGGGCACGGGCGCGAGCACGGCGGCGCCGGGCTGGTCGCAGGCGATGCCCAGCAGCGAGATGAGTTCGTCCGAGCCGTTGCCCAGCATCAGCCCGAAGCCTTCGGGCAGGCCTGCGTGCGCGGCCAGCGCGCGCTGCAGGTCGGCGCCGCGGTCGCCGGGGTAGCGGTTGAGCGCCAGCGCGCCCAGGCGCGCGCCCAGTTCAGCCTGCAGCGCGGGCGGCAGGCCGTAGGGGTTCTCCATCGCGTCGAGCTTGAGGAAGCCGCGCGCGTCCTGCACCGCGTAGGCGTGCATGGCGCGCACGTCGGCGCGGATGCGGTCGAGCGGCAGACGGTTGTCGGAGGCGGAAGAATCGGAAACGGTCATCGGGTGCAGCGGTAGCTGTTGCGGAGGGCGCCGGCCATGACCAGTTGCACGGGCATGTCGGCTTCGTAGCTGTCGGCGTTGCGGCTCAGCTCGGTCTGGTAGAGCGAGCGGGCCATCGAGGGTTCGAGGCGGCGGCCCTCGATGCAGAACGGCGGCACCTGGCCGTTGCGCTGCGACGACTCGACGCCCTCGCGCAGGCCTTCGAGCACGCCGACGAGGTAGTAGCTGGCGTAGGCCTTGCCGTCCTTCTCGTTGGCTTCAAGCGTGCGCAGTTCGCGGATGCTCATGGCCTGCGCGCCGACGCCGATCGCACCGGCCGCCAGGGCGAGCAGCAGCGCCGGCAGGCGCGGCAACAGCAGGACGGCGGCGCGTTGCATGGCCTCGCTGGCTTACTTGCGGTAGCGCGGCGGCGGCGCGTACGCGCCGTCGGCCGGGAAGGCGCTGGGCTGCGACGGCGAGGCGTCGCGGCGGGTGCGGCGCGGGGCGTTCGGCTCTTCGAGCTCGAACAGCGCGGCGCCGATCACGCCGATGTTGCGCACGTCGCCAGCCTCGGTGTTCGCAGCGTAGGCACGGCCCGGCGTGGCGAAACGGAAGGCGGCCACTTCGCTCTGGCTCTTGCGGAAGCCTTCGATGTTGAGCGTCTGCTGCGGGCGCAGCACGTAGCCGCCGTTGCGCAGGCTGCCGGGCTTGCCGTTGAGCACGTCCAGGCCGTCGACGGTGGCGATCACCTCGTAGCTGCGATCGCTGAGGTTGCGAAAGCGCAGCGTGTAGCGCGCGCCTTCGACGCCGGCGAGGCGGAACATGTCATTGCCGCTTCGGCGTGCGCGCTGCAACGGCAGCGGGCGGTCGTTCTCGTCGAGCACCGACCATTCGATGTCGCCCTGGGCCAGCTGCAGGTTCAGCCGGCGCTCGGGGTTGCTGCCCGCATCGCGGCGCACGCTGGCCGCGTCGTTGTAGCCGATCGAGGCCACGTCGTCGGGCTGGTCGGACAGGCGCTTGGCAGCCACCGTGCGGGTCTTCGACTCGATGCCTTCGCCCCATTGCGTGCCGAGCTGGGCCGGCGCCGGTGCGGGCTTTGCAGCACTGGACGTGGCCGCCATCGCCGTCGTCTCGGCGCGGTTCTGCGGCATCTGGGTGCAGGCGGCCAGCAAGGCGGCACCGGCAACGAGGCCGGTGGCGAAACGGAAAAATCGCGAGCGATAGAGGCGTTGAATCATCTGGCGTGCTCCTCCCTGAAGCGGGGTTGTTGGAGCCTCAGATCTTACGCAGGCGCATGCGCGCGGCTTCGGCGTGCGCCTGCAGGCCCTCGCCTTCGGCCAGCGTGACGGCGATCGGGCCCAGCACCTGCGCACCAGCCTCGCTCACCTCGATGAGGCTGGAGCGCTTCTGGAAGTCGTACACGCCCAGCGGGCTCGAGAAGCGCGCCGTGCCGCTGGTCGGCAGCACGTGGTTCGGGCCGGCGCAGTAGTCGCCCAGGCTCTCGCTGGTGAAGTTGCCCAGGAAGATCGCGCCGGCGTGGCGCAGCAGCGGTTCCCAGCGGTGCGGCTCGCTGCTGCTCACCTCGAGGTGTTCGGGGGCGATGCGGTTGCTGATCTCGCAGGCCTCTTCCATGCTCTTCGTGTGGATCAGCGCGCCGCGGCCGTTGAGCGAGGCGGCGATGATCTCGGCGCGCGGCATGGTCGGCAGCAGGCGGTCGATCTCGGCCTGCACGCGGTCGATGTAGGCGGCGTCGGGGCACAGCAGGATGCTCTGGGCCAGCTCGTCGTGCTCGGCCTGGCTGAACAGGTCCATGGCCACCCAGTCGGGCGGCGTGGAACCGTCGGCCAGCACCAGGATTTCGCTCGGGCCCGCGATCATGTCGATGCCCACGGTGCCGAAGACGCGGCGCTTGGCGGCGGCCACGTAGGCGTTGCCGGGGCCGGTGATCTTGTCGACGGCAGGGATGGTGGCCGTGCCGTAGGCCAGCGCGGCTACGGCCTGCGCACCGCCGACGGTGAAGCCGCGCGTCACGCCAGCCACGTAGGCGGCGGCGAGCACGAGCTGGTTCTTTTCGCCCTTCGGCGTGGGCACGACCATGATGATCTCGCCCACACCCGCGACGTGCGCGGGAATGGCGTTCATCAGCACGCTCGACGGGTACGCGGCCTTGCCGCCCGGCACGTAGATGCCGACGCGGTCCAGCGGCGTGACCTTCTGGCCGAGCAGCGTGCCGTCGGCGTCGCGGTAGCTCCAGCTTTCGCCGGAGGCCTTCTTCTGCGCCTCGTGGTAGCTGCGCACACGGCGCGCGGCGGCTTCGAGCGCGTCGCGCTGCACCGCGGGGAGGCCTTCGAACGCGGCCTTCAGCTCGGCCTGCGTGAGTTCGAGCTCGGGCAACGTCTTCGCGTCGAGCTTGTCGAAGCGGTTGGTGTACTCCAGCACCGCCTCGTCGCCGCGCTTTTGCACGTCGGCGAGGATGTCGGCCACCACCTTCTCGATGGCCGCGTCGTCGTCCGCGGACCAATGCAGCCGCGCCTTGAATTCAGCGTCGAAGCTGGCTGAGTTCGTGGACAGTCGGGCGGGGGCTGCTTGCAGAGTCATGGGTTTGAGGTTCAGGCGGAGGGAATGGCGGACGCAAAGGCGTCGATGATGCGGCGGATGGGTTCGCGCTTGAGCTTGAGCGCGGCCTGGTTGACGACCAGCCGGGCGCTGATGTCCATGATGCGTTCCACCTCGACGAGGTGGTTGGCCTTGAGCGTGTTGCCGGTCGAGACCAGGTCGACGATGGCGTCGGCCAGGCCCGTGAGCGGCGCCAGCTCCATGCTGCCGTAGAGCTTGATCAGGTCGACGTGCACGCCCTTGCTCGCGAAGAAGTCGCGCGACAGGCCCACGTACTTGGTGGCCACGCGCAGGCGCGAGCCCTGCTTCACGGCCGAGGCGTAGTCGTAGTCGGCGCGCACGGCCACGCTGAGGCGGCAGGCCGCGATGCGCAGGTCCAGCGGCTGGTACAGGCCCTGGTTGCCGTGCTCGAGCAGCACGTCCAGCCCGGTCACGCCCAGGTCGGCGCCGCCGTACTGCACGTAGGTGGGCACGTCGGAAGCGCGCACCAGCACCACGCGCACATCGGGGCGGGTGGTGTCGAGGATGAGCTTGCGCGATTTCTCGGGGTCTTCGGTGACCTCGATGCCGGCGGCGGCCAGCAGGGGCATCGTCTCTTCGAAGATGCGGCCTTTGGAAAGAGCCAGAGTGATCATGCGGCGGCTCCCGTCACGCGTTCAATGTCGGCACCGAGGCCGCGCAGTTTCGATTCCATGCGGTCATAACCTCGGTCGAGGTGGTAGATGCGGTCGACCAGCGTCTCGCCCTCGGCCACGAGGCCGGCGATGACAAGGCTGGCGGAGGCGCGCAGGTCAGTGGCCATCACGGTGGCGCCCGAGAGCTGTTGCACGCCCTCGACCATCGCGACCTTGCCCTCGACGTGGATGCGCGCGCCCAGGCGCACCATCTCGTTCACGTGCATGAAGCGGTTCTCGAAGATGGTCTCGGTGACCATCGAGGCACCGCGCGCGATCACGTTCAGGGCCATGAACTGGGCCTGCATGTCGGTCGGGAAGCCGGGGTATTCGGTGGTGCTGAAGCTTTGCGCCTTCAGGTGGTCGTAGGCGGGGCCCTGCGAGCCGATGCGGATGCCGTCGGGCTCGGTCACGACGGTGCAGCCGGCGTCGCGCAGCTTGTCGATCACGGCGTCGAGGTGGTCGCCGCGCGCATGGCGCAGAAAGGCCTCGCCGCCCGTGGCCGCCACGGCGCACAGGAAGGTGCCGGCCTCGATGCGGTCGGCCACCACGGCGTGCTCGCAGCCGTGCAGCTTCTCGACGCCCTGGATGCGGATGTGGCTGGTGCCGTGGCCTTCGATCTTCGC
Organism: Variovorax sp. GW458-11-26-14-LB1; assembly: GCF_059423965.1. NCBI lineage: Bacteria > Pseudomonadati > Pseudomonadota > Betaproteobacteria > Burkholderiales > Comamonadaceae > Variovorax > Variovorax sp. GW458-11-26-14-LB1. Next base: position 41,677 of record NZ_JBWKYW010000035.1, read on the forward strand.
GCCCATGCGGATCAGCATTTCGGCCAGGTCGACGATCTCGGGCTCCTGCGCGGCGTTTTCGAGCAGCGTCTCGCCCTCGGCCAGCGCGGCGGCCATGAGGAAGTTCTCGGTGCCGGTGACGGTGACCATGTCGGTCAGGATGCGCGCGCCCTTCAGCCGCGTGCGGCCCTCGGGCAGGCGCGCGACCATGTAGCCGTGCTCGACCACGATCTCGGCGCCCATCGCCTGCAGGCCCTTGATGTGCTGGTCGACCGGCCGCGAGCCGATGGCGCAGCCGCCGGGCAGCGACACCTTGGCGTGGCCGAAGCGGGCCAGCAGCGGGCCCAGCGCCAGCACCGAGGCGCGCATGGTCTTCACCAGTTCGTAGGGGGCCTCGGGGTTGCCGAGCTCGCCGGCGTTCAGGCGCACGGTGCCGTTGTCGTCGGCCTCGGCCGTCACGCCCATGTTGCGCACCAGCTTGAGCATGGTCGACACGTCCTGCAGGCGCGGCACGTTGTGCAGCACCACGGGCTGGTCGGTCAGCAGCGCCGCGCACAGCTCGGGCAGCGCGGCGTTCTTGGCGCCGGAAATGAGCACTTCGCCGCGAAGCTCACGCCCGCCGCGAATCAGAAGTTTGTCCATGAAGGATCCAGCGAAATCAGGAGGCCCGCAGGGGCCGGAAAGTCATTTGTCCACGGCGGCCCATTCGGCCGGCGTGTAGGTCTTCATCGAGAGCGCATGCACCTCGTCGGTGTGCATTTTCGCACCGAGGGTGGCGTAGACCCGCTGGTGGCGCTGGATGGCGCGCTTGCCCTCGAATTCGGCCGAGACGATGGTCGCGTACCAATGTCGGCCGTCGCCCTCGAGCGTGATGTGCTCGCACGGCAGATGGGCAGCGATGATGGCTTGGAGTTCGTCAGCGGTCATGGGGTCTTGCAAGGCGGGTTCAGCCGCGGATTTTGTAGCCGATGCGCAGCAGGTGGACAGCGATGGCGCTCACCACCAGCCAGGCGGAACCGACGATGCCGAAGCTCAGCCAGGGCGAAGCGTCGCTCACCCCGAAGAAGCCGTAGCGGAAGCCGTCGATCATGTAGAAAAAGGGGTTCAGGTGGCTCACGCTCTGCCAGAACGGCGGCAGCGAGCCGATCGAATAGAACACACCCGACAGGAAGGTCATGGGCATGATCAGGAAATTCTGGAACACGGCCATCTGGTCGAACTTCTCGGCCCAGAGCCCGGCAATGAGGCCCAGCGTACCCAGCATGGCCGAGCCCAGCAGCGCGAACACCAGGATCCACACCGGCGCCACGAAACTCGGCACGGCGAAGAAGACGGTCACGGCGAACACGCCCACGCCCACCGCCAGCCCGCGGATCACCGAGGAGCCCACGTAGGCGAAGAACCAGCCCCAGTGCGACAGCGGCGTGAGCAGCACGAACACGAGGTTGCCCATGATCTTGCTCTGGATGATCGAGGACGAGCTGTTCGCGAACGCGTTCTGCAGCACGCTCATCATCACGAGGCCGGGGATCAGGAAGGCGGTGTAGCCCACGGTGCCGTAGACCGTGACGCGGCCTTCGAGCACGTGGCCGAACACCATGAGGTACAGCAGCGCGGTGAGCACCGGCGCGCCGACGGTCTGGAAGCCGACCTTCCAGAAGCGCAGCGTTTCCTTGTACAGGAGCGCGCGCCAGCCCGTGACCGCCATCATCGCGACACCTCCAGCGGCGTCTGCTCGCCCGCCATCAGGTCGATGAACACGTCTTCCAGGTCGGCCTTGCGCATTTCCACGTCTTCCACCGCGACGCCGGCTTCGCGGATCGCGGCCAGCAGTTGTTCGACTTCATGCGCGTTCTGCGCCGGCAGCTGCACGATGCGCCCGGTGATGCGCGCATGCTGGGCGATGGCCCAGGGCAGCATGGCATCGGTCTTGAAGCGCAGCACATTGCTCGCGGCCGATTTCAGCAGCTCGCTGGTGCGATCCAGGGCGATCACCTTGCCGAGCTTGAGCATCGCGATGCGGCTGCACAGGGCTTCGGCTTCCTCGAGGTAATGGGTGGTCAGCAGCACGGTGCTGCCCTGCTTGTTGAGCTTGGCGACGAACTGCCAGAGCGTCTGACGCAGCTCGACGTCGACACCGGCCGTGGGCTCGTCGAGCACGATGACCGGTGGCTTGTGCACCAGCGCCTGCGCCACCAGCACGCGGCGCTTCATGCCGCCCGAGAGCTGGCGCATGTTGGCGGTGGCCTTGTCGGCCAGGCCCAGGCTCTGCAGCAGCTCGTCGATCCAGGCTTCGTTGTTCTTGATGCCGAAGTAGCCCGACTGGATGCGCAGCGACTCGCGCACGTTGAAGAAGGGGTCGAACACCAGCTCCTGCGGCACGATGCCGAGCTGGCGCCGGGCTTCGGCGTAGTCACGCTGCACGTCGAAGCCATGCACGCTGATCGCGCCCGCCGTGGGCCGCGACAGGCCCGCCAGCATGCTGATGAGGGTGGTCTTGCCCGCGCCGTTGGGGCCGAGCAGGCCGAAGAACTCGCCCGGCTCGATCTGGAAGGAAACCTCGTCGACCGCACGCAGCCCCTGCTTGCCTTGGGCGCGTTGCTGACGGGAGGGAGGGTAGGTCTTGGAGACCGACTGGAATGAGATCGCGGGCATGGGAGCCCGCGATTTTACGGGCGGTGGGTTTTTCGGCGCTGTTCAGGGGTGAACGCGGGGAGCCGGCCGCGCTAGGCATCGGCCCGAAGTTCACCCACAATCCCGCCGGTGCCGATTTTGCGCACCGCAACCGCCCATCGCGAGGAACGCCAATGAAGTGTTTGACCCGCAGCCCCCTCCCAACCGTTGCCGCCCTGCTCCTGGCGATGGTGCTGACTGCTTGCGGGGGAGGAGGTGGTGGCGGCGGAGGTGGTGGCGGCATCGCCCTTGTTGGCGGCGGCGCTGGCGCTGGCGCAGGGGGTGGCACCGCCCAACCTTGCGCTTCATCTGCCGGTTCGGTCCAGCTGCCAGCCCGCGATGCACTCATTGCGCGCGCCAAGTGCCTGGAGCTGGACACGCCCTACGTGCCACCACCCGGCGATGTGCTGGAGCACAACACGTCCGGCTATGCCAAGGCCATGTGCTCGGCGGTCTTCATCACCGGACTCGATCCTGCAGTCGCCGCCGAAACCATCGGGTACTTCACGGGGCCGTACGAACAGCGCAAGAAGGTGGGTGCGCCGGTGGTCGACCGCACCAAGAAGGAGGTCCGCATCACGATGCCCAGCGGCGGTCCGACGCTGGTGGCCCGCCACTTCGGCTCGCAGGGTTGCGTCACGCTGCCGCCCGGCAAGGACGACGTTTTCTTCACACCCGTCAATGTCAAGAGCGCGCTGGCCGACCCCACGACCGTGCCCTGGCCCATGGGCGATGTGCTGCCGAACGACCCGCCGCCCGCCGACGTCGACATGGCCAAGGTGAACCAGGCCCTCAGCGCCGCCTTCGAAACCACGGAGGCCTACACCGCGGCCTTCGTGGTCACGCACAAGGGGCGGCTCATCGGCGAGCGCTACATGAGCGGCATCAACGCGACAACGCCGCTCGAATCATGGTCGATGGGCAAGAGCGTCGTGGCCACGATGATGGGCGTGCTGATCAAGCAGGGCGTGTACAAGCTCGACCAGCCCGCGCCGATTCCCGAATGGCAAGGTGCCGGCGACGGCCGCCAGCAGATCCGCATTGCCGACATCCTGCGCATGTCCAGCGGGCTGCGCATCAAGGCCCCGGACGATCCGGACTTCGACCCCAACGGCACCTACCCCGATCACATCTACTACTACACGGGCCGGATCAACGCCTTCAACTACGCTGCGACCCGGCCGCAGCAATGGCCGCCCAACACGGTGGGCCGCTACCGCAACACCGATCCGGTGCTTGCCAACTACCTGGTCCGCCTTGGAGTCGAGAAGCGCGGCGAAGAGTACCTCTCGTTCCCGCAGCGCGCCATCTTCGACAAGATCGGCATCCGCTCCATGGTGATCGAGACCGACCCCTACGGCAACTTCCTCACGCAAGGCTACGACTTCATGTCGGCCCGCGATTGGGCCCGGCTGGCCAACCTCTACCTGCAGGACGGCGTGTGGAACGGGGAGCGCATTCTTCCCGAGGGGTTCGTCAACTTCGTGAGCACGGCCGCACCGGCCTGGACCGCAGACCAGCGCCCCATCTACGGGGGATTTTTCTGGATCAATGGAACGGGGGCACTGGCGGCGCCGACGACGGCCTACTACATGCTCGGCGCAGGGGGCCAGTTCGTGCTCGTGATTCCGTCGCACGATCTCGTCGTCGTGCGCATCGGCCACTCCAAGGGGGAGCGATTCGCGACCTCGACCCTGAACAAGGCACTCACGCTGCTGACCGCAGCGGTGCCACGCACGCGCTAGGGGGTCAGGGCGCAGCGGGCAAAAGGCCCGCGATGCCGTACAGCGCGGCCAGCTCGCGCAGGCGCGGCGACAGGCCCTTGACTGAGAACCCCCGGCCCAGCGCGCTGGATTCGCGCCGGCACTCGAGCAGCACCGCCAGCGCGGAGGAATCGAACTGGGCCAGTGCCGTGGCGTCGACCACGGTGGACGACGAATCGGCCTGGCCCTTGAGCCCCTGCTGCAGCATGCGCATGCAGGCAGGAGCCTCGTCGTGGGTGAGTCGGGAGGGAAGGACCAGCATGGCGTGCGCCCGTCAGCCCTTGCCGTTGCCCTTGTTGCGCGCGGCCAGCGCGGCAATCAGGCCATCGATGCCGCTCTTGTTGATTTCCTGCGCGAACTGGGTGCGGTAGGTGTCGACCAGCCACACGCCCAGCACATTCAGGTTGTAGACCTTCCAGCCGGCGCCCTGCCCCGGCGTCTTTTCGAGGCGATAGTCCAGTTGCACCGGATCGCCGCGGCCCTTCACCTCGGTACGCACGAGCACGTCGGTGTCGGTGGGCGCGCCGCGGAACGGGCGGATGGTGACGGTCTGGTCACTCACCTGGTCGAGCGCGCCGGCGTAGGTGCGCACGAGCAGGGTCTTGAACTCGTCCTGCAGGCGCTTTTGCTGCTCGGGCGTGGCCGGGCGCCAGGCCGGGCCAACGGCCGAGGCGGTCATGCGCTGGAAATTGACGTTGGGCATGATCTTGCTGTCGACCAGCAGCATGATCTTGTTGATGTCACCGGCCTTGATCGACGAATCGGCCTTGATGGTCTCGAGCACGTCGGTCGACAGGCGCTTGACGAGCGCGTCGGGGGCTTCGTCGGCCGCGAATGCGCTCTGATGCACGAAGGCGGTGGCAGCGCCGAACAGCAGCGCGCCGGCCAATGCCAGGCGGCCCAGGTCGCGTCGTTGCAGCAAGATCTTGTTGTTCATGGTGAGTCCCTCAGGTTGAATTGTCTTCCCTGCACGGTGCAGCCAATGGCTCCGTGCTGAGACAGGAACGGTTTCGACAGGCGCCAGGCCGACCGGGTTCCTGAAGCGGAGGTGAAGCCTTGCAACCGGATGCAAGCAGGACCACCCCGTCCGCCCTCTTTTGCCGTCACTTGCCGGCGTTGTCGTCGTCCGGCGGGTTGCCGTCGTAGACCTGGTTGCGGCGGCGCTGCAGGAACGCATCGCGCGTGAACGAGTACTTGTCGAGCGCGGCTTCGTCGAGCAGGCGGGTGGCGCCCAGGTAGCGCGAGCGGGTGTCCACGACACGCAGGCCCGCCAGCGAATTGCGCCAGGCGATGTCGTGGATGTGGCCCTGCGCGTCGCCGTACATGTCGAGCGGCCGGGCGATCGTGTCGCGCAGCGTGGAAGGGCCGAGCAACGGCAACACGACGTACGGACCGGCGCCCACGCCCCAGTAGCCCAGCGTCTGGCCGAAGTCTTCCTCGTGGCGCGGCAGGCGCGCCTCGGAAGCGACGTCGAGCAGGCCGCCCAGGCCGAAGAAGGTGTTGACGTTCAGCCGCATGAAGGTCTCGGCGCTGTTCTGCAGCTTGAGCTGGGCCACGTTGTTGGCCAGGCTCCAGATGTCACCGAGGTTGCTGAAGAAGTTGGTCACGCCCTGGCGCACCAGCGAGGGCACCACGTTCTGGTAGGCAGTGGCCACGGGCTCCAGCACGGCCTCGTCGACGGTGTCGTTGAAGCGCGTCATGCCGCGGTTGTACGGCTCGAAAGGGTCGGTCGGGCTTGCGCCGGATCCGGTGGCGCATCCGGCCACGAGGGCGAAACCGACGGTGGCGGTGGCCCAACGGGCGGAGCTAGCTACACTTTTAATAGCAGTCGACGAAAAAAGTCGTGTGGTCATTTCTTGTTGGCTGTTCCCGGCGCCGTATTCCCCTCGGCTGCCTTGCTGTACAGGAACTGGCTGATCAGGTTCTCCAGCACCACGGCCGATTGGGTCGCGGTGATGGTGTCGCCGGCTTGCAGGTTCTTTTCCTCGGCGCCCGCCTCGATGCCGATGTACTGCTCGCCGAGCAGGCCACTGGTCAGGATCTTGAGCGAGCTGTCCTTGGGAAAACTGTAACGGTTTTGCAGCGCAAGCGTCACATCGGCCTGAAAGGCCTTGTCGTTGAACGCGATGGATTCCACACGACCGACCACCACGCCAGCGCTCTTGACCGCCGTCTGGGGCTTGAGTCCGCCGATGTTGTCGAAACGCGCGGTGACCGTGTAGGTCTTCTGGAAGTTCAGGCTCAGCAGGTTGGCCGACTGCAGCGCCAGGAACAGCAAGGCGGCGCCGCCGATCAGCACGAACAGGCCGACCCAGATGTCGTTGGTGGAACGTTGCATGGTTTGCACTCTCTGTCTAGAACGATGGAGCCGAGGCCCCTTTAGATACTGAACATCATGGCGGTGAGCAAGAAATCGAGCCCCAAGACCGCCAGCGACGCCATCACAACGGTGCGCGTGGTGGCGCGCGACACGCCCTCGGGCGTCGGCTGGGCCTCGAAGCCCTGCAGCAACGCGACGAAGGTCACGGTGAATCCGAACACGATGCTCTTGATGACGCCGTTGCCGACGTCGCGCCAGACATCGACGCCGCCCTGCATCTGGCCCCAGAACGCGCCCGGGTCGACGCCCAGCATCAGCACGCCCACGACATAGCCGCCCATGATGCCGACCGCGCTGAACACGGCCGCCAGCAGCGGCATGGTGATGACGCCGGCCCAGAAGCGCGGCGCGAGGATGCGCTGCACCGGGTCGACCGCCATCATTTCCATGGCGCTCAACTGCTCGTTGGCTTTCATGAGGCCGATCTCGGCAGTCAGCGAGGTTCCGGCCCGGCCGGTGAACAGCAGGGCCGCGACCACGGGACCGAGTTCGCGCACGAGGCTCAGCGCCACCAGCAGGCCGAGCGCCTCGGACGAGCCGTAGCGCTGCAGCGCGTAGTACATCTGCAGCCCGAGTACGAAGCCCACGAACAGGCCCGACACGCCGATGATGGCGAGCGAGTAGTTGCCCAGGAAATGGATCTGGTCACGCACCAGCCCGAAGCGGCGCATGATCTGCGCGCCCGGGCCGAGCAGGCGCAGGAACAGCTTGGCCGCATGGCCCATGTCGGCCAGTTGGCTGCGCACGGCAAAGCCGACGTCGGCGGGCTTCCACCAGGTCATGAGCGCCCCCCTTCCCGGTTCCCGAAATCGTCTTCGATACTGACGCCCGGATAGTGGAAGTGCACCGGCCCGTCAGGCAGCGCATTGACGAACTGATGCACCAGCGGATCAGCGCTCTCGCGCACCTCGTCGGGCCGCCCCTGCGCGGCGATGCCGCCGTTGGCCAGGATGATCACGTGATCGGCGATGCGGAAGGTTTCCTCGAGGTCGTGCGACACGATGATGCTGGTGAGGCCGAGCGCATCGTTGAGCTGGCGGATCAGCCGCGCGGCCGTTCCGAGCGAGATCGGATCGAGCCCCGCGAAGGGTTCGTCGTACATCACGAGGTCGGGGTCGAGCGCGATCGCGCGCGCCAGCGCCACGCGCCGCGCCATGCCGCCCGACACCTCGCTGGGCATCAGGTCGCGCGCGCCGCGCAGGCCGACAGCGTCCAGCTTCATGAGCACGATGTCGCGCACCAGCGCTTCCGACAGCTGCGTGTGCTCGCGCAGCGGAAAGGCCACGTTGTCGAACACGCTGATGTCGGTGAACAGCGCACCGAACTGGAACAGCATGCCCATGCGGCGCCGCGCCGCATACAGCGTCGCGACATCGAAGTGGCCGACATCCTTCCCGTCGAACAGCACCTCGCCACGTTGGGCGCGCTGCTGGCCGCCGATGAGGCGCAGCACGGTGGTCTTGCCGCCACCCGATGCCCCCATCAACGCCGTCACCTTGCCGCGCGGCACGGAAAACGACACGCCGTCGAGGATCGCGCGCGCGCCGTAGCCGAACGTGACATCGCGGAATTCGACGAAGGAGGAAGACGTGGGTGTGGCTGGGTCCATCTCAATAAAAAAGCCGGGCGCCTTCTCAGGCATCCCGGCATGCGGTTTCCGCGGATGATAACGGGGCCGCGAACGGCGCCGCTTCACTGAAACAAAAATCAGCGCGGTAAGTCGCTGAATCCCATCAAAAATTCGTCGACCGAACGCGCCGCTTGACGGCCCTCGCGAATTGCCCACACCACCAGCGATTGGCCGCGGCGAATGTCGCCGGCGGCGAACACTTTGGGCACATTGGTGGCATAGCCGCCGATGAAGTCGACCGTGGCGCGCGCGTTGCCGCGGGCGTCCTTCTCGACACCGAAGGCGTCGAGCACGGTGGCCACGGGGCTGATGAAGCCCATGGCCAGCAGCACCAGGTCGGCCTTGAGGATCTGCTCGCTGCCGGGCACTTCCTGCATCTTGCCGTCCTTCCACTCGACGCGCACGGTCTTCAGACCGGTGACCTTGCCCTTCTCGCCGATGAATTCCTTGGTCGAGATGGCGAACTCGCGCTCGCAGCCTTCTTCATGGCTGGAGCTGGTGCGCAGCTTGATCGGCCAGTAGGGCCAGGTCAGCGGACGGTTCTCTTCTTCCGGCGGCTGCGGCATCAGTTCGAACTGCGTGACGCTCACGGCGCCGTGGCGGTTGCTCGTGCCCACGCAGTCGGAGCCGGTGTCACCGCCGCCGATCACGATGACGTGCTTGCCGTCGGCGCGCAGCTGGCCCTTGACCTTGTCGCCCGCGTTGACGCGGTTCTGCTGCGGCAGGAACTCCATCGCGAAGTGGATGCCGTCGAGATCGCGGCCGGGCACCGGCAGGTCGCGCGACTGCTCGGCGCCGCCGGTGAGCACCACGGCGTCGAAGTCTTTCTGCAGCTGCTCGGGCGTGACGGTTTCCTTGGCCAGGTTGGTGACCTTGGAGCCCTTGCCCAGCGGGTCTTTGGCGGCACCGACCATCACGCCGGTGCGGAAGGTCACGCCCTCGGCCTTCATCTGCTCGACGCGGCGATCGATGTGCGACTTCTCCATCTTGAAGTCGGGAATGCCGTAGCGCAGCAGGCCGCCGACACGGTCGTTCTTCTCGAACAGCGTGACGTCGTGGCCGGCGCGCGCCAGTTGCTGCGCGGCGGCCATGCCGGCCGGGCCGGAGCCCACCACGGCGACCTTCTTGCCGGTCTTGTGCTTGGCGACGCGCGGCGCCACCCAGCCTTCGCCCCAGGCGCGGTCGATGATCGCGTGTTCCAGCGACTTGATGCCGACCGCGTCGTCGTTCACGTTGAGCACGCAGGCCGCCTCGCAGGGCGCGGGGCAGATGCGGCCGGTGAACTCGGGGAAGTTGTTGGTCGAGTCGAGCACCGCGAAGGCGTTCTGCCAATCGTCGCGGTACACGAGGTCGTTGAAGTCCGGAATGATGTTGTTGACCGGGCAGCCGCTGTTGCAGAACGGCGTGCCGCAGTCCATGCAACGTGCGCCCTGCACCTTGGCCTGGTCGGTGTTCAGGCCGACGACGAATTCCTTGTAGTGCTTGACGCGCTCTTCGACAGGCTTGTAGCCCTCTTCGATGCGCTCATGCTCCATGAAGCCGGTGATCTTTCCCATCGTGCTTTCCTCTGTTCTTCGTATCTATGGCGCGCTCAGACGGCGGCCGTGGCGGGCGCGGCCAGTGCGTGCGGCTCGAGGCCGACGTGGGCGTTGTTGCCGCTGCTGGCCAGCTCGACCTGACGGTCGTGCAGTTCGGCCAGCGCGCGCTTGTACTCGTTCGGGAACACCTTGACGAACTTGGTGCGCGACTCGGCCCAGTTGTCGAGCAGCTCGCGCGCGCGCTTGCTGCCGGTCCAGCGGTGGTGCTCTTCGAGCAGCTTCTTGAGCTGCGCTTCGTCGGTCTCGCCGCCGTGCCAGATCTTGCGATGCACGCTGGCGGTCTGCTCGGCCGAGGTGAGCACCTTGTCGAGCGACACCATCGAGAGGTTGCAGCGCGAGGCGAACTGGCCGTCTTCGTCGTAGACGAAGGCGACGCCGCCGCTCATGCCGGCCGCGAAGTTGCGGCCCGTCTTGCCGAGCACGGCCACCGTGCCGCCGGTCATGTATTCGCAACCGTGGTCGCCGGTGCCTTCGATGACCGCCGTGGCGCCCGACAGGCGCACCGCGAAGCGCTCGCCGGCCACGCCGCACAGGTAGGCCTCGCCGGTGGTCGCGCCGTACAGCGCGGTGTTGCCGACGATGGTGTTGCGCGCGGCTTCACCGCGGAAGTCCAGGCTGGGGCGCACCACCACGCGGCCGCCCGAGAGGCCCTTGCCGGTGTAGTCGTTGGCATCGCCGATCAGGTACAGCGTGATGCCGCGCGCCAGGAAGGCGCCGAACGACTGGCCGCCCGTGCCTTCGAGCTGGATGCGGATCGAGTCGTCGGGCAGGCCCTGAGGATGCACCTTGGTCAGCGCGCCCGAGAGCATCGCGCCCACCGAGCGGTTGACGTTGCGCGCCACCTCGATGAACTGCACCTTCTCGCCCTTGTCGATGGCGGGACGCGACTTCTCGATGAGCTTCACGTCGAGCGCACGCTCGAGGCCGTGGTCCTGGTTCTCGACATGGAAACGCGGCACGTCGGCCGGCACGATCGGCAGCGCGAACAGGCGGCTGAAATCCAGGCCCGAGGCCTTCCAGTGCTCGATGCCCTTGCGCATGTCGAGCAGGTCGGCGCGGCCGATCAGGTCGTCGAACTTGCGGATGCCCAGCTGGGCCATGATCTGGCGCACTTCTTCCGCGACGAAGAAGAAGTAGTTGACGACATGCTCGGGCTTGCCCGAGAACTTCTTGCGCAGGATCGGGTCTTGCGTGGCCACGCCCACCGGGCAGGTGTTCAGGTGGCACTTGCGCATCATGATGCAGCCCTCGACCACCAGCGGCGCGGTGGCGAAGCCGAACTCGTCGGCGCCCAGCAGCGCGCCGATGGCGACGTCGCGGCCGGTCTTCATCTGGCCGTCGGCCTGCACGCGGATGCGGCTGCGCAGGCGGTTGAGCACCAGCGTCTGCTGCGTCTCGGCCAGGCCGATTTCCCACGGGCTGCCCGCGTGCTTGATCGACGACCAGGGCGATGCGCCCGTGCCGCCGTCATGGCCCGCGATCACGACGTGGTCGCTCTTGCACTTGGCCACGCCCGCGGCGATGGTGCCGACGCCGATCTCGCTCACCAGCTTCACGCTGATGCTGGCGTGCGGCGCGGTGTTCTTCAGGTCGTGGATGAGCTGTGCGAGGTCTTCGATCGAGTAGATGTCGTGGTGCGGCGGCGGCGAGATGAGGCCCACGCCCGGCACCGCATAACGCTGCTTGCCGATGTACTCGGTGACCTTGCCGCCCGGGAGCTGGCCGCCCTCGCCCGGCTTGGCACCTTGCGCCATCTTGATCTGGATCTGGTCGGCCGAATGCAGGTACTCGGCGGTGACGCCGAAGCGGCCCGACGCGACCTGCTTGATGCGCGAACGCAGCGAGTCGCCGTCGTTCAGCGGCAGGTCGACCTCGACGTTGGCCGCACCGATCACGCTCTTGAGCGTGTCGCCCTGCTTGATCGGAATGCCCTTCAGTTCGTTGCGGTAGCGCGCGGGGTCTTCACCACCTTCGCCCGTGTTGCTCTTGCCGCCGATGCGGTTCATGGCAATGGCGAGCGTGGCGTGTGCCTCGGTGCTGATCGAGCCCAGCGACATCGCGCCAGTGGCGAAGCGCTTGACGATCTCGGCGGCGGCTTCGACCTCATCCACCGGGATGGCCTTGGCCGGATCGATCTTGAACTCGAACAGGCCGCGCAGCGTGAGGTGGCGGCGGTTCTGGTCGTTGATGAGCTGCGCGTATTCCTTGTACGTGTTCCAGTTGTTGGAGCGCGTGCTGTGCTGCAGCTTGGCGATGGCGTCGGGCGTCCACATGTGCTCTTCGCCGCGGGTGCGCCAGGCGTATTCGCCGCCGGCGTCCAGCATGTGGGCGAGCACGGGGTCGTCGCCGAAGGCGGCCTTGTGCATGCGGATGGCTTCTTCGGCGATCTCGAAGACGCCGATGCCTTCCACGCGGCTGGCGGTGCCGGTGAAGTACTTGTTCACCGTCTCGGTGTTCAGGCCGATGGCTTCGAACAGCTGGGCGCCGCAGTAGCTCATGTAGGTGCTGACACCCATCTTCGACATGATCTTCGACAGGCCCTTGCCGATGGCCTTGACGTAGTTGTAGACCGCCTTGTCGGCGCTCAGGTCGCCCGGCAGGTCGGCGTGCATGGCCGCCAGCGTTTCCATCGCGAGGTACGGGTGCACGGCTTCGGCGCCGTAGCCGGCGAGCACGCCGAAGTGATGCACTTCGCGCGCCGAACCGGTCTCGACCACGAGGCCGGCCGTGGTGCGCAGGCCCTCGCGCACGAGGTACTGGTGCACGGCCGACAGCGCCAGCACGGCGGGGATCGCCACTTGCGTCGGGCCCACGCCGCGGTCGCTCACGATCAGGATGTTGTGGCCGCCCTTGATGGCATCGACCGCTTCGGCGCACAGCGAGGCCAGCTTGGCTTCGACGCCTTCATCGCCCCAGCCCAGCGGGTAGGTGATGTCGAGCACGTAGCTCTTGAACTTGCCCTGCGTGTAGCGGCCGATGTCGCGCAGCTTCGCCATGTCGGCGAAGTCGAGAATGGGCTGGCTCACTTCGAGCCGCATCGGCGGGTTGACCTGGTTGATGTCCAGCAGGTTCGGCTTGGGGCCGATGAAGGACACCAGCGACATCACGATCGCTTCGCGGATCGGGTCGATCGGCGGGTTGGTCACCTGCGCGAACAGCTGCTTGAAGTAGTTGTACAGCGGCTTGTTCTTGCTGGAGAGCACGGCCAGCGGGCTGTCGTTGCCCATGGAGCCGATGCCCTCTTCGCCGGCCTGTGCCATCGGGCTCATCAGGAACTTGATGTCTTCCTGGGTGTAGCCGAAGGCCTGCTGGCGGTCGAGCAGCGCGACCTGGCTCACGGGAATCGCGGCCGGTTCGGCCTTGACGCTGTCGAGCTTGATGCGCAGGTTCTCGATCCACTGCTTGTAGGGCTTGCTGTTGGCGAGGGTGGCCTTGACCTCCTCGTCGTCGATCATGCGGCCCTGCTCCAGGTCGATGAGGAACATCTTGCCGGGCTGCAGGCGCCACTTGCGCACGATCTTCTGCTCGGGCACGGGCAGCACGCCCGACTCGGAGGCCATGATGACCAGGTCGTCGTCGGTCACGCAGTAGCGCGAGGGGCGCAGGCCGTTGCGGTCGAGCGTCGCGCCGATCTGGCGGCCGTCGGTGAACACGATGGAGGCCGGGCCGTCCCACGGCTCGAGCATGGCGGCGTGGTACTCATAGAACGCGCGGCGGCGCGTGTCCATGGTGGCGTGCTGTTCCCAGGGCTCGGGAATCATCATCATCACGGCCTGGCTGATGGGGTAGCCGGCCATCGTCAAGAGCTCGAGGCAGTTGTCGAAGGTGGCGGTGTCGGACTGGCCGGCGAAGCTGATCGGGTAGAGCTTCTGCAGGTCGGCGCCGAGCACGGGCGACGACATCACGCCTTCGCGCGCCTTCATCCAGTTGTAGTTGCCCTTGACCGTGTTGATTTCGCCGTTGTGGGCGACGTAGCGGTACGGGTGGGCCAGCGGCCACTCGGGGAAGGTGTTGGTCGAGAAGCGCTGGTGCACGAGGCCCAGGGCCGAGACGCAACGCTTGTCCTGCAGGTCGAGGTAGTAGGTACCGACCTGGTCGGCGAGCAGCAGGCCCTTGTAGACCACGGTGCGGCTGGACATGCTCGGAACGTAGTATTCCTTGCTGTGCTTGAGCTTCAGGCGCTGGATGTTGGCGCTGGCGGTCTTGCGGATCACGTACAGCTTGCGCTCCAGCGCGTCCTGCACGATCACGTCGTTGCCGCGGCCGATGAAGATCTGGCGCAGCAGTGGTTCCTTTTCGCGCACGGTGGGCGACATCGGCATGTCGCGGTTGACCGGCACATCGCGCCAGCCGAGCAGCACCTGGCCTTCGGCCTTGATGGCGCGTTCCATCTCTTGTTCGCAGGCTTCGCGCGAGGCGTGTTCCTTGGGCAGGAAGATCATGCCGACGCCGTATTCGCCGGGCGGGGGCAGCGTGACGCCCTGCTTGGCCATTTCTTCGCGGTACAGCAGGTCGGGCAGCTGGATCAGGATGCCCGCGCCGTCGCCCATCAGCTTGTCGGCGCCGACGGCGCCGCGGTGGTCGAGGTTCTCGAGGATCTTCAGGCCCTGCAGCACGATGGCGTGGCTCTTCTCGCCCTTGATGTGGGCGACGAAGCCGACGCCGCAGGCGTCGTGCTCATCGGCACCGGAATACAGACCGTGTTCTTGGAGGTGTTGAATCTCGGCAGCCGTCGTCATGGCGTGCTCCTTCAGTTTTCGCAGGGAAAGGGAGCATATTGCGATGCACAAAGAATGCCAAACACTTTAATGGGGGTCAGATTCATATTAAATCTTGAGTTTTCTTGTCAGAATTAAATTGGGGACATATTAAAAACAGCAGCACGATTGCCAACAAGGGCGCGGCTTTGGGCCGCTTTCAGTCCGGATCTTTGGCGGGCGCAGGCGGCCGGCCGGCCTTGGCCTTGATCACGCGGCGCTCGGTGGACTTCTGCAACGTGTCCAGAAAACCGTCGTCGCCGGCCGCCCAGCCGCGCAAGGTGGCCTCGGTCAGGGCCTGCTGATCGGCCGCGCGGACCCCGCCACGCACCAGTTCGGCATACGCCGCCTCCCGCGCGAAGGGCGTGTTGCCGAGTTCCCAGTACAGCGGGTGCGGGGTCAACAGCCTGTCTTGCCGCAGGCCGGCGTAGTGGCCGTGACTGGACCAGGGGAAATCGCGCGCCTCGGCGACCATGCCGGCACGCACCGGGTTCAGGTCGATGTAGGCCATGCAGGTCAGCAGGTAGCGCTCGGTCTGGATCAGGGTCGATCTGTAGCGCCCTTCCCACAAGGTGCCGCTGCGGCCATGGCGGTCGTTGAAGTAGCGCACGTAGCTGCGCCCGACCGACTGCATGAACTGCGGCAGGCCCGTGGTGCTGTCGGGCGTGGCCAGCAGGTGGAAATGGTTGTCCATCAGCACGTAGGCATGCAGCGCGATGCCGAAGCGCACGGCGTTCTCGGCCAGCAGGCCGAGCAGCTTTTCGTGGTCGGCGCGGTCCACGAAGATCGGCTGGCGGTTGTTGCCGCGCTGGATCACGTGGTGCGGCATGCCGGCCAGCGTGAGACGGGGAAGACGGGCCATGGGGACGATGGACGACGCCGTCCGGGTACTTAATCGGCGAGACGGAAGCGCGTGTCGCCCAGCGTGTCGAGCCCGAACTGCGCCAGCAGCTCGCGCAGCCGCGTCGCCGCACTCGCCTTGCGCTGGCCGGTGTAGCGCGCCAGGATCAGCTCGTTCTTCATGCTGTGCTCCCAGCCCACCAGCTCGGTGACCGTCACGCTGTAGCCGTTGGCTTCCAGGTACAGGCAGCGCAACACGTTGGTGAGCTGGCTGCCGATCTCGCGCGTGTGCAGCGGATGGCGCCACAGCTCGGCCAGCGGCGTGCGCGACAGGGCCAGCGCCTTGGTCTCGCGCAGGCAGGCCGCCACTTCGGCCTGGCAGCAGGGCACGAGCACCATGCAGCGCGCCTTCTTGGCCAGGCCGAAGGCGATGGCGTCGTCGGTGGCGGTGTCGCAGGCGTGCAGCGCGGTGACCACGTCGATCTGCGCCGGCAGCTCGCTCGCCTGCGCCGACTCGGCCACGGTGAGGTTCAGGAACGACATGCGTCCGAAGCCCAGCTGCTGCGCCAGCGCGCGGGAGCGCTCGACCAGTTCGCTGCGCGTCTCGATGCCGTAGACATGCCCGCCCTGCCGCGCGCGGAAGAACAGGTCGTAGATGATGAAACCGAGGTACGACTTGCCCGCCCCGTGGTCGGCCAGCGTGGCCTCGGAGCCCTCGCCCGGCAGCTCGCGCAGCAGCTGCTCGATGAACTGGAACAGGTGATAGACCTGCTTGAGCTTGCGCCGCGAATCCTGGTTGAGCCGGCCTTCGCGCGTGAGGATGTGCAGCTCCTTGAGCAGCTCGACGGACTGGCCCGGGCGCAGGACTTCGGCCAATTCGGCTTCGGCCTTCGCAGCCTTGTTGGTGGGGTGGGCTTTCGCGGGACGGGGCATGGTGTTCTTGTTGTTCATGGCGTGGCGCTTCCCGGGCCGACATCGAGCGCGGTCCAGCCGTCGGGGCCCAGGGCTTCGAGCGTCTCGATGTTGCGCTCAAAGATCGCCTCGGCCTCGGGGAAAGCCTCGACCGCGCGGTCCACGCTGTCTTCGCGCAGCAGGTGCAGCGTGGGGTACGGCGCGCGGTTGGTGGCGTTGGTGATGTCGTCGGCCTCGGTGCCGGCGAACTGGAAATGCGGATGGAAGCTGGCGAGCTGCAGCACGCCGTCGAAGCCCGCGCGGGCGAGCTTGCGCTCGGCGCGCTCGGTGAAATCGTTGAAGTCGAAAAAGTCCGCCAGCGCGTGGGGGACGATCAGCAAGGTGGTGTCGCGCACCTCGGCATCGAGCGCCACGAGCGCGCGGGCTTCGGCCAGCAGCGCGTCGATGAGGCGGCCTTCGTGGGTGTCGAGGTAGGTGAGGTAGTGGATCTGGCCCTTCACATGCACCGCCTTGGCGAAGGGGCACAGGTTGAGGCCGATCACGGCGCGCTCGAGCCAGCGCCGGGTGTCGGCTTCGGCCTGCGCGGCGTCGGTGACCGTCGGATCGCTCATGCCGTGGCCTCCGTCAGTCGGCGAATACGCCCGAGGCGCGCAGCGACCGCCATGCCGGCAAGCGAGCAGGCCAGCGTGGCGGTCCAGGTCCAGTGCCAGCCTCCGACGCGGTGCGCCAGCCAGGCCACCGCCGGCGGCGCCAGGAACTGGCCGAGCGACGACGCCTGCTGCATCAGGCCAACGGTGGTCGAGACGGTGCTCGGCCCCGGCGCCAGCCGCACGCCCAACAGGAACAGCGTCGCCGGCACCATGCCGCCGCCGAGCGAAAAGGCGCAGATCGCGGCATAGCGCAGCGCGGGCGGCAGGCCCAGCGCTTCGGCGCCGGCGCCCTGCCCCACCTGCGCGAAGGCGGCGACGCCGCCCAGCGCCATGGTCAGGAAGCCCCACTGCAGCAGGCGCTCGGGCGCCACGCCGCGCTGCAGCCAGCGGCCGCCCATGAGGTTGCCGACGATGTTCATCGCCGCGGCCAGCGCGGTCAGCACCGCGCTCCAGGCGGCCGGCACCTTCGCGTCGGCATAGATGGCGGGCAGGAAACCGATCACGGCCATCCATTGCGACGAATACACGGCGAAGGTCAACGCGACCAGCCACGGCGCACGTGCACCGACCGTCTCGCGCAGCCGCGACGCCCAACCGGCCGACGCGGGCTGCGGGCTTGCACCGGCCACGCGGGGCCGGTCGCGCGGCACCGCCAGCCACACCCAGAGTGCCGCTCCCGCCGACACCAGCGACAGCGTCCACCACCAGTCGGCCCATCCGCCCCAACCGATCAGGGCCGGGCCGATCAGAAGCGCCAGCGCCACGCCGAGCGGCATGTAGGCGCCCCACAGGCCCAGCGCAGCCTTGTCGGCGCCCGCCGGTGTGAGTGCGCGGATGAGTCCCGGCCCCGGCATCACCGCCATCAGGAAGCCGATGCCTTCGGCCGCACGCAGCACGAACAGCCACAGCACCGCGTGAGACCCGCCCAGCAGACCGGCACCGACGGCGCCCCCGAGCAGGCTGGCCGTCGTCAGCACCGCCAGCCCGACCAGCATGCTGCGCCGCAGGCCGATGGAGTCTGCGGCGAGCCCAGCCAGCAAGCCGAGCGTCATGCTCGCGACCTGGACCAGCGACAGCAGGAAACCCGCCTCGACCAGGTCGATGCCCAGCGACGCCTGCAGCGCCGGCACGGCGGGCGGCAGCTTGCCCAGGTGCAGCGCGGCACTGACACCGCCCAGCACGACAGCGAAGGCCGCTGCGGGCACGCGGGCCGACGTGCTGCTCGAGCGCACAGCCGCCGTCATGCGATGCCCCGCCGGCCGGTCAGCCGTTCGTGCTCGCGCATGGCGAAGCGGTCGGTCATGCCGGCGATGTAGTCGGCCACGGCGCGGTGCCGGTCGCGGCGTTCGGCGTACGAGGCGGGCATCTCGGTGCCGCGCGCCAGGTAGGCGTCGAACAGCCCGCGCACGACCTCGCTCGCCTGGTCGGTGGTCTGCGTGACCTGCGGGTGGCGGTAGAGGTTGCGGAACAGGAACTGCTTGAGCGCCTCCGACTGCGCCTGCATGACGCCGCTGAAGGCCACCAGCGGCGGAGCCTGGCGCACGGCGTCGGCATCGACGGGCGCCAGCGCCTCGATGGCCGCGCGCGTCGTGTCGATCACGTCGTAGACCTGTGCGCTGAGCATGCGGCGGATGGTTTCATAGAGCACGCGCCGGCCTTGGCCCTGCAGGTGCGGATGCTCGGCCAGCGCTTCGCGGCGGTAGCGTTCGAACAGCTCGACGTCGGCCAGTTGCTCGACGCTGATCAGGCCCGAGCGCACGCCGTCGTCGATGTCGTGCGCGTTGTAGGCGATGGCGTCGGCCAGGTTGCACAGCTGTGCCTCCAGCCCGGGCTGCGTGCGATCGAGAAAGCGACGGGCCACGCCCTGCGGCTCGGCCGCCTCGATGCGTTCGGCGTTGGCGCGCGAACAGTGCTTGAGGATGCCTTCGCGGGTCTCGAAGCTGAGATTCAGGCCGTCGTACTGCGGGTAGCGGTGCTCCAGCGCGTCGACCACGCGCAGGCTCTGCAGGTTGTGCTCGAAGCCGCCGTGCTCGGCCATGCAGGCGTTGAGCGCGTCCTGGCCCGCGTGACCGAAGGGCGTGTGGCCCAGGTCGTGGGCCAGCGCGATCGCCTCGACCAGGTCTTCGTTGAGCCGCAGCGCGCGCGCGATGGAGCGGCCCAGCTGCGCGACTTCGAGCGAATGCGTGAGCCGCGTGCGGAACAGGTCGCCCTCGTGGTTGAGGAACACCTGGGTCTTGTAGACCAGCCGGCGGAAGGCGGTGGAATGGACGATGCGGTCGCGATCGCGCTGGAAGGCGTCGCGCGTGGGCGCGGGCGGCTCCGCGTGGCGCCGTCCGCGCGAGCGCGCGGGGTGGCAAGCGTACGCCGCGAGGCTCATGCCGCGCAGCACTGCGCGAGCACGTCGCGCACCATCGCGTCGGGCGCGCTGCGCACGACGGCGGAGCCGGGTCGGTCGATCACCACGAAGCGGATCTCGCCGGCTTCGGACTTCTTGTCGACGCGCATCAGCTCGAGGTAGCGCTCGGCGCCCAGCGCCGGCCCCACGGTGGGCAGGCCGGCGCGCTCGATCAGGCGGGTCAGCCGTTCGACGAAGGCCTCGTCGATGCCGCCGAGGCGCTGCGACAGCTGCGCCGCCATGACCATGCCGCAGCCGACGGCTTCGCCGTGCAGCCATTCGCCGTAGCCCAGGCCCGACTCGATGGCATGGCCGAAGGTGTGGCCGAAATTGAGGATGGCCCGCAGGCCGGTCTCGTGCTCGTCCTGGCCGACCACCAGCGCCTTGATCTCGCAGCTGCGCTTCACGGCATGGGCCAGCGCGGCCGGGTCGCGCGCCACCAGCGCTTCGATGTTCGCTTCGATCCAGTCGAAGAAGGCCATGTCGTAGATCGGACCGTACTTGATGACCTCGGCGAGGCCGGCGCTCAGTTCGCGCGGCGGCAGCGTCTGCAGCGTGTTCAAGTCGCACAGCACGAGCTGCGGCTGGTAGAACGCGCCAATCATGTTCTTGCCCAGCGGGTGGTTGATGGCCGTCTTGCCGCCCACCGAGGAGTCGACCTGCGCCAGCAGCGTGGTCGGCACCTGCACGAAGGGCACGCCGCGCATGTAGCTGGCGGCGGCGAAGCCGGTCATGTCGCCCACCACCCCGCCGCCGAGCGCGAACAGCACCGTCTTGCGGTCGCTGCCGTGGCCCAGCAGGGCGTCGAAGATCAGGTTGAGCGTCTCTAGGTTCTTGTGCGCCTCACCGTCGGGCAACTCGAGCAGGTGGACCGTGCGAAAGCGCTTGGCCAGCACGGTCCGCAAGGCTTGCGCGTAGAGCGGCGCCACGGTGGTGTTGCTGACGATCAGCGCGCTCGCGGCCGCGGGAACGACACCGAAGCTGGCGGGGTCTTCCAGCAGGCCGCCGCCGATCAGGATCGGGTAGCTGCGCTCACCGAGCTGGATCTCGACGCGTTCGGGCTTTGGCGGGGCGGAAAGTGCGGGCGAAACAGACAGGGACATGGCCGCGAGTTTAGGCGCTCGGGCCTGCCGGGGTCAGTCCGAGGGCTCTTCCGGATGGGCGCCGGGTTCGACCACGCCCGCCAGTTCGAGCTGCATCACGATGAGGTTGACCAGCACCGCGATCGACGGCCGGCCGGTGTCGACCACGTCGTGGGCCGTTTCCCGGTAGAACGGGTCGCGAGCGTCGTGCAGTTCGCGCAGCCGGCCCAGCGGATCGGCCACCTGCAGGAGCGGGCGCTTGACGTCGTGACGCAGGCGCCGGAACAGGTCTTCGGGCGAGGAACGCAGGTAGATGACGTGGAAATGGTCGCGCAGCTCCTGGCGGTTGGCCTCGCGCAGCACGGCGCCACCGCCGGTCGCCAGCACGCCGTGGGGGTGGACGGCCAGATCGGCAATGACCGCCTGCTCGATGTCGCGGAAGGCGGCTTCGCCCTCGCGGTCGAAGAAATCACGGATCGTGCAGCCGATGCGCTGCTCGATCACGTGATCGGTGTCGATGAAGGGAGTGTTCAGCCGAGCGCCCAGCCGCCGGCCCACTGCGGACTTTCCGGCGCCGGGCAACCCGACAAGTGCGACCGCCACGCGGTGGCTGCTACGCCCGCGCGTCAGCGCGCGGCGTTGCGGTCGGTAATCATCTTCGGGGTGATAAAGACGAGCATTTCGGTCTTGTTGGCAACGCGTTCGCGCTTGCGGAACAATGCCCCCATGTAGGGGATTTCACCCAGCACCGGCACGCGCGATTCGTCATTGGTTTCGGTGAGCTCGAAGATACCACCGATGACGACCGTGCCGCCGTTCTCGACCAGCACCTCGGTCTGCACGTGCTTGGTGTTGATGGCCGGGCCCGCCGAAGTATTGACGCCGCGGGCGTCCTTGCTCACGTCCAGCGTGAGGATGATGTTGCCCTCGGGCGTGATCTGCGGCGTGACTTCGAGCTTGAGCACCGCCTTGCGGAACGAGATCGACGTGGCGCCGCTGGAGGTGGCCTGCTGGTAGGGAATTTCCTCGCCCTGCTCGATCAGCGCCTTGGTCTGGTCGGCCGTGATGACGCGGGGGCTGGAGACCAGCTTGCCCTTGCCATCGGCTTCGAGGGCGGAGATCTCGAGGTTCAGCATGCGCGAGAAACTCGAATTGAACAGCGAGATTGCGAAGGTGCCGGCCGCGTTGCCGGTGCCGCCGGCATCGCCGGCAGGCAGGTTGATGAAGTTGGAATTGGTCCAGGTCGTGGTAGGCGTACCGCCCGTACCGCCGGTCCCCGTGACAGGCATCACACCCAAGGTGCCGAACGCACGATTGCCGGACGACGAAGCAAAACGCTCTCCGGAAATACCGCCACCGAGTCGCACGCCGAGCGACTTGCCGAAGGTGTCCGAGGCTTCCACGATGCGCGCTTCGATCAGCACCTGGCGGACTGGAATGTCCAGCTTCTGGATCAGGTCGGCGACCTGGGCCAGGCGCGAGGGAACGTCGGAAACGAACAGCTGGTTGGTCCGCGCTTCGGCGATCACGCTGCCGCGGGGGCTCAGGATGCGCGAGGTCGCGCCGCCGCCACCACCACCGCCACCCGCCGATGCACCGGTCCCCGTCAGGCCCTGTGCAATCGCAATGGCCTTCGTGTAGTTCAGCTGGAACGACTGCGTGCGCAGCGGCTCCAGGTTCTCGATCGCCGCCTTGGCTTCGAATTCGAGCTTTTCCTTGGCGTTGATCTCGTCCTTGGGCGCGATCCACAGCACGCTGCCGTTCTTGCGCATGCCCAGGTTCTTCGCCTGCATGATGATGTCGAGCGCCTGGTCCCAGGGCACATCCTTCAGCCGCAGCGTCAGTGCGCCGCTGACCGAATCCGAGGTCACGATGTTGAAGTTCGTGAAGTCGGCGATCACCTGCAGCAGCGAGCGGATCTCGATGTTCTGGAAGTTGAGCGACAGCTTCTCGCCGTTGTAGCCGACACCTTGCGTGAGCTTGCTCGGGTCGACCTTGCGCGCGCGGACTTCCACCACGAACTGGTTCTCGCTCTGGTAGGCGCTGTGCTCCCAGTCGCCCTTGGCATCGATCGTCATGCGCACGCGGTCGCCCGACTGCTGCGAGGTGATCAGCTGCACCGGCGTGCCGAAGTCGGCCACGTCGAGGCGGCGGCGCAGGCCTTCGGGCAGCGTCGACTTGGTGAACTCCACCACGAGGCTCTTGCCCTGCTGCTTCACGTCGACGCCGACTTGGTTGTTCGGCAGGTCGACCAGCACGCGGCCGGTGTTGTCGGCGCCGAGGCGGAAATCGACGTCGCGCAGCGGCAGCGTATCGCGATTGCGGTTCTCGGCGAAAGTGGTCGCCGCGGAAGCGACGAGTGCGGTGCCAGCCACCGGCTCGAGCACCACCAGCAGCGACTTGCCCTGGATCTCGGCCTTGTACGCCGTGGCCTGCTTCAGGTTCAGCACGACGCGGCTACGGTCACCAGCCTGCACCACGTTGACCGAGCGCAGGTTGCCCTGGTTCACCTCGATGGCCGAACGCCCGATGGCGTTCGTCACGCCCGGGAAGTCCAGCGCGATGCGCGCCGGCGTCTGCACCGAAAACCCGGCAGGCACGGCGGTGAGCGGCTGGGCCAAGTCGATGCGGATCACTTCCGCGCCCGACTGGGTCGAGCTCGTCACCGACTCGATCGCGTTTTGCGCATGGGCGACGGCCAGGGCACCGAAAGCCAGCAGACCCAGCCCGGCGGCGCGCAGCCACTGTGCCATCGTTGATTTTTTATGGTTCATTTCGCACTCTCTTGCAACTGCAGCGTGGCTACACGTTCGATCCATTCGCCCGCGGCGTCCTGCACGATCTCGCGCAGGGCGACTTCGGTTTCGTTGATACGGGTGATGCGCCCGTAGTTGAGCCCCAGGTATTCGCCGACGCGCACCTTGTAGAGCAGCTTGTCCACACGCACGAGCGCCACCGGCTGGCCGTTGCGGTTCATGCTGCCGACCATAGCCATCGCGTCGAGCGGGAACGCCTCGAGCGCTTCCTTGCGGCGCGCCAGCTCCGGCGCGATCAGCTCGGAGGTGCTCGGCTGGTTCGACTCCCGGCGCAGCGCCTGGGTCAGCTTCAGCATGTTGAAGGGCTCGAACGACGACGCCTCGGTGTAGGCCTGCGGCGTGAACTTCTTGGGTTCGGAGATCGGCGGCACCGAGGGCTTGATCTGGGCGCGCTGCTCGACCATCCAGCGCTGCAGGTCTTCCTGGTCGGAATCGCCGCAGGCGCTCAGGCCCAGCGTGGCCAGTGCCAGCCACAGGACTTTGGCGACCGGCTTCATTTCTTCGCCTTCGGCGCCGTGGCGCGTTTCTGGGCGGCCCGCTCATCTTCGTCGAGGTAGCGGTAGGTGCGCGCGGTGGCGTCCATCGTCAGCACGTCCTTGTCCTTCTGCGGTGTGACGGTCACGTTGTTGAGCGTCACGATGCGCGACAGGCTGGCCACGTCGGCCGCGAAGGCGCCCATGTCGTGGTAGCGGCCCGTGACGCGCACGGCGATCGGCAGCTCTGCGTAGTAGTCCTTGACCGACACCTGGCCCGGACGGAACAGTTCGAACTGCAGGCTGCGGCCGAGGCCGGCCTGGTTGATGTCGGAGAGCAGTGCGTCCATTTCCGCCTTGCTGGGCAGTTGCTTCTCGAGAAGGATCACGTACTGCTGCACCTGCTCGCGCTGCTTCTTCAGCAGGTCGAGGTTGGCGGCTTGCGCCACTTTCTTCTGGTAGTCGGTCCGGAGCGTGACTTCCTTGGCGCGCTCGGCTTCGAGCTCGTCGTTGGAGTTCGTGAGCCAGACAAACCACAGGCCCGCCAGCACCAGGGCGGTCACGGCCAGGCACAGCGCGTAGCGCGGCACCGCCGGCCACATGGAAGGATCGTTCGGATTCAGTCCGCGGAACTGGTCGCCGAAGTTGCGCAATGCGGTGGCGACGTCGACTTTGGGGAGGGATCGGTTGCTGATGGCCATGATCGATTACCCCTTCGCCTGCGCCTTGGCGGCCAAGGCCTTCTCGGCCTCCGCCTTCTGGGCGTCGGTGGGCCGCTTGAGGCCGATGCGCATCGTGAAGTTCGCCACGCGGCGCTGGTCGCGCTGGCTCAGGTTCACGTTGGCCGAGGTGATTTCGACCAGCTCGGGCTTCACCAGCCAGGGGCTGTTGTTGCCGAGGTTGCGCAGCAGTTCCGACACGCGCTCGTTCGACTGCGCCATGCCTTGCAGGGTCACGGTCTGGTTCTCCTGCTTCATGCTGGTGAGGTAGACGCCGTCGGGCAGTTGCCGGACGAGTTCGTTGAGCAGGTGCACGGGCAGATTGCGGTCGCCTTGCAGGTCTTCCACGGCCAGCTGGCGCGCGCGCAAGGCTGCGATTTCTTCCTGCAGTGTCGAGATTTCCTTGATCTCGACTTCGAGCTTCTTGATCTCGGCCTGAAGGAAACCGTTCTTCGATTGCTGAGCCGAAATCTGGGCCTCGAACCACAGGTAACCGAGGCCGGCGATCAGGGCGCCCAACAGCGCGGCACCACCTAAGGTGCCGTAGAAAGCCTCGCGGCGGCGCTTGCGCGCGGCTTCGCGGTGCGGAAGCAGATTGATCAGGATCACTGCAGGAACCTCCGCATGGCCAGGCCGCAGGAGGTCAGATAGGAAGGCGCTTCGCGGCGGACCTTCTTCTCGCGAATGCTGGGGCCGAAGTCCATGCCGTCGAACGGATTCACGAGCGAGCAGGCGAAAGAGGTCTGGCGGGTCACGGCATTGGTCAGCCCCGGCAGCGACGACGAACCACCGGCCAGCAGCACGTAGTCGACGCGGTTGTGCGGCGTGCTGGTGAAGAAGAACTGCAACGCCCGCGCGATTTCCTGCGCGATGCTTTCGACGAAGGGCTTGAGCACGCCCGAACCGTAGTCGTCGGGCAAGTCGCCGCTGCGCTTCTTGGCTTCGGCTTCTTCGGCGGAAAACCCGTACTGACGCACGATCAGCTGGCTCAATTGAGCGCCGCCGAAGGCTTGGTCGCGGTCGTACAGCACCTCCTGGTTGCGCAGCACCTGCATGCTGGTCGTGAAAGCGCCGACTTCGAACAGCGCCACGATGGCGTCCACGCCCTTGCCCGGGAGTTGCTCGATCAGGCGCGCGGTTGCGAGGCGCGAGGCATACGACTCGACGTCGAGAATCATGGCCTTCAGGCCCGCGGCTTCCGCCAGGCCCTCGCGGTCCTGCACCTTCTCCTTGCGGGAGGCGGCGATCAGCACTTCCACGTCGCCGACGGAGGTCGTGCTCGGTCCCGTCACGCAGAAGTCGAGACTCACCTCATCGAGCGAGAACGGGATGTACTGGTTGGCTTCCGATTCGACCTGGATCTCGAGCTCCTGCTCGCTCATGCCGCCCGGGAGAATGATCTTCTTGGTGATGACCGCCGAGGGCGGCAGCGCCAGCGCCACGTTGCGGGTCTTGGTGCCGCTCTTGCGCACGACGCGGCGCACGGCTTCGGCGACTTCGTCGAATTTCTCGACGTTGCCGTCGGTGATCCAGCCGCGTTCGAGCGGTTCGATGGCGCAGCGCTCCAGGACCAGCTTGCCGCTGGCCTCACGGCCGAGCTCCACCAGCTTCACGCTGGACGAACTGACGTCCAGTCCCAGCAGGGGGGCGTTCTGACGACGAAACAATGATCCAAGAGCAGCCAAGTTAGGTCCCTCTCCCCCTGTTATTTGTAACCAATGGAAAAATATGCGTTCGGTTGCATGCTAGCAGCAGGCACAGCGCCCACCAAGCGTGCAGAAAGCCCGGAACCGACAACCGTTGTCAAAACGTGACGTCAAAGCCGCATTCTGTAACTTTCTGCTTAGCCCCTGGAGAGGGAATGCGCGAGGTAACAAAGATCCGGAGGCGCCGAGGGGGCGGCTTTTTATAATGTCCGGTGACTCTCCGGGCCCCCATGCAAGAAACTTCCAGCCCGAAAGGGCGCGCCAAGACTCCTCCACCCGAACGCCCCTTCTGGCTGAAATGGCTGTTGCGTTTCGTGTTCTGGGGGGCGGGCATCGCTGCGGCGGGCCTGCTTTCCATCCTGTGCGTGGTGGCCGTGGCCCTGGCAGTGGCCTACCCCAACCTGCCGGACATCTCGGAACTCTCCGACTACCGACCCAAGCTGCCGCTGCGCGTGTTCTCGGCCGAAGGCACGCAGATCGGCGAGTTCGGGGAAGAGCGACGCAACCTCACCCCCATCGCCGCGATCCCCAAGGTCGTGAAGGACGCCGTCCTGGCCGCCGAAGACGCCCGCTTCTATGACCATGGCGGCGTCGACTACAAGGGGCTGGTCCGCGCCGGCCTCGCCAACCTGAACCGCGTGAAGAGCCAGGGCGCCTCCACCATCACGATGCAGGTGGCCCGCAACGTCTACCTGAGCTCCGAGAAGACGCTGACCCGCAAGATCTACGAGGTGCTGCTGACCTTCAAGCTGGAGCACCTGCTCACGAAGGACCAGATCTTCGAGATCTACCTGAACCAGATCTACCTGGGCAACCGCGCCTACGGTTTCGCGGCCGCTTCCGAAGCCTATTTCGGCAAGCCGCTGTCCGAGATGACGATCGCCCAGGCCGCCATGCTGGCCGGCCTGCCGAAGGCGCCCGGCGCGAACAACCCGGTCAACAACCCGCAGCGCGCACGCGGACGCCAGTTCTACGTGATCGATCGCATGCAGGAGGCCGGCTTCATCACCGCCGAGCAGGCGGCCGAGGCCAAGAAGGAAGAGCTGCACCTGCGCGACGCCGCCGACCCGAACCGCCTGCACGCCGAGTACGTGGCCGAAACCGTGCGCCAGCTGATGTACGCCCAGTACGGCGACAGCACCTACACGCGCGGCCTCAAGGTCTACACCTCGCTGGTCGCCGCCGACCAGGCCGCGGCCTACAAGGCCCTGCGCAAGGGCATCATGGATTACGAGCGCCGTCAGGTGTACCGCGGCCCCGAGAAGTTCATCGACCTGCCGAACGACCCCAAGGAGCTCGACGAGGCGGTGGACGACGTGCTGAACGACCACCCCGACAACGGCGATGTCATGGCGGCCGTGGTGCTCAAGGCCACGCCCAAGGAAATCCAGGCCATCCGGGCCAACGGCGACGCCGTGCAGATCACGGGCGACGGCCTCAAGCCCGCGCAGTCCGGCCTGTCGGACAAGGCACCGCCCAACATCAAGATCCGCCGCGGCGCCGTGATCCGCGTCGCGAAGACGCCCAAGAACACCTGGGAAATCACCCAGCTGCCCGAGGTCGAAGGCGCATTCGTCGCCATGGACCCGCGTGACGGCGCCATCAAGGCGCTGGTCGGCGGCTTCGACTTCGGCAAGAACAAGTTCAACCACGTCACGCAGGCCTGGCGCCAGCCGGGCTCGAGCTTCAAGCCCTTCATCTACTCGGCGGCGCTCGAAAAGGGCTTCACCCCCGCCACCGTCATCAACGACGGCCCGCTGTTCTTCGACGCCGGCACCACCGGCGGCCAGCCCTGGGAGCCCAAGAACTACGGCGGCGGCTTCGACGGTCCGATGTCGATGCGCACCGCGCTGATGAAGTCGCGCAACCTCGTGTCGATCCGCATCCTGCAATCCATCGGCACGCGCTACGCGCAAGACTGGATCACCAACTTCGGCTTCGACAAGGACAAGCACCCCGCCTACCTGCCGATGGCGCTCGGTGCCGGCGCCGTCACGCCGATGCAGATGGCGGTGGGCTATTCGGTGTTCGCCAACGGCGGCTACCGCGTGAATCCGTACCTCGTGACCCGCGTCACCGACCACAAGGACCGCGTGCTGGTCGACGTCCAGCCGCCGCTGCTCAATGAAGCCTCGCGCGCCATCCCGCAGCGCAACGCCTTCATCATGGACACGCTGCTGCAGTCCATCACGCGCGCCGGCACGGCCGCGAAAGCGCAGGCGATGCTCAAGCGCCCCGACCTCTACGGCAAGACCGGCACCACCAACGACTCGCTCGACGCCTGGTTCGCGGGCTTCCAGCCCACCATGACGGCGATCTCGTGGATCGGCTACGACACGCCGCGCAACCTGGGCGACCGCGAAACCGGCGGCGGCCTGAGCCTGCCGATCTGGATCAACTACATGGAAACCGCCCTCAAGGGCGTGCCCGTGACCGACCTGTCGACCACGCCGCCTTCGGGCATCGTGAGCGTCGGCGGCGAGTGGTACTACGACGACTACGCGCCGGGCCGCGGCGTGTCGAGCCTGGGCGTGGAATCCTCCGCGCCGGTGGCCCCCGCCGAAGCCCTGAGCGGCCCGGCGATCAGCGCGCCTGCGCCGCCCGAGGAGCGCAACCGTATCCTCGACCTGTTCAGGAACTGATCGAGGAAGACGGAGCGGCGGCTCAGGCCGCCGCGAACACCAGCGGCTGCCCCGCCTGCAGGGTCGCCTCGCGCGACAGGTTGCCGAAGAATTCTTCCCCGGTCTTGGTGTCCACCCACACCCGGCCGTCGTGCCGGTAGTGGTAGCCGCCGGAGCGTGCCGCCAGCCAGATTTCCTGCAGCGGCTTCTGCAGGTTCACGATCAGCTGGCTGCCGTTGCGAAACGACATCGTGATCATCCCACCGACCCGCTGGTTGTCGATGTCGGCGTCGGTCGCGTCGTTGATGCGGTCGCAGCCCTGCTCGATGGCAGCAAGCGCCGCCTCGGCGCGGTCCATGTACTCGGTGTCGGTCATTACAATTTCAGCATGTTGAATGTTCGCCAAATTCTAGTGAGCGCTCGCGCCCGCACCGCGCTCATGGTCTGCCTTGCCGCCAGCGCGGCCGGCCTTGCGGCGTGCGGACAGCGCGGCGCGCTCTATCTGCCGACCGATCCGGCAGCCGCCCAGCGCGCCACCTTGCCCCAATTGCTCACCCCCGGCGGCTCCAAAGCCTCCGACAACGAAGCGGCCCCCAAGCCCGCCGCAGCCAGCAGCGC
>NZ_JBWKYW010000036.1:0-69753 GCF_059423965.1 Variovorax sp. GW458-11-26-14-LB1
GGGTGCTTCCCGCAGCGAAATCAAGGAGGAGGGCGAAGCCCGGGGGACATTCGCGGAGGGAAGTACCCGGTGGCCTGGGCACGCGCCCCGAACCGACTCTCGAAACGCAACAGACGACAGAAATGACAAGACTCATCGCCATCGACTGGGGCACAAGCTCGCTACGCGGTGCATTGCTCGACCCGAGCGGACAGGTCATCGAAGAACGCAGCGACGCCCGCGGCATCCTCACCGTGCCCGAGGGCGGCTTTCCCGCCGTGTTCGAGTCGCTGTTCGGCGACTGGATGCGCCTGAAAGACACGCGCTGCCTGATCTCCGGCATGGCCGGCAGCAAGCAGGGCTGGGTCGAAGCGCCCTACTGCCCCTGCCCCGCAGGCCGCGTCGAAGTAGGCCGCAGCATCATCGCCACAGACGCCATCCCCGGCGCGCGCATCGCCATCGTGCCCGGCCTCAGCGACGAGCACGCCGGCGTGCCCGACGTGATGCGCGGCGAAGAGGTGCAGATCCTCGGCGCCATGACGATCACCGGCCTGGACGACGGCGTCTTCGTGCTGCCCGGCACCCACAACAAATGGGCCACGGTCAAGAAAGGCCGCGTCGCGGGCTTTCGCACCTACATGACGGGCGAGTTCTACGCGCTGCTGAGCCAGCACTCGATCCTGGGGCGCACGCTCGACGCGACCGCGCCGCTCGACGAAGCCGCGTTCCTCGAAGGCGTGACGCGCTCCGAGAACGGCCACGGCCTGCTGCACAACGCCTTCGGCACGCGCACGCTCGCGCTGTTCGAACGCATGCCCAAGGAAGAGTTGTCGAGCTACCTGTCGGGCCTGCTCATCGGCGAGGAGCTGCGCACGCAATCGGTACAGGCCGTCGGCGAGGTCGTGCTGATCGGCTCTTCCACCCTCACCCAACGCTACACCCTGGCCCTGCGCGCCACCGG
Source organism: Variovorax sp. GW458-11-26-14-LB1 (assembly GCF_059423965.1). Lineage (NCBI taxonomy): Bacteria > Pseudomonadati > Pseudomonadota > Betaproteobacteria > Burkholderiales > Comamonadaceae > Variovorax > Variovorax sp. GW458-11-26-14-LB1. The sequence continues at coordinate 941 of NZ_JBWKYW010000036.1, forward strand.
CGTCGCCACGCGCACGCTCGGCGCCGAAGCCACCTGGGCCGGACTGCACACGCTGTCCGGCTTTCTCGACACCGACAGGACACCCGCCCCATGACCACGCCCCTCGATAAATTCAACGCCGCGATGCAGGCCCTGCCGCTCGTGGCCATCCTGCGCGGCCTCTCGCCCGCCGAAGCCGCCGACGTGGGCGACGCCATCGTCGAGCCCGGCTTCCGGCTGCTCGAAGTGCCGCTCAATTCGCCGCAGCCGCTGGAGAGCATCGCGCTGATGCGCCAGCGCTTCCCCACCGCACTGGTCGGCGCGGGCACCGTGCTCGACGCGAAGCAGGTGCGCGAAGTGCATGCGGCCGGCGGCGAGCTGATCGTGTCGCCCAACTTCAATGCCGACGTCATCGCCGAGGCCGCGCGCCTGGGCATGGCCTGCCTGCCCGGCGTGATGACGCCCACCGAGGCCTTCGGCGCGCTCGCGGCCGGTGCCACGGGCCTCAAGCTGTTCCCGGCCGAACTGGCCTCGCCCGCCGTGGTCAAGGCCCTGCTCGCGGTGCTGCCGACCGGCACGCCCGTGATGCCCGTGGGCGGCATCGCGCCCGACAACATGGGCGCATGGCGCGCGGCTGGCGCGGCCGGCTTCGGCATCGGCTCGTCGCTCTACAAACCCGGGAAGACCGCCCCCGCCGTGCGCGAGGACGCGCAGCGCTTCGTGGCGGCCTGGGCCGGGCTGGTCCGCGCCTGATCCGGCACGAACGATTCACCCACCACAAGAAAGAAGGAGACCCCCGCGATGTCCGCCGATTCCGAATACGCCAGCCCCGCCGTGCGCCAGTTGCGCGAAGACCTCGCGCTCGCGCTGCGCGCCGCGGCCCACCACGGGCTGTCCGAAGGTGTGTGCAACCATTTCAGCGTGTTGCTGCCGGGCGCGCAGGACCGCTACCTCATCAACCCGCGCGGGTTGCACTGGAGCGAGATCGGTCCCGACGACATCGTGCTGATCGACGTGCACGGCGAAGTGCTCGCGGGCCGCCACCGCGTGGAGCCCACCGCCCTCTTCATCCACGGCGCGGTGCACCGCCTCACGGGCCACGCCGTGGTGCTGCATTGCCACATGCCCTACGCGACGGCGCTGACGCTCACGGTCGACCGCGCGCTCGACCCGACCGCCAGCCAGAACGCCATGCGCTACATGAACCGCATCGCCATCGACGCCGAGTACAACGGCCTGGCACTGGACGACGCCGAGGGCGAGCGCATCGCGCGCGCCATGGCCGGCAAGGACGTGGCTTTTCTCGCGAACCACGGTGTGATCGTGGCGGGCGGCACCATCGCCCACGCCTACGACGACCTGTACTACCTGGAGCGCGCCTGCCTGCACCAGGTGATCGCGCAATCGACCGGGCGCCCGCTGGTGCCCGTCAACGCCAAGCTGGCCGCGCACGTGGCGGCGCAGATCCAGGGCGAGCGGGAACAGTCCGACCTGTTCTTCGAAGCCTTGCGGCGCATGCTGCCGGCCCCGCCACGCTGAAAAAGCGCGAGCGCAGCGGCTTACAGCTCTTCATGCGATTTCGCTTCCGGCTTACAAGAACTTCACATAATGGCGCGACGATGAGGCATCGCAATCACTCCCCAGGAGTCGCCATGAAAAAGCTGACATTCGCCTTCGGTGCCGCCGCCCTGCTGTCGCTGGCCGCCCTCACCGCGCCGGCCCATGCCCAGGCCGGCGGCCCGTTCATCCAGGCCCAGGTGTACGTGACGCCCGCGCCGCCGCCGCGCCATCACTACTACGCCCCGCCGCCGCCCCCGCGCCACTACCACCCGGGCTACTACGACGGCCCGCGTCGCCACGGCTATTACGACCACGGCCGCCGCGACTGGGAAGGCCGTCGCTACGGCCGCCGGGACAACGACGGCGACGGTGTGCCCAACCGTTACGACCGTCGCCCGAACAACCCCTACCGCTATTGACGCACTTCAGACCGGCGGACTCGCATAAGCGGGCCGCTCGGTCGAAAGGCTCTGCTTGAGCTGGCGCGTGACCTCGTCGGCCAGCACCTCGGGCAGCCCCGCTTCCACGCCCGCCAGTGCCTGTCGCGCCGCGTCGTCGGGCGAGGTCTTGGGGCCGGGCATGTGCGCCGCCATGTCGGTGTCCATGAGCGCCACGTGCAGGCTCGTGACCTGCGTGCCCTGCCCCGCCAGTTCGTTGCGCAAGCCGTTGCTCAGCGACCAGGCCGCCGACTTGGTGGCGCTGTAGGTCGCCACGCCGGGGAACGTCGTCCAGGCCAGGGCCGACAGCACGTTGAGGACCGCACCGCCGCCATTCGACGCGAGCACCGGCGCAAAGGCCTGCGTGAGCGCCCAGGGGCCGAAGAAGTTGGTCTCGAACTCGGCACGCGCCGCGGCCACCGCATCGGCCGATCCCAGGAAGCTCGATCCGCGCGAGATGCCCGCGTTGTTGACCAGCAGCGTCACGTCGCCACAGGCGCGAACGGCTGCTTCGATCTGCGCGGGCTGCGTGACGTCGAGCGCCACAGGCACGACGCCCGCGAGCGTGATGCTCTTCGGGTCGCGCGCGGCCCCGTAGACCTTGCGCGCACCGGCCGCGAGCGCCGCCTTGGCGAACGCCAGGCCGAGCCCCCGGTTGGCACCGGTGATGAAGACGACGGAATCCTTGATCTGCATGACGAGCCTTTCGTTAATGAAGAGATAGCGAGAGCGCTTCAGGCCTGCGCCACGCGGCGCAGCAGCCCCTGGGTCGTGCGCGGCCAGCCCACGCGGCCGAACCACGCACCGCCCGCGATGGCCGAGGCGATGACGATGCCGTACACCACCAGCGCCACGCCCTGCGCCGCGAACACGCCGGTGAGCCCGCCGCCCCAGCGCAGCGCCAGCCAGCCGCCCGTGCCCGCCACGGCGAGCCGCGCGATGTTGCCGAGCACCGGCCACAGCAGCCGGCCCGCGCCCTGCGAGGCGAAGTACAGCACCAGCCCGACGCCGAAGAAACCGTACAGCGGCCCCACCACGCGCAGGTAGTGTGCGCCGGTCTCGAGCATCACGGGGTCGTGGCCGAACAGCATCAGCCACGGACGCGGGAACAGCGCGGCGGCCAGCCCGATGACCTCGGCCATGCCGAAGGCCAGCGCCGCGCCGGCCCAGGTGGCGCGCAGCGCACGCTCGCGCAGCCCCGCGCCCATGCAGGTGCCGACCATCGCGACCAGCGGCGCACCGAGGCCGAACACCAGCGGCACCAGCAGGTACTCCAGCCGCGACGCGGTGCCGTAGCCGGCCAGCGCGCCCGCGCCGAAATGGCCGGTGAGTGCGGTGGCGATGCCGATCGACAGGTTGGTCGCCACCGTCGACACCGTGCCCACCAGCCCGATGCGCAGGATGTCGCGGAACAGCGGCCAGCGCATCTGGAACGCCGCCAGCGTGGGGCGCAGCAGGCTGCGCGGCGAGCGCAGGTAGGCGATGAGCGCGATCGAGCCCAGCAGGTAGTACAGCAGGAGCGCCAGCGCCCCGCCCGCGATGCCCATGCCGCCCCACGGCCCGATGCCGAAGATCAGGAGCGGCGACGCCGGAATGAGGAACACCACGCCCACCACCGTCACGTTGGCCGGCACCGCCATGTTGCCGGTGCCGCGGATGATGGCGGACAGCGAGTTGAAGAGCCACACCAGCACCGCGCCCGCGAACACCCAGTTCGAGTACGTGAGCGCAGCTTCCAGCGCCGCGCCGGTGCCGCCCATCACGCCGTAGAGCCAGCGCCCGCCCAGCAGCAGCGCGAGCGTGAAGCACAGGCCGAAGCCGATCGCGATGACCACCGCGTGCCACACCAGCGCATCGGCGTCGCCGCGGCGGCGCGCGCCCAGCGCACGCGCGATCGACGAGGCGATGCCGCCGCCCATCGCGCCGCTGGAGGTCATCTGCATCAGCATGACGATGGGGAACACCAGCGCCATGCCGGCCAGCGCGTCGGTGCCGAGCTTGCCGACGAAGTAGGTCTCGATGAGCCCGACGGAGGCCTGCGCCAGCATCACGAGCACATTGGGCGCGGCCAGCCGCAGCAGCGTGGGGATGATGGGCGCCTCGAGCAGGCGGCGCGTGCGCGGGTCGAGGTCGCCGTTCGCTTGTTGGGGGGTGGTCATGCGGATCTCCGGCGGTCAGGCGCGCGCGGCGGCGTTGGTGGTGGCCGCGGCCGGTGCGGCGGCGGTCTTGGCGGGACGGCGGATCGCCATCACGATCACCGCCGCGAGCAGACAGGCCGCGCCAGCCGTGTACAGCGCGGGCGTGTAGGTCAGCAGCAGCGTGCGCGCAAAGCCCGCGCCGTAGGCCGCGGTGGCCGCGCCCAGCTGGTGGGCCGCGAAGATCCAGCCGAACACCAGCCCGACCTTCGCGGGGCCGAAGGCGGCGCCCGCGAGCTTGACGGTCGGCGGCACGGTGGCGATCCAGTCCAGGCCGTAGAACATCGCGAACAGGCCCAGGCCGTAGATCGTGAACTCCGAATGCGGCAGCCAGAACAGCGACAGCCCGCGCAGGCCGTAGTACCAGAAGAGCAGCTTGCGGTTGTCATAACGGTCGGAGAGCCAGCCCGACAGGATGGTGCCGACGAAGTCGAAGGCGCCCATCATCGCGAGCACCGAGGCGGCCGGCACGGCGCTCATGCCGTAGTCGCCGCACAGCGAGATGAAGTGCGTCTGCACCAGGCCGTTGGTGCTCAGGCCGCAGATGAAGAAGGTGCCGGCCAGGATCAGGAAGGTGCGGTTGGTCGCCACCTCGCGCAGCACGCGAAACGGCGTGGCGAAGTTCATCGTGAAGGCGGGCGCCGGCGCCGGCTGCGTACCGGGCGCTTCACCGTAGGGCTGCAGGCCGATGTCCGACGGCCGGTTGCGCACCAGGCACAGCGCAAGCAGCGCGATCACCACGCTGCCGATCACGATCGGCACGATGGCCGAGCGCCAGCCCCAGTGCTCGATCATCCAGGCCGCCAGCGGCAGGAAGGCCAGCTGGCCGGTGGCCGCGCTGGCCGTGAGCATGCCCACGACCAGGCCGCGCCGCGCGACGAACCAGCGGTTGGCCACCACGGCGCCCAGCACCAGCGCCGTCATGCCGGTGCCCAGGCCGAGCATCAGGCTCCACAGCACGAACAGCTGCCACAGCTGCGAGGCCGTGGTGACCAGCGCCATGCCCAGGCCGACCAGCGTGAGGCCGGCGCACATCACTGCGCGCAGGCCGTAGCGCTCCATCAGCACCGCGGCGAACGGGCCCATGAGGCCGAACAGCGCAAAGCGCAGCGCGAGCGCGGACGAGATCTGCTCGGTGCTCCAGCCGAACTCCTCGCCGAGCGGCTTCATCATCGCGCCCGGCAGGCCGAGCGCGGCCGACATGGTGAGCATGGTCAGGAAGGTGACGGCGGCGACGATCCAGCCGTAGTGGATGCCGCGGCGCTGCAGCCATGCGGAGACGTGGGTGGCGAACATGGGGCCTCTGGAACTGTTGGAATGGGTCGGGGGAGAAACGAAGAGACAGGAAATCCGGCCGCGCGGCTTCAGGGGCGCGGAACGTGTTCGTTGAAAGGGGGTGGGAGCGTCAGTCCTGCACGTCGACCGGCTCGCCCGTGCCCAGCAGCGCGAGCGATTCGTCGATGAGCGTGTGCAGCGCGAGCACGCGCTCCACGCCGAGCAGCGCATTCAGCTTCTGCTGTGCCGTCTTCCAGTGCTGTTGCGCCTCGCGCCACTTGGCGTCGCCGGCGTCCGTGAGCGACACCAGCCGGCTGCGCGCATCCGCGCCCGCCACTTGCGCCACCCAGCCCGCGGTGATCAGCGGCTGCAGGTTGCGGCTCAGCGTAGAGGCGGTCATCTTCAGTTCGCCCGCCAGGTCGACCGGGCGCATCGGGCCCAGGCGCTTGAGGTGCGACAGCAGCGAGTACTGCGTGGTCTTGAGGCCGCTGCGCGACACCTCGGCGTCGTAGTGCTGCGTCAGGCGGCGCATCAGCTGGCGCGTCTTGAAGCTGGTGCAGCCGCGGGGTTGGGTGGGTGTGTCCATGGGGTATTATTGTATGTGCAACTATTGCATATGCAATCAACCCCACCCCGCAAAGCCCCCAGCAGGAACACAGGCATGACGCAGCAAGCTTTCACCGACACCCCTTCCCATCTGCTCGACGCATGGATCGCCGAAGAACGGCAGATCGCCGAGCGCCTCGAGAACGGCCCCGGCCCCGGGCTCGCGCGCCCCGAGCAGGTCGCCGGCAAGACCGGCCTGGAGGTCATGCAGGCCATGCTCAACGGCGAGATTCCCTACGCCGCCATCGCCAAGACGCTGGACTTCACCATCGTCTCGGTCAGCAAGGGCATCGCCATCTTCCAGGGCACGCCGCTGCCGCAGCACCTGAACCCGCTGGGCACCATCCATGGTGGCTGGGTCGCCACGATGCTCGACTCCGCCCTGGGCTGCTCGGTCCACACCATGATGCCGCCCGGTCGCGCGTACACGACGGCCGAGCTCAGCGTGAACTACGTCAAGGGCCTCACGCCGAAGGTGCAGCGCGTGCGCGCCGAGGGCAAGGTGATCCACTGCGGCAAGCAGCTCGCCACCGCCGAGGCGCGGCTGGTCGGGGCCGACGGCAAGCTGTATGCGCATGCGACGACGACGTGCCTGGTGTTCGAGGTGCCGGCGGGGCGGTGAGGCGAAGCCCCCGTCTTCGCTGATCTGCAGGGCGCCCCGCCCTCCTCTGAAGGCCGACATATGTCGGCCTTTTTCGTTGGGGCGTTCGGCGAGAAAGTCGTCATCGCCAACCAAGGAAAAGACTGCCATGGCCGCCATGGGCTGGCCGGCGGCGGAACCCTCCGCCGCCGAACCCGAAGGCACCGCCTGCGTTCGCGCGAGGCAGCCCGCAGAGGACCCAACCAGATGACAACGACACTTACCGAAAAGACTTTTGCCGAGCTGTTCACCTATGCGGGCGGCACGAACGGCTCTCGCGTCAACGCCCAAGGCTTCATCGAGCCCTGCGCCACGCCGCGCTTCGACTTCGATCCGATCACGAAGGTGGCGAAGGGGCTGCTCATTGAAAACGCGCGAATCAACCAATTGGCGTTTTCGTCGCGATTTGAAAACGCGGTCTGGGCGAAGACGAGCGTCACCGCCGTGCCTGGCGCAGCCCAGGCGCCGAACGGACGTTGGGATGCCTGCAAGCTGACCTTGCTCAACGGCGGGATCGCGTCCGTGGGCCGCGCATCGCAGACGACGGCCAAAGCGGCGGCCGCAATCACCTACGCCTTTTCTTTCTATGCGAGGGCCGCAGGCTCTTCGAATGGATGGGCCTTTGCTTCCGGCGCGACAACAGGCGAAAGAATCAGCTTCGCCTTCGACCTGTCGGCCTTGACCATCTCTCTCTTCACCATCTCTGTCTTTACGGAGGTGTCGAAACGGATCGTTGATGTCGGCGGTGGGTGGCGCAGGGTCGAGATCGTCTTCACGACAGACGCATCCGCGGCGCTGACCGCGGCCGTCTACCCCGGCGCAGCGGCTGCCGGCACCGGCCCCGGCGACGGCGTCGCCGGCCTCTACATCTGGGGTGCGCAGCTCGAAGTGGGTGCGTTTGCCAGCTCCTACATCCCCAGTTGGGATGGGGTCACGGCACGGGCCTCGATCGGCAGCTACTACGACGCCGAAGGCATCCTGCGCTATGCGGCGGCAGGCGTTGCGCGCAACAGCTACGAGCCATCGAATCTGGCGTTGCCGCCTGTGCTGATGGTGGAAGAGCAGCGCACCAACATCCTGCTCAAGAGCAGCGACATGCATTTGGTTCCATGGTTCTTTGCCGGCGCAGTCTCACGTGCGACCGGCAAGTTGGCCCCCGACGGGACATTGCGAGCCGTCGAGGTCTCCGGAACACCTACCGGATCATTGGGCCAGTCGGCGGCTGCTACATCGACGGTGATGACGTTCTCCGTCTATCTGAAGAACGTATCGAGGAACGCTCCAGTGTCGCTACAGCTGCGCAATACGACCACAGCGGCGCAGTTCACTTTCGGCTATGCCACGCTTCATGGTGGCAGTCCTTCTATCTCGGGCAATGGGTGGGAAATGCGGTCGGTGGGCGGCGGATGGTTCCGCTGCGCATTCACCCAGTCTACGGGGATCACCGTCGGCGATACGCTTGCCATCTACCCATTTCATGTCGGCGACGGCACCGACCACGGTGCATTTCAGATCTGGGGCGCCCAGCTCGAAACGGGTGCCTTTGCTACAAGCTACGTTCCGAGCGCCGAGACCTTCATCAGTCGCGCGTCCATCGGGACTTATTTCGACTCGACGGGTGTGATGAAGACTGCTGCGGCTGGCGCGGCGCGGATGACCTACAACCCGACCGATCTGAGCATCGCGCCGTGGCTGATGCAGGAGGGGCAAAGCACGAACCTGCTGCTCAACAGCCAGATCGCCGCTGGGGTCGCCGGCGGGACCACGCCGCCACTGGTTTCCAGCGAAACGGTGGACGGAGAAGCCTGCGTTGCAACGACCTTCACGCCGGCCATGACCTCCACGGGCTACGCGGGTTGTCGCATGCAGGGCGGCTCCGGAATTGGCGCAACGGTCATGGGAGGCACCGCCTACAGCTCGAGCAGCTACGTGAAACTCAGTCGACCGCTGACCGGAAGCGAGTCGATCACGATGTACTACACGGGCATCTCCGCGCTTGGCTCATTCATCATCACAGCGGCCAATTCGGCCCAGTTTGTGGACAGATTCACGCGGGCGGTTGTTCAAAATGTGACGGCTGCGGGCAGCACCAGCGGAGGGGTCTACCCGGTCGTCAACGCAAACACGGTTGTCACAAGCACTCTGACCGTCTGGATATGCAAAGGCCAGGTCGAGGCGGGGCCTGTGGCAACCAGCTACATCCCCACAACGACAGCAACGGTCACCCGAGCTGCGGACGCTGCCACCTCGACAGCGACCGCCCGCCAAGCAGACACTGCGACCTCCGCCGCCACCACACGCGCCGGCGACCTCGTTCGCGTCGACACGACCAAAGGCTGGTGCAATACGGCCGAAGGCACCCTCTTCATGGAGTTCGGGCGCCCGCTGACTGGTGACACCGAATCTCGGACACTGCTGGAGATCGGCACCGCATCCTCGAACCGTCTTGGCATAGGGTTCAACCCTACCGGCACCGCGTACGCCGTTTCGGTGACCAACGGTGTCGTCGGGGCCAGCACCGCGTCTGTCAACCTTACCGGCACGCCAGCGGGTGGCGTAGTGAAAGCGTCGATCAGCTACGGTGTCGACGGGGTTCGGTTCGGGTGTAACGGTCAAGCGTTGAGGAAAGCCTCCTTGGCGACGGTTCCGCCCTTTGCCTTCCTCGGGATCGGAAATCTCTGCTATGGGGGCAACCAGCCCTTCTTCCACGTGCGCGCTGTGCGCTACCGGCCGCAAAAGCTGACCGATGCCGAGGTGGTGGCACTGACGACGTAGGAAAAAGCCCCGCGCCAGCCCCTGTTTACGGGGGCAAGATTCCGTTTCAGCAGGCGTAGCGGACTGGCAGTCGGGTTATCGCACTGCCGGGTGCCCGGTTCTCGCGGCGCGCTTCAAGATATCCCTGCAGGAAGCAGGGCGGGTACGCCGCAGTAAGCCCTCAAGCTGTAAGCCAAAGGAAAACCTGCCCCTCCCTGTCAGTGATAATTGTTCGCATCAGCGACACGCACCCGTCGTCGCCGATGCCTTTCCTAGAACACCTCACCGCACCTGGAGGATCCTTCATGACCGACCGTTCCGGCCCCCAGGGCCGCGTGGCGCACGCCCTCCTCGGCGTTTCCGCCGCCTGGCTCGCCCTCTCCGCCCTGCCCGCGCACTCCGCCAATGACGAGCTCACGCTCTACACGACGCGCGAGCCGGCGCTGATCCAGCCGCTGATCTCGGCGTTCAGCGCGCAGAGCAAGATCAAGGTCAACACGGTGTTCGTGAAGGACGGTCTGCTGGAGCGCGTCAAGGCCGAAGGCGCACGCTCGCCGGCCGACGTGCTGATGACGGTGGACATCGGCAACCTCGTCGACCTCGTCGAAGGCGGCGTGACGCAGCCGGTGAAGTCGGCCGCGCTCGAGTCGGCCATTCCGGCCAACCTGCGCGGCGCCGACGGCCAATGGTTCGCGCTCTCGCTGCGCGCGCGCGTGTTGTACGCCGACAAGAACCAGCCGCTGACCAGCTTCCGCTACGAAGACCTCGCCAACCCGAAGTACAAGGGCAAGGTCTGCATCCGCGCCGGCCAGCACCCCTACAACACGGCCCTGGTGGCCGCGATGATCGCGCACGACGGCGAAGCCAAGACCGAGCAGTGGCTGCGCGGCGTCAAGGGCAACCTGGCGCGCAAGGCCACCGGCGGCGACCGCGACGTGGCGCGCGACATCCTCGGCGGCATCTGCGACATCGGCGTGGCCAACTCGTACTACGTCGGCCAGATGAAGAGCGCCAAGGAAGGCACCGACGCGCGCAAGTGGGGCGACGCGATCAAGGTGATCCGCCCGACCTTCGCCAGCGCCAAGAGTGGTGGCACGCACGTGAACATCAGCGGCGCGGCCGTGGCCAAGAACGCGCCGCAGCGCGCCAACGCGGTCAAGCTGCTCGAGTTCCTGGTGTCGGAGCCGGCCCAGGCACTGTACGCCGACGCCAACTACGAATACCCGGTGCGCAAGGGCGTGGCCCTCGACCCGATCATCGGCCAGTCCATCGGCGAACTGAAGGTCGACCCGCTGCCGCTGACCGAGATTGCCAAATACCGCAAGCAGGCCAGCGCCCTCGTCGACAAGGTCGGCTTCGACCAGTGACCTTGCATAGCCGGGCACACCTTGCCGGCAACTGAATGCTGATTTCGCGGCGCCAGCCGCCGGGCCTGCGCGCCGCGGGCCCGGCATGGCGCTGCGCGTCGTTCCTGATCGCGCTCGGCGTGCTCGCGCCGGTGCTCACGCTGGCATGGCTCGCATTCGGCTCGGGCGTCGGCCACTGGGGGCCGCTGTTCGCGCACGTGCTGCCGCAGGCGGCGCTCAACACGGCGCTGCTGCTCGCGGGCGTCGGCACCCTCGTCCTCGTGATCGGCACCGGCTGCGCCTGGCTGGTCACGGCGCATGACTTCCCCGGCCGCGGCGTGCTCAACTGGGCGCTGCTGCTGCCGCTGGCGATGCCGACCTACATCGTCGCCTTCGCCTACCTCGACCTGTTGCACCCCATCGGCCCCGTGCAGGGCGCGATCCGCTGGATGCTGGGCTTCGACAGCCCGCGCCAGTTCCGCCTGCCCGACCTGCGCTCGATGCCGGGTGCGATCTTCGTGCTGGGCTTCGTGCTCTATCCGTATGTCTACATGACGGCGCGCGCGATGTTCATGACCCAGCCCGCGCACCTGCTGGAAGCGGCGCGCACGCTGGGCGAGAGCCGCCGCGGCGCGTTCTTTCGCGTGGCCTTGCCGCTGGCGCGGCCGGCGCTGGCCGTGGGCCTGAGCCTGGCACTGCTCGAGACGCTCAACGACATCGGCGCCTCCGAATTCCTCGGCGTGAACACGCTCACGGTGGCGGTCTACACCACCTGGATCACGCGCTCCGACCTGGCCGGCGCCGCGCAGATCGCCTGCGCGATGCTGTTCGTGGTGGTGGCGCTGGTCTGGCTCGAACGCAACGGCCGCCAGCACCAGCGCTTCGGCTCCGCGCAGCGCATGCGCGCGGTGCAGCCCCGGCGCCTGCACGGCGGCGCGGCCTGGGCGGCGACCGCGACGGCGGCGCTGCCGGTGCTGATCGGCTTTGTCGCGCCCGCGCTGTACCTGGTCTGGGAAAGCGGCAAGCGGCTGCACCAGGGCGGCGGCATTTCGCAGGGCCTCGTGGCCAGCCTGGGCAACACGCTGGCACTGGCGGCCGGCGTGACGGTGGTGGCCGTGGCGGCGGGGCTGGTCGTGGCCTGGGCCTCGCGCAGCCAGGGCACGAGCCTCAACCGCGACCGCTGGCAGGCGCGCGTGGCCACGCTGGGCTACGCAGTGCCGGGCACGGTGCTCGCCATCGGCCTGCTGACGCCGGCGCTGGCCTTCGACGCGGCGCTGGCCGGCGCGATGGGCTGGCAAGGTCTGCCGCTGATGGGCGCGGGCATCGTGCTGGTCATGGCCTGCGCCATCCGTTTCCTTGCGATGCCCGTGGGTGGCATCGAAGCCGGGCTGGCACGCATTCCGCCGGCCATCGAGCAGGCCTCGCGCCTGCTCGGCGAAACCACCGGCGGCACGCTGCGCCGCGTGCACCTTCCGCTGCTGCAGCCCGCCATCGCGGCGGGCGCACTGCTGGTCTTCGTCGACGCCATGAAAGAGCTGCCGGCCACGCTGCTGCTGCGCCCGGCCAACTTCGACACCCTCGCCACCTGGCTCTATGCCGAGGCCGCGCGCGGCACCTACGAGGAAGGCGCGATCGCCGCGCTGGCCATCGTGGTCGCCGGCCTGCTGCCGGTGGTGCTGCTGGCGCGCAACCAGCTCGGCACGACGCCGGCGGTGACGCCTCCCGACACGGACCCCGCATGAGTTCCCCGCTTCATCTCGACTCGCTCCAGCTCGCGTACGACACGCCACGCGGCCCGCACACGGTGGTCGACGGCTTCTCGCTGGACCTGCCCGCGGGCGAGATCGCCTGCCTGTTCGGTCCCTCGGGCTGCGGCAAGACCACGGTGCTGCGCGCCATCGCCGGCTTCGAGCCCGTGCGCGACGGCACCATCCGCCTCGGCGACACGCTGCTGTCGTCGCCGCAGAAGCACCTGCCGCCCGAGCAGCGGCGCGTGGGCATGATGTTCCAGGAGTACGCGCTGTTCCCGCACCTGTCGGCCGCCAGGAACGTCGCCTTCGGCCTGCGCCGCCTGGGCCGCGCAGCGCAGCAGGCGCGCGTGGCCGAGATGCTCGCGCTGGTCGGCCTGGCCGAGGCCGGCGAGCGCTACCCGCACGAGCTGTCGGGCGGCCAGCAGCAGCGCATCGCACTGGCCCGCGCGCTGGCACCCTCGCCGGCCTTGCTGCTGCTGGACGAGCCGTTCTCCAACCTCGACGGTGGCACGCGCGAGCGCCTGACCGCCGAAGTGCGCGGCATCCTGAAGAAGGCCGGGCAGACCGCGATCCTCGTCACCCACAACGAGGCCGAGGCGCATGCGATGGCCGACCGCATCGGCGTGATGCACAACGGACGGATCACGCACTGGCTGGAGACGGCCTCGTAGAGGGAGGCGCTCCGATGCACAAGGCGACCCGACTCTTCCTCGCGTGGGCGACATTGCTCGGGTCGGTGATGCCGGCCATGGCTGAAGTCCGCACGGTCTACCAAGGCACCCTCGGCACCAGCGAGGTCGTGCTCGAAGTGAATGCCTCCGGCGGCGGGCGGTATTTCTATCGCCGCCACGGTGTCGACATTCCACTCTCCGGGCCGGTGACGAAGCTCGTGGAAGCCCTCCCGATCCAGGGCGAGGCGATGTACCGGGCGGCACAAGGCGGCAACGCGCCGCTGTTCGAAGACGCGCAGACCCGACAGCCGGGTCCGACATGGCGTGGCCAGGCGATCGACGGCACTTTTGCCGGGAGCTGGAGCGATGGCCCCGGCAAGCAGAACGTCGCGTTCGAGCTTCGACAGGTTCGCCAGTACGACCCAGACCGGAGTCCCGGCGCCACTGCGCCGGTGACGCGCGCCATCCCGCCAGGCAACACCACCGGCGCGGCTTCGGACGCACCGGTTTCCATCGAGACGGCACCCTACGACCACCAGAAGCTGCAGACATCGCTCAAGCAAGGCGTGGAGCACGTCAGCGGAGCGGTGGCATGGCGCATGGTCATCGATCCGCGCACGCGCTTTTCCTATCCGCGGCTCACGCGACACCCGAATGTGCGCGTGGTCGAGAAGGTCAACGCCATCCTCGCGCGCAGGCACGGACAGCTCAGCCTCGCCGCGCTCGAATGCAAGGCCACCCTTTACACCGCGACGCACCCGGCGGCCGGCTCGCTGGGGGACTACGACGCGGAATCGGTGCGCGTCACCTTTCTCAGCCCGACGCTAATGAGCGTCGTCGAATCGGGGAGCACTGACTGCGGCGGCCCCCATCCCCACAACCACTACGCGCCCTACACGCTCGACCTGGTCCGTGGCGAGTACCTCGACTTCGATCGCCTGTTCCGCGCGTTCACCCAGACACCGGACGGGTTCGCGCCGAGCAAGACGCTCATGGCGCTGATCGGGAAGAAGCTGAAAGCACAGGGACGCGGGCCCGAATCCGCAGCCGCCGCAGACCCGCAGCACTACACGGGTTGCGACGAGGTGTGGCCCGAGTACCTGGCGTTGCATTTCGAGCGCACCCGCGGGCGCGATGCGCTGGCCGTCGCGGTCAGCGGCGTGCCGCATGCGCTCGGCGCCTGCCTCGGCACCACGGTGGCGCTGCCGTTCACCGAACTCAAGCCCCTTCTCAAGCCTGCGGCCGACGCGTACCTCTTTCCCAAGCCGTAGCTACCGGGCGGCGCCCGAATGGGCTTTTCCAGAAAAGGTTGTTCAGGCCCGCAAGAATCGCGGCGATCCCGACCCAAACCCTTCGAAAGCGGAACGCCCCATGACCCAGGCCCTCACCCTCGTCAGCCACCTGCTGTGCCCCTACGTGCAACGCGCCGCGATCGCGCTGCACGAGAAGAACGTGCCCTTCGAGCGCGTCGTGATCGATCTCGCGAACAAGCCCCAATGGTTTCTCGACATCTCGCCGCTGGGCAAGGTGCCGCTGCTGAAGGTGCAGCGCCCCGATGGCACGGAAGCCGTGCTGTTCGAGAGCAACGTGATCTGCGAATACCTCGAGGAGACGCAACCCGGCGCCCGCCTGCACCCCGAAGACCCGCTCGCACGTGCGCAGCATCGCGCATGGATGGAATTCGGCTCGGTCATCCTCGCCGACCTGTGGGGCTACGAGACCACACAGGACGCCGCCGTGTTCGCGCAGAAGCGCGAGGCGCTGGCCGCCAAGTTCGAACGCGTCGAGGCCGCGCTCGGGCAAGGCCCCTACTTCGCGGGCGAAGCCTTCAGCCTCGTCGATGCGGTGTTCGCACCGGTGTTCCGCTACTTCGAGGTGTTCGACGCGATCAGCGATTCGCACCTGTTCGATGCGCTGCCCAAGGTGAATGCCTGGCGCCATGCGCTGGCGGCGCGCCCCAGCGTGCGCGCGGCGGTGGTGCCCGAGTACCCACGGCACCTGATGGATTTCCTGAAGAAGTACCAGGCGCACCTGCTGACGCTGGCGGCTTGATCGCAAGAAGCAGAGGGCGACAATAGCCCCCTTCCCCCCATAACGACACGACCCACGAGATGCGACTTCTCCACACCATGCTGCGCGTTGGCAATCTCCAGCGCTCCATCGACTTCTACACGCAGGTGCTCGGCATGACGCTGCTGCGCACGTCGGAAAACCCCGAATACAAGTACAGCCTCGCGTTCGTCGGCTACGGCAACGGCAACCCCGACCAGGCCGAGATCGAGCTCACCTACAACTGGGGCACCGAGAACTACGAGCTCGGCACCGCCTACGGCCACATCGCGCTCGGCGTGCCCGACGCCTACGCGGCCTGCGACAAGATCAAGGCCGCCGGCGGCAACGTGACGCGCGAGGCCGGTCCGGTCAAGGGCGGCACGACGGTGATCGCCTTCGTGACGGACCCCGACGGTTACAAGATCGAGCTCATCCAGCGCAACGAGAACGCGTCGGGCGGCGGCCTTCGCTGAGTCTTTTCGGGCCGCACGCAACACCATGGCAAGCCCGAAGAAACAGAAGAAAGACGCGCCGCTGACGCGCTACGTCGCCCTGCTGCGCGGCGTGAACGTCAACGGCATCACGATCAAGAGCGCCGACCTGAAGGCGTTGTTCGTCGACGAACTCGGCTTCGGCGCGGTGCGCACGGTGCTTGCCAGCGGCAACGTGCTGTTCGACACCGACGCGTCCGATGCCGCCGCGCTGCGCACGCGCATCGAGCAGGCGCTGCGCCAGTGCTTCGGCTATGAGGCGTGGATCGTGTTGCGCACGCAGCAGCGCGTGGCCGACATGGCCGCGAGCTACCCTTTCGAACGCATCGACGACACGCACCATCCCTACCTCGTGTTCGGCTCCGACGCCGCGATGCTCGACGAGATCATGGAAAAAGCCGGTGCGGTCGACCCAAAGGTCGAGCGGCTGGTGCGCGGCGATGGCGTGCTGTACTGGCAGTGCCCGCGCGGCGAAAGCCTGGAGACGCCGGCGGCCAAGCTGCTCGCGAAGACCCGCTACAAGTCGAGCACCACCACGCGCAACCTGCGCACGGTGGAAAAGCTCATCACCGACTGACCAACAGCGCGGTCAGCAGCCCAGCCGGTCGGCCAGCGCGACGATGTCGCGCACATGCAGGTTGTTGTCCGGCTGCGGCGACACGTCCTTCGGCTGCTTGCGGCCGAACTCGTGGGGCCGCTCGATGTACGCCGTCTTCAGGCCGCACACGCGCGCGGCCGCCAGGTCGTCGTGGTGCGCCGCGGCGAGCATGACCTGCCCGGGCGTCGCATCGAACACGCCCGCCACGCCGAGGTAGGTGCGCGGGTCGGGCTTGTAGGCCTTGAACACTTCGGCCGACAGCACGCAGTCCCAGGGCAGGCCGGCGCGCTTGGCCATCTCGGTGAGCAGGCCGATGTTGCCGTTGGAGAGCGTGCAGATGGTGAACCTCTTCTTCAGCCGCGTGAGCCCCTCGACCGCATCGGGCCAGGCCGGCAGGCGGTGCCAGGCGCGGCTCAGGTCGCGCTTGGCGGCGCTGTCGAGGTGGTCGGCCAGGCTGAAGTCGTGCAGCACCTGCTCGAGCATGCTCATGTGCAGCTCATCGAGCAGCGTGAAGCCGCCCTCGCCCGCCGCGATGCGTTCCATCACGGCCTTCATGGCGGGCTGGTAGCCGGCGCGCCAGGCCAGCGCAAAGGCCGCGCCGTCCACGCCGGGCAGCACGCGCTCGACCTCGGCCGCGATGCCGCTGTGCCAGTCGACCACAGTGCCGAAGACGTCGAACGCGATGACCTTGAGGTCGCCCGCGTCGAAATCGGCCGACATGCTCAGCGGGGCAGCTGGCTCGCGGCGCGCGCCAGCTGCTCGATGCGGGTCCAGTCGCCGTCGCGGATGGCGTCGGTCGGCACGATCCACGAACCGCCCACGCAGGCCACGTTCGACAGCGCGAGGAACTCGGCCGCGTTGCCCGCATGGATGCCGCCCGTGGGGCAGAAGGTGACGTCGCCGAACGGGCCCTGCCAGGCCTTGAGCATCGGCAGGCCGCCGGCCTGCAGCGCGGGGAAGAACTTCAGCTGGGTGTAGCCGTCTTCCTGCGCCGTCATGATCTCGCTGCCGGTGGCCACGCCGGGCAGCAGCGGCAGGCCGAGGTCGTGGCAGGCCTTGCCGACCGCGCGCGTGTAGCCCGGGCTCACGCCGAACTTCGCGCCGGCCAGCGCCGAGGCCTGTGCGTCGGCCGCGCTGCGGATGGTGCCGGCGCCGGCGACGGCTTCAGGCACTTCCTTGGCGATGGCCTCGATGCACTGCAACGCCTGCGGCGTGCGCAACGTGACTTCGAGCATGCGGATGCCGCCAGCGACCAGCGCGCGCGCCAGGGGCACGGCGTGCTTCACGTCGTTCAGCACGATGACCGGAATGACGGGTGCGTCGCGCATCACATCGAGGGGGGTGAGTCTGTCTGTCATCTCATGGCTCCAAAAATTTCTTGCGGCCCGCGTGGGCCCCGTCACATCCAGGTGCAGGCGCCCTCTTCGGCGGTCAGGGCGTTGCGGCGCATGCCGGCGAACAGTTCGCGGCCCAGGCCGTGCCCGTCCGCGATGCGTTGCGCGTCGGACAGCGTCGCGGTCTCGCGCGCGGCCCATTCGTCTTCGGGCAGCAACACGGCGAGCGTACCCGCTACGGCGTCGAGGCGGATCAGGTCGCCGTCGCGCACCTTGGCCAGCGGGCCGCCGGCAGCGGCTTCGGGCGACACGTGGATGGCCGCGGGAATCTTGCCCGAGGCGCCGCTCATGCGGCCGTCGGTGACCAGCGCCACGCGGAAGCCCTTGCCCTGCAGCACCGACAGCGGCGGCGTGAGCTTGTGCAGCTCGGGCATGCCGTTGGCCTGCGGGCCCTGCCAGCGCACCACGCAGACCACGTCGCGCTCCAGCTCGCCGGCCGTGAACGCTTTTTGCAGCGCGGCCTGCGAGTCGAACACACGCGCAGGCGCTTCGATGACGTGGCGGTCGTCGGGCACCGACGACACCTTGATCACGCTGCGCCCCAGGTTGCCGCTGAGCAGCTTGAGGCCGCCGGTGGCGCTGAAGGGGCTGGCCACCGGGCGCGTGACGGCTTCTTTCTGCAGCGGCGCAGCGGGCGTCCATTGCAGCGTGTTCTCGCCGGCCAGCGACGGGATGTTGGCGAATTCGCGGATGCCGCCGGCGCGCACCGTGAGCACGTCGGCGTGCATCAGGCCGGCTTCGACCAGCTCGCCGATCACGAAGCCCGGGCCGCCGCAGGCCTGGAACTCGTTCACGTCGGCGCTGCCGTTGGGGTACACGCGCGTGAGCAGCGGCACCACGTCGGACAGCTGGGAGAAGTCGTCCCAGTCGATGAGGATGCCCGCGGCGCGCGCCACGGCCACCCAGTGGATCAGGTGGTTGGTGGAGCCGCCCGTGGCCAGCAGCGCGACCATGGCGTTGACGATGCAGCGCTCGTCGACCATCTCGCCGATGGGCGGGCAGTTGAAGGCCGTGTCGCTGGCCTTGCCGAGCACCGAGCGCACCGCCTCGCGCGTGAGCGTCTCGCGCATGGCGTCGCCGGGCTGGATGAAAGCCGTGCCGGGCACGTGCAGGCCCATGGCCTCCAGCAGCATCTGGTTGCTGTTGGCGGTGCCGTAGAAGGTGCAGGTGCCGACCGTGTGATAGGCGGCCATCTCGGCCTCCAGCAGGCCCTGGCGGCCCACGAGGCCCTGCGCCGCCTGCTCGCGCACCTTCGACTTGGCGGTGTTCGACAGGCCCGAGGGCATCGGCCCGGCGGGCACGAACACGGTGGGCAGGTGGCCGAAGTGCAGCGCGCCGATAAGCAGGCCCGGCACGATCTTGTCGCACACGCCGAGCATCAGCGCACCGTCGAACATGTCGTGCGTGAGCGCGACAGCGGTGCTCATGGCGATCAGGTCGCGGCTGAACAGGCTCAGCTCCATGCCGGGCGTGCCCTGCGTGACGCCGTCGCACATGGCAGGCACGCCGCCGGCGACCTGCGCGGTGGCGCCGTGGCGGCGGGCCTCGTGCTTGATGATGTCCGGGTAGCCCTGGTACGGCGCGTGGGCCGAGAGCATGTCGTTGTAGGCGGTGACGATGCCCAGGTTGGGCGCGCGCTCGGCCACCACCTTGAACTTGTCGTTGGCCGGGATGCCGGCCACGGCGTGCGCCACGTTGGCGCAGCCCATGCGGTCGGAGCCGCGGTCGCGGGCGCGGATCTCGGCCAGGCGCGTGAGGTAGGTGCTGCGCGTGTCGCGGCTGCGCGCGCGGATGCGATCGGTGACGTCGCGGACGGTGGGGTGTGTGCTGCTCATGGGGAAGTTGGCTCTTGCTGCGTGTCGCCGGCGCGACTGTGGGCCTGGAGGCCCATCGTACCAATTCGAGCGCGACGCCCCGATGAAATCCGGCCGCAGAACGATACGAAATTACTCAGGCATGCACCCGGTCGCGTGCAGGCACAAAAAAACCCGGCCATGCCGGGTTTTTCCTTGGGGGATGCAAAAGGCCGGATCGCTCAGTCGACCAGCCGGACCTCGACGCGGCGCGCCTCGGCGTTGTTGCCCGATCCGGCGGTGACGGCGGGCTTTTGCAGGTCGATCTTCTCGGCCGGCACGCCCAGGCCTGCCAGCACCTCGCGCACCATCTGGGCGCGCTTCTTGGCCAGTTCCTCGTTCACGGCGGCATCGCCGGTGGCGTCGTGGAAGCCCGAGACCACCGCCTTGCGGCCACCCTCGACGCCCTTGATGACCAAGGCCAGCGCCTCGGCGGCGCCCGGTGCGAGGTCGGCGCTGCCGGTCGCGAAGTAAAAGTTCACCACGCCGCCGACCACGCGGATGCTGGCGCCGTCGGGGATCACCACGGTGACGGTCTCGGTGACTTCGGTCACCTGCACCGCGCCGCCCGGCGCCGCTGCCGCCGAAGCCGCGACAGCGGGCTTGGCCTGCGCGGCCGTCGCGCCCAGGCCCTTGTGCCAGAAGGCGACGCCGATCACGAACATGATCACGAGCGCGATCAATGCCACCAGGAAGCCGAGGGCGAAATTCTGCTGGCTGTCGTCGTTGTTCATGGAAGCGCGGTCTCCGTAGGAAAGGGGTCGGTAAATAATGGTGCGGTGAACCATGATCACGAAATTGTAGGCGCCACCCCCGACACCCCCGTGTCAGCCGTCGCGCCGGACCCCGGTCCGCCGGGGCTCGACCCCATGCCCCGTCCGTTGCGCGACCCGCAGCCGATGCTGGAACGCGCGATCGCCGACTGGGGCGGACGCGACGATCTCTGGCTGTTCGGCTACGGCTCGCTGATCTGGCGGCCCGAGTTCGGCTTTGCGGAACGGCGCGCGGCCTCGGTGCACGGCTGGCACCGCGCGCTCAAGATGTGGAGCCGCGTCAACCGCGGCAGCGTGCAGACGCCGGGCCTGGTGTTCGGGCTGCTCTCGGGCGGCAGCTGCCGGGGCGTGGTGTTCCGCGTGCCGAAGGCCGAGGGCCTGGAGACGCTCAAGCGCCTCTGGCTGCGCGAGATGCCGACCGGCGTGTACGACCCCAAGTGGCTGCAATGCGGCACCGCCGAAGGGTCGGTGCGCGCGCTGGCCTTCACGCTGTCGCGGCGCAGCCCGAACTTCACGGGCGAGCTCAGCGACGAGCGCTACCGCCACATCTTCGCGAATGCCGTGGGCCGCTACGGCAGCTCGCTCGACTACGCGCGCCAGACCCTGCTCGAGCTGCAGCGCCATGCGATCCACGACGCGGCGCTGGCCCGGCTGGTGGCGCTGGCCGCCGAGCCGCCATTTCAGACACCCGCCGATTGCGGGACAGCCCCGGCTCCGGTATACGTTGCGGGGTCTTCGGACACCGCGTCCTCTCAACCCTCCACCCCGTTCATCAATAAGGAAAACCAATGATCCATCGCCGTCTCCTCGCCACTGGCACCGCCCTCCTCGCCACTGCCGTGCTCGCCGCCTGCGGCAGCATGGGCGGCAAGCCGAGCACCACGGTCGAGCTGACGCCGACCGCCGCCGTCACGCCCAACCCCGCGCGCGGCTCGGTGACGCTCACCGCACTCGACCACGGCGTGCGCGTGTCCGGCGAGGTGCGCGGCCTGGCGCCGGGCAGCGAGCACGGTTTCCACATCCATGAAAAGGGCGACTGCGGCAACAACGGCAACGCCTCGGGCGGCCACTTCAACCCGGCCGGCGGCACGCACGGCAAGTTCTCCGCGCCCGGCAGCCATGCCGGCGAGCTGCCCAGCCTCGTGGCCGATGCCAGCGGCGTGGCGCGCTTCAGCGTCGAGAACCACGCGATCTCGCTGACCGACGGCGCCGCCAACAACGTGCGCGGCCGCGCGCTCGTGGTGCACCGCGACCGCGACGACTTCACGACGCAGCCCGCCGGCAACTCCGGCCCGCGCGTGCTCTGCGCGGTCGTTGCCACGAACTAAGCAAAAAGTGTGAGTGGTCAGGCGCCCGCGCGCGCCTGCCAGAGCGCCTCGGCCCGCGCCAGGGCCTCGGGCGTATCGATGTCGGTCACGACGCCGGCATCGTCCACGGCCAGATCGATGACCGCATCGATCGCACGCATCGCCCGCAGGACGGACGATGCGCCCAGGTTCCCCTCCAGCGCCGCCAGCTGCGCCCCGCAGCCCGCCGCAAAGCCCACCGGATGCCCGCGCTCGCCCCGGTACTCCGGCTGCACGGCATTCACCCGCCCGCCGAGCGCGGCGGCCACCGCCCGCAGCGTCGCGGCCTGCACCAGCGGCAGGTCGCCCGGCAGGATCAGCCAGCCCGCCGCGTGGGGCGTGGCGCGCACCGCGGCGGCAATCGAATCGCCCATGCCGGGGTGCCCCGCGTCTTCCAGGTGCCACGGCAGGCCGCTCGCGCGCACCGCGTCGAGCGTGCGCTCGAGCACCGGCCGGCCTGCGAGCAGCGCCTTCAGCTTGGAACCCGTGCCGCCGGCCGCGATGAAACGCTCGCCACGGCCCGAGGCCAGCACGATCACGGTCGGGGAGTTCGCCTCTGTCGTCGTCATGGGCCGAGTATGTGCGCAACAATCCCGGCATGACTTCTTCTCCTCTTTCCAAGGACGCGCTGGCCGCGCTGCGCAAGAGCTACGAGCGCGCCGAGCTCGACGAGACCCGCAGCGCCCCCGACCCGCTCCAGCAGTTCGAGCGCTGGCTCACCGAGGCTGTCGACGCGCACATCCCCGAGCCCAATGCGATGACGCTGTGCACCGTGGGCAGCGACCTGCGGCCGTCCAGCCGCATCGTGCTCATCAAGGGCTACGACGCGCGCGGCATCGTCTGGTACACCAACTACGACAGCCGCAAGGGCCGCGAGCTGTCGGGCAACCCGTATGCCTCGCTGCAGTTCCACTGGGTCGAACTGGAGCGCGTGGTGCGCATCGAAGGCCGCGTGGAACGCGTCAGTGCCGAGGAGAGCGACGCCTACTACGCCAGCCGCCCGCTCGATTCACGCATCGGCGCCTGGGCCAGTCCGCAGAGCGAAGTGATCAGCGGGCGCGACGTGCTGGTGAAGAACGCCGCCGTGTACGCCGCCAAGCACCTGCTCTCGCCGCCGCGTCCGCCGCACTGGGGCGGCTTCCGTCTCGTGCCCGACCGCTGGGAGTTCTGGCAGGGCCGCAAGAGCCGGCTGCACGACCGGCTGCGCTACCGGCTCGAAGGCGCCGACTGGGTGCGCGAACGCCTCGCGCCCTGAGCCTGGCTCAGGCCTCGCAACCGGCCACCTTGAATTCGACGCGCCGGTCCAGCGCGTCGCTCGCATCGTCGGCGCCCGTGCCGACGATGTTCTCGCGAAAGCCCATGCCGGCTTCGCGCAGCTTCTTCGACAGCGGCGGCGCCTCGCCCACCAGCCGCGCCTTGACGCTGGTCGCGCGCTGCAGCGACAGCCGCTCGTTGACCGCCTCCGAGCCCGTGCGGCTCGTGTGGCCCGTGACCACCACGCACGACTCGATCTGCGCCGCCTGCCGCGCGATCTGGCGCAGCCACATCGGGTAGGCCGCGCTGATCTTCGGGTCGGCCAGGAAGTCGGTCGAGCCCGGCTTGAACAGGAACTTGACGCTCAGGTTGTTGCTCTCGAGCCCCAGCCGCGCCAGCGTGCCGAAGGTGCGCTCGGCGTCGGCCGTGCGGCCCAGCTGCGACTGCGTGAGGTACAGCCCGCTGTAGATGCGCAGCTGCTGGCCGTCGGCGCGCTTCGACGCGGCCTCGTAGCGGCTCAGGGCCTCGCTCATGCGGCCGGCCTCGTAGGCGGCGGTGGCCTCCTGCAGCACCGTGGCGGTCGGCAGGCGCTCCAGGTACAGCGCGTCGGCGGCCTGCCCGGCCGGCGTCTCGGCGGTGCGGATGTAGCCCTCCACGCCGCGGTCCTTGCCGTTCACGGGGCTGTCGCGGAAGAAGGCGGTGGGCCGCGTGTCGAGCGAGGCATCGCTGATGCGCGCCACCGACTGCGCGATCACCATGCCGCTCTTGATCTCGGTCATGGCGAGGTTCAGCCGGTACGGCGCGCCCGAGGCGTCCTTGTCGCGCACCAGCGTGCCGTTGAGCACGTACTGCGCGTTGCCGATCTCGTTGGCGTTGAACGGCGTCACGGTGAACTGCTTGAACTGCGCCTGCATGCGCTGCACGATGCGCTGCTCGGCCACGCGCGTCACCTCGGTCTGCTGGCCGCTGGCGCCTTCGAGCAACGGGTCGATCACGATGCGCCGCTGCGTCAGCGTCGACTCCACCTTGGCCAGGAAGGCCGGCAGCTTCTGGGTCTGCACCATGAGGTCGTCGACCGCCTGGGTGACGGCCTGGTCGAAGGGCATGGCGCTGCTGGGCGCGGGGCGGTGCGCGCAGGCGGTGGCCAGCAGCGCGGCAGTGCACAGCGCCAGCACGCGCCACAAGGCTCGGGGGACGGCGGTGTTCGTGGTGGTCGTGGTCATCAGCACTGGCTCCTCAAAATGGTCATGTCCTGGTCCGACAGCGGCTCGCCCACGGCGGCGCGCATGTTGATCTCGCTGCAGCGTTTCGAAGGCGCGGGGCGCCGCTCGGCGGGTTCGCGATGCACCTCGGGCGCCGGGGCCGGCGCTGCGGTGGCGGTGATCTGCGGGCGCGGCTTCGGCGCCGGCCGCACGACGGCGGGCTTGGGCTCCGCGTCCCTGGCCGGCGGTGCCTCGGCCGGCACGGGAACGGCCAGGCAGGGCGTGCGGCACGGCTTGGCCTCACCTGCCGCATGCGCGCGTGCGCCGTGCAGCGCGATCACCGTCGCGACCACCGCCGTCACTGCAAGGGCAAGGGGCGAAACACGCGCCGGGTAGATCGTCATCAGCCGGCAAATGTAGGGGCGCGAACGCCGCTCGCCAGCCCACCAAACGGCCACCCCTGCCAAACGGCATAGGGCTACCGCTGTCGTTCAGTCGGGCAAAAGTTCGCGAAAGGCGCGGAAGAAATGGGGGCCGTCAGGGCAACCACTGCACCCAGGTCATCACCAGGGTGAGCGTGCCCAGCGCCAGCACGGTCGACACGGCGACGCTGGCCGTGACCAGGTCTTCGGCGCTGCGGTAGCGCTGCGAGAACAGGAACACGTTGGCGCCGATGGGCAGCGCCGCCGCCACCACCATCACGGTGAGCGGAATGCCGCGCACGCCCAGCAGCCAGCCGATGAGCGCCACCAGCAGCGGGTGCACGAGGTTCTTCACCAGCGCCTGCGCCAGCGCGCCGCGCCAGTGGCGCCCGATGGGCGTGAGCGCGAGCGTGATGCCCACCATCACCAGCGCGACCGGCCCGAAGGCCTGGCCCAGCAGCTGGATCGGCTTGTCGATCACCTCGGGCATCACGAGGCCCGTCTGCGCGAACAGCAGGCCCGCGATGATGGGCAGCGGCACCGGATGGATGATGGCGTTGCGCAGCGCGCGCCCCACGGTGCGCACCATGGAGCGCCGGTCGGCGCCGCTCACCGCCGCGTGCTCGCGCGCCACGGCCAGTTCGAGCACGACGGTGGCGCTGGTCATGAGCACGAGCGAATGCAGCGAGATCAGCGTGAGCAGCACCACCATGCCGGGCTCGCCGTAGGCCAGGCCGATCAGCGCGATGCCGATCATCACGGTGTTGCTGTAGGTGTTGGCCAGCGCGAGCACCGCGCCCGTGCGGTTGAAGCCGCGCCACGCGAGCGTGGCCGCGAACAGCAGGCCCGAGGCGATGAAGTACGCCGCCACGGGCTTCAGGCTCAGCTGCTGCACATGCACCGTGCTCATGGCGCGGAACAGCAGCGCGGGCGCGAGCAGCAGGAAGATGAGGTTCGACAGGTCTTTCACCGCATTGCCGCCGATCCACCGGCGCCGTCCGGCGAGGTAGCCGGCGGCAATGAGGAGAACGACGGGCAGCAGGGAAGAAATGACGAACGAATTCACCCGGCGAGGATAGCGCGCGCCCGTCGCGCGCAAGGCCGCAGCCTCAGAACGTGACGCGCAAACCCACCTTCAGCGAACGCCCCGGCAGCGGCGCCTTCGGGAACACCGTGGTCGTCAGGATCGAGGTCGGCGTGTAGGCCAGCGTGTTCCCGATGTTGTCCATGCGCGCATACCAGGTGAGGTTGGCGCGCTGTACCTTCATGCGGTAGCTGATGGACGCGTTCCACAGCGTGTACGCGTCCGTCTCGCGCGCGCCCACGCTCGGCACTCGGCGCTGCGCCGCGTTGTAGTCGAAGCCGACGCGCGCGGTCCACGGCCCGTTGCCGTAGGCCAGCGTGGCGCCCAGGCGCAGCGGTGCGATGCGCGGCAGCGGCTCGCCGGTGTCGAGGTTCTTGGCGCGCACGATATCGCCGCGCCACTCGAGGTCGAGCGTGCCCGCGTCGGCCATGCGCGCGAAGCCGTCGGCGCCCAGCAGCCGCAGGTTGCCGTTGGCCTCGATGCCGGTGAAGCGCGCGCGCATGCCGCCGTAGCGGTACTCGGCCAGCGTGTCGGTCGCTTCGGGGTCGGTGACGACCTGCCCTTCCTCGTCGAGCGTGCGGCCCGACGCGGTCAGCCCGATGTAGTTGCGAAAGCGCGTGACGTACGCGTTCACGCGGGCCGTGTTCGGGCCCGACTTCCACTGCGCGCCCAGGTCGAAGCCGGTGGACTTTTCCTTGCCCAGGTTCGGGTCGCCCACTTCCCAGGCCGCCGTGGCCACGTGCGGGCCGTTGGCGAGCAGTTCGTAGTCCTTCGGTGCGCGCTCGGTGTAGGCCAGGTTCGAGGTCAGCTGCCACTGGGGCGTGAGGTTGACCAGCGCGCCGAACGCCGCGCTGTGCGGGTTGAAGGTGCGCTCGCCGATGGCGAAGCGCGTCACCGACAGGTCGTCGGGGTAGCCCAGCGAGCGCACCGTGACCTTCTCGGTGCGCGCGCCGAAGCTCAGGCGGCCCCACGAGGTGCCGAGCTCTTCGTGCAGGAACAGCGCGTTGGAGCGCGTGCGGCTGTGCGGCGCGAAGGCCTCCGAGCCGTCGGCGGCGAAGCGGTTGGTCTCGCGGCTGAAACCGACCAGGCCTTCGAGGTTGCCGATCTTCTCGTGCCGCGCCTCGATGCGCAGGTCGTTGCTCAGGTTCGAGAAAGTGGTGCCGGCCTCGCGGCCCTCGAACTCGGTGTGGCGGTAGTCGGTGCGGCTCACCTTCGCGTGGATGCTGCGGATGAAGCCGCCCGGGCGCCATTCGCCTTCCAGCGCGTAGCGGTCGGACTTCATGCCGATGGTCACGTCGTCCTCGGCCACGGTGCCGTAGTTGCTGCGGTACGTGCTGGCCGAGGCGCCGATCCAGCCCTGGCTGAAGAACAGCGTGCCGCCGACCGCGCCGCCGTGCGCCTCGTTCTGCGAGTTGCAGATGCGGCGCGCGAGCGACAGGCGCCCGGGCTTGCTGCATTCGAGGTCGACCGGCACCGCCACGTCCTTCGAATCGCGGTTGAAGGCGTCGACGTGCAGGGCGAAGCGGTCGTTGCCGCCTTCGAGCAGCACGCCGCCGCTCTTTTCCTTGTTGCCGCTGGCGTAGCCCAGCTCGGCACGGCCGCCGAAGCCGTTGATGGGCTCGGTCGGGATGCGGTTGTCGATCACGTTGACCACGCCGCCCACGGCGCTGCCGCCGTACTGCAGCGCCGAGGGGCCGCGCAGCACCTCGATGCGCTCGGTCACCAGCGCATCGACGGGCACCGCGTGGTCGTAGCTCAGCGCCGAGGCGTCGGGCGCGCCGCCGCCGTTCTGCAGGATGCGGATGCGGTCGCCGTCCTGCCCGCGGATGCTGGGGCGGCTGGCGTTGGGGCCGAAGTAGCTGCTGCTCACGCCGGGCAGGTTGTTCAGCGTTTCGCCCAGCGTCGATTCGGAGCGCAGCAGCAGCTGATCGCCCGACAGCGAGGTGGTCGGCGCGATCAGGTCGCTCGCGCCCAGCGGGTTGCCGGTGACGGTGACCTCGCGCAGGCTGGAGGGGTCAGCGGCTGGGGCGGCGGCGGTGTCGGCGGTCTGGGCCAGGCTCGCCACCGAGGCGAGCGAAAGAACGGCAGCGCCGATGGCGTTGCGACGGAATTGGGGGGTCATGAAGAAAGAACACTCGTTGAATCGGGGAACGACCGGCCGCCCTCACCCGCCCGAAGGGGTGCGGCAACCGGAACACGGGGGATTCAGCGAGTGGACGGCGGGCCGCGCGCGTCGAAGAGCGCGACCCAGCGGGCGATGGCTTCGCCCTGCAGATAAGCAAACGTGGCCGCCGGCAGCAGCATCGGCAGCACCACCAGCGGCACGCCGGGCACGCCCGTGCCGTGCGCCAACTGGTCGTACAGGCGGCAGTCGGCGTCGTCGTGCACGCCGAAGAGGCTGGCCAGCGTGTGGCCGGTGTCGTGCCGGTGCGCGGCCTGTGCCTGCACCTTCGCCGCCGCAGCGGCGGGCAGGCCCGGCACGTGCAACGAACGGTGCATGAGCCCCATCGTGCCGGCGAACCAGAGCGCGAACGCCAGCGCGACGACGAGCGCGCGGGTGGCGCGCGTCGTGCGGTTCGGGGTCTGGCGCAGGGTGGCGGACACGGGGCGTGAAAAAAAGAGGCTCAGGCCTTGACGCGCGAGGCGAAGGTCTTCTGGAACTTCTCGACCTTCGGGCCGACCACGAACGCGCAGTAGCCCTGGTTCGGGTGGTTCAGGAAGTAGTCCTGGTGGTAGGCCTCGGCCGTCGAGTAGTTGGCCAGCGGTGCCACTTCGGTCACCACGGGCGAGCTGTAGGTCTTGCTGGCCTCGATCTCGCGGATGACGGACTCGGCCACTTCTTTCTGGGCGTCGCTCGTGGTGTAGATGCCGCTGCGGTACTGCGTGCCGACGTCGTTGCCCTGGCGGTTGAGGGTGGTGGGGTCGTGCACCACGAAGAAGATCTCGAGCAGTTCGCGCAGGCTGATCTGCGCCGGGTCGAATTCGAGCTTCACGACCTCGGCATGGCCGGTGCGGCCGGTGCAGATCTGCTCGTAGCTCGGATTCAGGGTCTGGCCGTTGCTGTAGCCCGATTCGACGTCCAGCACGCCCTGCACCCGGTCGAACACCGCCTCGGTGCACCAGAAGCAGCCTCCGCCGAGCACGATGGTTTCGGTGGGCGACGGTGAGGAAGACATGGCGCGGCTCCGGGTGGGTTGGAAAAAGCGGGGACCGGTATTGTCGCGGCTTGACGGGCCGGATGCCGGTCACTACATTACTAACCCGTCAGTCATTAACACCATGGCCTCCCCCCGCTCCCTCGTCGACAAGTTCTGCCCGCTGCCTTCCAAGCGCGAGCGGCGCAAGGAGGCGCGTCCGGGCGAACTGCTGGCGGCGGCGCTCGACCTGTTCGTCGAAAAGGGCTTTGCCGCCACCCGCTCGGAAGAAGTGGCGGCCCGCGCCGGCGTGTCCAAGGGCACCCTCTTTCTTTACTTTCCGAGCAAGGAAGAGCTGTTCAAGGCCGTGGTGATCGAAAACCTCGGCGGCCGTTTCACAGAGTGGAACGCCGAATTCGAGGCTTTCGAGGGCACGACGGCCGAGATGCTGCGCTACTGCATGAACGTCTGGTGGGAGCGCGTCGGCCTGACCAAGGCCTCGGGCCTGACCAAGCTGATGATGAGCGAAGGCGGCAATTTTCCCGAGTTGGCGGAGTTCTACCGCGAGCAGGTGGTGCGCCCGGGCCACGAACTGCTGCGCCGCATCCTGCAGCGGGGCATCGACCGCGGCGAGTTCGTGCAAATGGACATCGACCACGCCATCTATTCGGTGGTCGCCCCCATGGTGTTCCTCATGCTCTGGAAGCATTCGGCCATGGTCTGCGTCGACGGCGTGAGCACGCTCGACCCCGAAAAATTCATCGCCACCCAGTGCGAAACCGTGCTTCACGGCCTGTGCGTGCGCCCCGGGAGCCCCGCATGACGGCCATCGGATGGCCGACTGGCGCGGTGGCGTCATCGACGCGACCTAAAATTGAAGGTTTGTCCCGTCCAGAGCCTTCAAGGAAAGCCACGCCATGAACCCCACGCCCACCCTCGAGCGCTTGCGCTTCAACATGATCGAACAGCAGATCCGTCCCTGGGACGTGCTGGAGTCGGACATCCTCGAGCTGCTGGCCGAGATTCACCGTGAAGACTACGTGCCCGACGCGCACCGCACGCTGTCCTTCTTCGACATGGAACTGCCGCTGCTCGACGGCTCAGTGCCCGGCGAATTCATGCTGTCGCCCAAGGTCGAGGCCCGCACCCTGCAGGACCTGCACATCCAGAAGCACGAATCGGTGCTCGAGATCGGCACCGGCTCCGGCTTCATGGCCGCCCTGCTCGGCGCCCGCGCCGCCCAGGTGCTGTCGCTCGAGATCAACCCCGTGCTGGCCGCCCGCGCCGCCGAGACGCTGCGCAGCAACGGCGTGACGAACGTCGAAGTGCGCCACGCCGACGGCGCCGTGCCCCTGGCCAGCGGCCCGAGCTTCGACGTGATCGTGCTCAGCGGCTCGGTCGCACGCATTCCGCAGAACCTGCTCGGTTCGCTCAAGGTCGGCGGCCGCCTGTCGGCCATCGTCGGCGACGAGCCCATGATGCGCGCCCATTTCGTGACCCGCACCAGCGAAAGCAAGTGGGAGACGATCCAGCCCTGGGACACCGTGGCGCCGCGCCTGCTGAACTTCCCCGAGCCCTCGCGCTTCGCGTTCTGATCGAGCGGCCCACCGAATGATCGATCAAGTCCGCCCCGCCGACCTGGCCGCCTGGTTCGCACAGGACGCCGACGCCGCCCCCGTGCTGCTCGACGTGCGCGAGCCCTGGGAGCTGCAGACGGCGAGCGTCGCGCCGCAGGGCTTCACGCTGGTCGCGATCCCGATGAACGAGATCCCCGGCCGGCTGGCCGAACTCGCCGCCGGCGACGGACAGCCCGCGCTGCGCATCGCCTGCCTGTGCCACCACGGCGCCCGCAGCCAGCGCGTGGCCGCTTTTCTGCACCAGAACGGCTTTGACTCGCTCGCCAACGTGGCGGGGGGCATCGACGCCTGGTCCGCGCAGCACGACCCGAACGTGCCGCGCTACTGATTCTTTCCCTCCCAAGGACGTTCAATGCCTCCCAGGCCCCGGCTTCTGCCACTTTCCGCAGCCCTCGCAAGCGCCATTGCGAGCCTGCTCGCACTGCCGGCCCAGGGCCAGACACTGAACGAACTCTACGATTCCGCGCGCGGCTTCGACGCCACCTACCAGGGCGCGCGGGCCCAGTACGAGGCCAACCTGGCGCGCGCCGCGCAGGCCAAGGCCGGCATCCTGCCGGCCGTCGGGCTCACCGCGGGCGTGAACCGCAGCAACCTGGACATCGACACCCTGACCGGCACCGGCCGCGGCAGCAGCGCCTCGCGCGACTTCACCACGCAGAACGTCGGCATCAACGCCACGCAGCCGCTGTACCGCCCCGCCAACTGGGCCACCTACGAGCAGGGCAAGCGCCAGGCCGAGGTGGCGCAGGCGGTGCTCACCATCGCCGAGCAGGACCTGATCGTGCGCGTGAGCCAGGCCTACTTCGACGTGCTCGCCAGCCAGGACAGCCTGGCCCTGGTGCGCGCGCAGAAGGTGGCCGTGGCCGAGCAGCTGGCCTCGGCCAAGCGCAACTTCGAGGTCGGCACCTCCACCATCACCGACTCGCGCGAGGCCCAGGCCCGCTACGACCTCGTGATTGCGCAGGAGATCGCCGCCGAGAACGACCTGCAGGTCAAGAAGGTGGTGCTCGACCAGCTGGTCGGCCGCCCGGGCAGCGTGCCCGTGCCGCTCGCCGCGCCGGTCGTGCTGCCGACCGCGCAGCCCGCCGACATCAACGCCTGGGTGGCGCAGGCCGACGAGGTGCATCCGGCGATCCGCCAGGCTCGCCTGGGCCTGGACGTGGCCGGGCTCGAGGTGCAGAAGGCGCAGGCCGGCCACAAGCCCACGCTGGACGCCAACCTGGGCTACAACGTCACGCGCAACCCGACCGGCACCAGCACCAGCACCGTGGGCACGCGCGTCAACGCCGCCACGGTCGGCGTCACGTTCAACCTGCCGCTGTTCGCAGGCTTTGCCACCGAGAACCGCATCAAGGAAACGCTGGCCCTCGAAGACCAGTCGCGCAGCGTGCTCGAGGGCACGCGCCGCAGCGTGGCGCAGGCCACGCGCGCGGCCTACCTCGGGCTGGTGTCGGGCGCCGGCCAGGTGAAGGCGCTCGAAGCGGCCGAATCCTCCAGCCAGAGCGCACTCGACGCCAACAAGCTGGGTTACCAGGTGGGCGTGCGCATCAACATCGACGTGCTCAACTCGCAGAGCCAGCTGTTCCAAACCAAGCGCGACCTCGCGCAGGCGCGCTACAACGTGCTGCTGGGCAACCTGAAGCTGCGCCAGGCCAACGGCACGCTGACCACCGACGACATGAACGCGATCAACGCGACGCTGGCACGCAATGGCAGCACGCCTGCAGTGCCTGCCGCGACGACGGGCGCACCCGTGGTGCCCGTGACGCCGCCGGCCATTCCGGTGGTGCCGCCGGTGCCGGTGCAGCCGTTCAACCCGCCCGCGCCGACGATGCCATCGGCACCGCCGCCGCCGGTGATCCTGAACCCGCCGGTGCGCTGACCCGGCAACGGGTCACCCAACCAATCTCAATCCAGCGTGGGTTCGGCCCGCGCCGCTTCGGGCGGCGCGCTGTCGTCGCCGGCCACCGGTGTCGTCACCGGCTCCGCCGCCTGCGCAATCGCCAGCACCGCCGCCGCCGTGCGCTCGGCCGCGCCACGGTTCGACGACGAAAACGCCAGCGCAGCCTGCGCCATCGCAGCGCGGCGCTCCGGGTTCTCGACCAGCTTGAGCGCGGCCGTCACGGCCTGCTCCATGCCCTCAACGCGCAGCGACGCGCCCGCCGCGAGCGACAGCTGCGCCGCCTCGGCAAAGTTGAAGGTCGAGGGGCCCATGACCACCGGGCAGCCGCAGGCCGCCGGTTCGATGAGGTTCTGCCCGCCCAGCGGCTCGAAGCTGCCACCGAGCAAAGCCACGTCGGCCAAGCCGTAGTACAGCGCCATCTCGCCCAGCGAATCGCCGAGCCAGATCTCGGCCTCGGCCGGCTGGCCGGCCGCGCTGCGGCGTGCCACCGCGAAGCCTTCGGCCTCGATGAGCGCCGCCACTTCGTCGAAACGCTGCGGATGGCGCGGCACGATCATCCATTGCACGTCGTGCACGCGCTTGGCGATCGATCGGATCGCGCCCTGCTCGGGCGGCACCGGCGAGGTGGCGCCGAAGCGCTTGAGCACCTCCAGCAGCAGCCGTTCCTCGCCGTCGCGCGAGCTGGCCAGCACGACCATCGGCCGCGGCAGGTGCTCGCGCAGCGACACGGCCGTGGCCAGTTGCCGCGCGTCGGGCGTGGCGTCGAACTTGAGGTTGCCGTAGATCCCGGCCACCTTGGCGCCCAGCGACACCAGCCGGTGCGCGTCGGCCTCGGTCTGCGCCCAGACGGCGGCGAGCGCCGAGTACGCCGGCCGCGCCAGCCCGCTGAGCCGTTCGGCCGCGGCGCGCGATTTCTCGTTGAGCCGCGCATTGGCCAGCACCAGCGGAATGCGGCGCTCGGCGCAGGCGGCGGCCATCTCGGGCCAGACCTCGGTTTCCATCAGCACGCCGATGCGCGGCTGGAAGCGGTCGAGAAAGCGGGCGACGGCGCCCGGCGTGTCCCACGGCTGCCAGACCTGCGTGTCGCCGGGCTCGAGCAGCTTGGCGCCCTCTTCGCGGCCCGTGGCGGTGCCGTGCGTGAGCAGGATCGGAATGCCCGGGTACTGGCGCCGCAGCTCGACGATCAGGATGGCGGCGGCGCGCGTCTCGCCCAGCGAGACGGCATGCACCCAGCACTGGGCAAAGCCGGTGGTGGCGTCGTCGTAGTGGCCGAAGCGCTCTTCGACAGCCACGGCATAGCCGGGCTCTGCGATCGCGCGGCGCCGCAGCTTGCGGCGGACCAGCGGTTGGACGGCGGTGGTGAAGACGCCGTAAAGGCGAAGCAGCAGGGAACGCACAGGTTCTTCAGTGGGCAGCAGCGGCCAGCGTGGCGTCGGGCTTGACCGTTCGCAGCACCGCAAGCATCTCGGTCTCGATGCGTTGGAGCGCCGCCTCGGTCTGGCCTTCGAAGCGCAGCACCAGCACGGGGGTGGTATTGGAAGCGCGGATCAGCCCGAATCCATCGGGCCAGTCCACGCGCAGGCCGTCGATGGTCGAGACCTGGGCGGGCGCGTCGAAGCGCGCGTTCTGCACGAGCCGGGCGACCAGTGCGTGCGGCTCGCCTTCGGCGCAGGCGACGTTCAGTTCGGGGGTCGAGAAGCTGGTGGGCAGCGCATTCAGCACGGCGTTCGCGTCCGGGTGCTTGC
Source organism: Variovorax sp. GW458-11-26-14-LB1 (assembly GCF_059423965.1). NCBI lineage: Bacteria > Pseudomonadati > Pseudomonadota > Betaproteobacteria > Burkholderiales > Comamonadaceae > Variovorax > Variovorax sp. GW458-11-26-14-LB1. Next base: position 35,043 of record NZ_JBWKYW010000036.1, read on the forward strand.
TCAGGATCTCGAGCAGGCGGCAGCCGGCGTACGTGCCGTCGTCGAAGCCGTACCAGCGCTCCTTGAAGAAGATGTGGCCGCTCATCTCGCCGCCCAGCGGCGAATCGATTTCCTTCATCTTCGCCTTGATGAGCGAGTGGCCGGTCTTGTAGATCATCGGCGTGCCGCCCGCGGCCTCGATGGCCGGCGCCAGGCGCTGCGAGCACTTCACGTCGTAGACGATGGTGCCGCCGGGCACGCGCGAGAGCACGTCCTGCGCAAAGAGCTGCATCTGGCGGTCGGGGAAGATGTTCTGGCCGTCCTTCGTGACGATGCCCAGGCGGTCGCCGTCGCCGTCGAAAGCCAGGCCCAGCTCGGCCTGGCCTTTGGCCAGTTCGGCCATCAGGTCCCGGAGGTTGTCGGGCTTGCTCGGATCGGGGTGGTGGTTGGGGAAGTTGCCGTCGACCTCGCTGAACAGCTCGACCACGTCGCAGCCGATGGCGCGGAAGATGGCCGGCGCGGTTGCGCCCGCGATGCCGTTGCCCGAATCGACCACGATCTTCATGGGGCGTGCGAGCTTGATGTCGCCCACGATGCGCTGCACGTAGGCGTCGGTCACGTCGACCTTGCGCACGCTGCCGCCGGGCGCCAGCGTGGCGCTGCCGTCTTCCATGGTCTTGCGCAGGCCCTGGATCTCGTCGCCGTAGATCGCGCGGCCGGCCAGCACCATCTTGAAGCCGTTGTAGTCCTTCGGGTTGTGGCTGCCCGTGACCTGGATGCCGCTCGTGCACAGCGTGTGGGCCGCGAAGTACAGCATCGGGGTCGTGACCGCGCCGATGTCGATCACCTCGACGCCGGTGGCGACCAGGCCGTCGATCAGCGCGTCCACCAGCGCCGGGCCCGACAGGCGGCCGTCGCGGCCCACGGCCACCGCGGTCTCGCCGGCTGCGCGGGCCGCGCTGCCGAAGGCACGGCCCAGCGCCTCGGCCACTTCGACATCGAGACTGAGGGGCACGACGCCACGGATGTCATAGGCCTTGAAGATCGATGCGCTGAGCTGCATGAAGGGCGGGGTCACTGTTGGTTCGGAGTCGGGCATTGTAGGCAACGCGTTGTAGACATCGATGTCCGAAAACGGCCAGTTGAAACGAGTCGAAACCGTATCATTTCCCCATGTCTACCGCCCACGCCCCCTCCGAAGTGCTCGAGAGCGACGCCTGCTACCTGGCGATGAAGACGCACGACGCGCGCTTCGACGGCTCGTTCTTCACGGCCGTGACCTCCACCGGCATCTACTGCCGGCCGGTGTGCCGCGTGAAGCTGCCGCGGCGCGAGAACTGCCGCTTCTTCCGCCACGCGGCCCAGGCCGAGGCCGCAGGCTTTCGACCCTGCCTGCGCTGCCGGCCCGAACTGGCGCCGCGCGCAGCCAGCTGGTCGACCGAAGATGCCTCGCGCATCCTCGCGCTGCAGGCGGCGCGCTTGATCGACGAGCCCGATGCCTGGTCGGAAGAAGGCCCCGGCGCGGCGCAGATCGCGGCCCGCCTGGGCGTGAGCGACCGCCACCTGCGGCGCATCTTCGAGGCGCAGTTCGGCGTGTCGCCGCTGCAGTACCTGCAGACGCGCCGCCTGCTGGCGGCCAAGCAGCTCATCGCCGACACGCGCCTGCCGATGACGCAGGTGGCGCTGGCCAGTGGCTTCGCGAGCGTGCGGCGCTTCAATGCGGCCTTCGTGGAGCACTACGGGCTCAACCCGAGCGCACTGCGCCGCGCGGGCGGCGCCGAAGGCGGTGAAGGCAAGGCCATCGAGGTGCGGCTGGGCTTTCGCCCGCCCTACGACGCGAACGCCATGCTCGGCTTCTTCGCGCGGCGCGCGCTGCGCGGCGTGGAGACCGTGCACACCGCCGACGGCAAGGAGCCCGCCAAGGGCAGCACGCCCACCTACGTGCGGCTGGCGCGCACCCTGCGCGTGCAGCACGGTGGGCAGGCACATGCCGGCTGGCTGCAGCTGCGCTTCGACCTCGAACGCGAGCAGGTGCTGCTGGCCGTGAGCGATTCGCTGGCCGCGGTGCTGCCGATCGTCATCAGCCGTGCACGCGCCTTGTTCGACCTCGACGCGGAGCCGATGGCCATCAACGCAGCCCTGCACGCCGCCTTCCCGCACGGCGACGGGCTGCGCGTGCCGGGCACGGTCGACGGCTTCGAGCTCGCGGTGCGCGCGGTGCTGGGCCAGCAGATCACCGTGGCCGCGGCGCGCACGCTGGGCTCGCGGCTGGTCGAGGCCTTCGGCGACGCGATCGACACGCCCATCGACGGCCTGAGCCGCCTCTTCCCCACGCCCACCGCGCTGGCAGCGGCCAGCGGCGACGCGCTCGGGCAGCTGGGCATCGTGCGCCAGCGGCAGGCCGCGCTGCAGGCCATCGCGCGCGAAGTGGCTTCGGGCCGGCTGGCGCTGCATGCGGGCGCCGACGTGCCCTCCACCCTGGCGGCGCTGCAGGAACTGCCCGGCATCGGCGCCTGGACCGCGCAGTACATCGCGATGCGCGCGCTGCGCTGGCCCGACGCCTTTCCCGCCGGCGACGTGGCCCTGCAGAAGGCGCTGGGCGTGACCACCGCGCGTGCCGCGGGCGAGGCCTCGCAGGCCTGGCGCCCCTGGCGCAGCTACGCGGTGCTGCGGGCCTGGCACACGCCGCCCGCGCCCTCCGAACCGGCATCGGCCGTAGCGCCGACCGCCACTTCTTCCGACCTCGCAACGGCAGGCCCCGTGCCTGAAAGACCATGAAATTCAAGCGCACCGTCATCTACACCTCGCACACCGACACGCCGCTGGGCGGCGTCACGATGGCCGCCACCGACCAGGGCCTGGCCGGCGTCTGGTTCGACCACCAGCGCCACTGGCCCGACACCACGGGCTGGCAGACCAAGGACGACCACCCCGCGCTGGTCGAGGCCACCGCGCAGCTGCGCGACTACTTCGCGGGCCGCCGCAGCCATTTCGACATGCAGCTCGACCTGTCGCACGGCACCGCCTTCCAGCAGGGCGTGTGGCAGGCGCTGCTCGCCATCCCGGCCGGCGAGACCACGACCTACGGCGCGCTGAGCCAGCGCGTGGGCAACCCGGCCGCGGTGCGCGCGGTGGGCGCGGCGGTCGGGCGCAACCCGATCAGCGTGATCGTGCCCTGCCACCGCGTGCTGGGTGCAGACGGCTCGCTGACCGGTTACGCTGGCGGGCTCGAGCGCAAGACGGCCTTGCTCGAACTCGAGACCGGCAAGTAAGACAGAAGAAAACACCGCCCATGGCGCGTGGCGACATCCTCTGGATGGCGCCACGCGCCATTTCCCAAAGAGACGCATGACCACAACGAACAACAACAGCACCGTCGCCCCCTCGCCTTCGCCCGCCCCCACCGCGCTCGCGCCCAAGGCGTGGCTCATCGATCTCGTGCTGCTGGGCGCGCTGTGGGGCGCCTCTTTTCTGTTCATGCGCATCGGCGCGGCGGAGTTCGGCGCGCTGCCCACGGCCGCCGTGCGCGTCGTCATCGCGGCGCTGTTCCTGCTGCCGATCGCGCTGCTGCGCGGCCAGGGGCCGTCGATCGCCAAGCACTGGAAGGCCAGCCTCACGGTCGGCATCTTCAACTCGGGCATGCCCTTCGCGCTGTTCTGCTTTGCGCTGCTGACCATCAACACCGGCCTGGCGGCGGTGCTCAACGCCACCACGCCGATGTTCGGCGCGCTGGTGGCCTGGGCCTGGTTCCGCGAGCGGCCGAACGGCTCGCGCCTCGTCGGCCTGGTGATCGGCTTCGCGGGCGTCGCGATGCTCGCCAGCCGCAGCGCCGGCCTGCATGCCGGCGCCAGCAACCACGCCGCGCTGTGGGCCGTGCTGGCCTGCCTGGCGGCGTGCCTCTGCTACGGCATCTCGGCCAGCGCCACGCGGCGCCACCTGTCGGGCGTGCCCGCGCTGACCACGGCCACCGGCAGCCAGATCGGCGCCAGCCTGTTCCTCGCGCTGCCCGCGATCTGGCTCTGGCCCGCGCAGATGCCCAGCCTGCGCGCATGGCTGGCGCTGCTGGCCCTGGGCATCGCCTGCACGGGCGTGGCCTACATCCTGTTCTTCCGGCTCATCGAGCGCGCCGGCCCGGCCCGTGCGCTCACCGTGACCTTCCTCGTGCCGGTGTTCGCGCTGTTCTACGGCGCCGTGTTCCTGGGCGAGCAGATCACGCAGTGGATGCTGATCTGCGCCTTCGTGATCGTGTGCGGCGTGGCGCTGTCGACCGGCATCGTCAAGCTGCCGTCGCTGCGCAAGGCTGCGGGCTGAGTTTTCTTCAGACCACGCCAGCCACCACGTTCACCGACAGGGCCAGCACGAGCATGTTGAAGGCGAAGGCGAGCACGCTGTGGACCAGCGTGATGCGCCGCATCTCGTGCGAGGTGGCCTGCACGTCCGACACCTGCGAGGTCATGCCGATCACGTAGGCGTAGTACATGAAGTCGAAGTAGTCGGGCGCTTCCTTGCCCGGAAAGTCGAGCCCGCCGTCGGAGGCGCTGTCCTTGCGGTCGATGTAGTAGCGGTGCGCGTAGTGGAAGGCGTAGATCGTGTGCATCATCAGCCACGAGCCCGCCAGCGCCACCAGCCCGAGCGCCACATGGGCGCCGCGCGCCCAGCCGCTGAGCTGGCGCACCTGCTGCAGCAGCATCGCGATGGCGACCACGCTCACGCCCACCGCCACCAGCATCGACACCAGGATCACGACGTTGGGCTGGTCCAGCTGCTGCGCGCGCTCGCGCGTGCGCTGGGCGTCGAAGGTCTCGGCCAGCCACCAGCTGAGCACCTGGTACACGGCCACGCCCGCGCACCAGCCGGCCAGCGCGCGCGCCGTGAGGCCCATCGGCCAGGGCACGAGCGCCACAGCGACGGCCGCCGCGGCCCCGTAGAGAAGACGTTGGGGACCGGTGGTGGTGGAAAGGTGTTCACGCATGGGCGGACTGTAGCGCCGCGGCATGCATCGGCGCGCGATCGGCAATTTCCTACAGGCACATCGGCCAACGGCGCATGCGCGGCGCGGTGCCGCGTCACTAAGGTGATGCGGTTTCAGGGAGCCTCAGCCCGGAGGCATCGCGCCATGCACATGCCCGAGGCATCTTTCACCCGAAGGATTTCTTTCATGCTGTTGCTTCGTTCGCGTCCGTTCGACCGGACTGCGAGATTCGGCGCCCTGGCCGGAACCGGCGCCCTCTGCCTTCTGTGCTTCGCGCCCTTTGCTGCGGCCGAGCCCTCGCCGGCGCTGGACCGTTTCAGCTTCTCGGTGGGGGCCTTCAGTGCCGACCCCAAGTTCAGTGCCTCGGTCGAAACCCCCTACGGCGTGCTGCGCTCGAACGAGCTCAAGCCTGGCCGCGTGACCATGCCGCGCATCTCGGCCGACGTGCTGATCGGCGACAGCCAGGGCCTGTCTTTCGACTACTACCGCTACAAGCGCGACTACGAAGGGCAGGTGGCGGGCAACACCTCGTTCGGCAGCTTCGGCTCGCTGAGCGCCATCGGCAACGCGAACCTCTCGGCCCAGCTCGACTTCGCCAAGCTGGCCTACAAGTGGTGGCTCGGCTCGGGCAACACCGTCTTCGGGCTGGGCGCCGGCGCGGCCTACTACCGCGCGACGCTCGGTGCCAGCGCGCTGGTCGGCGTGAACGGACAGGTGCGCTCGGTCAGCGAGCGCTCGAGCGACAACGCCATCGCACCCCTGCTCGAGGTCGGCGTGCGCCACGCGATCACGCCCGACCTTCGGTTGTTCGCCGACGCCTCCGGCGTGTGGAAGAGCAGCGGCCGCTTCCACGGCAACATCTACAACGCCGCAGCCGGCGTGGAGTGGTTTCCGGTGAAGAACGTGGGCCTGGTGCTGTCGTATGGCGTGACCAACATCGACCTCACGCGCGAGGGCGGCTTCGCCGATTCGCGCCTCAAGGTGCGGCTGCAGGGGCCTTCGGCCTTCCTCAAGGCCCGCTTCTGACGCGGCCCCGGCGGGCGGCCGGCGCCGCATAGCCACTCTTCGCAAGACCGGCAGGCGGTGCCGGTCTTAGTCTGCGCTCCGATCGAACACCCCCAACGACCGGAGACACGCCCCCATGCCCGCCGCCCGCACCGAGCCCACGCCCTCCTCCTTCCAACGCATCGCCCGCATCGCGCTGGGCGACGTGATCCACCGCAGCGCGCGGCGCTTCGGTGCGCGCACCGCGCTCATCGAAGGCGAGCACCGCATGAGCTACAGCGAGCTCGACGCCGCATCGAACCGTTTCGCGCACCACCTGCTGGGCCTGGGCCTCGCCAGCGGCGAGCGCGTGGCCATGCTGTGCAACAACTCGATCGAGATGGTGGTCGCGCTGCTGGGCATCCAGAAGGCCGGTCTCGTGTGGGTGCCGATCAACACGGCGCTGGCGGTCGATGCCATCGGCTACATCCTCGAACACGCCGAAACGCGGCACCTGGTGATCGACACCGCGCTGCACGCGCGCCCCGAACTGCGCCAGCTGCTGGACACGGCCGGTGTCTCGCCGCTGCTGTGCGTGCTCGACGGCGACACGCCGCCGCCCGGCGTGCCCACCGTGGCGCAGGCCATCGCGCAGGGCCCCGCCACGCTGCCCGACGTGGCCATCGACACCAACCAGCTCGCGCTCATCATGTACACCAGCGGCACCACCGGCCGGCAGAAGGGCGTGATGCATTCGCACGCCTCGGTGCACTCGGTGCTCCAGAGCAACATGCTCGAATGGGGCGGCGGCCCGGCGCACCACGACGTGTGGAGCAACGTGCTGCCGCTCTTTCACTGCGGGCAGCACACGGTGCTGATGTCGGCGCTCGCGGTGGGCGGCACGAACGTCATCCTGCGCGGCTTCGACCCCGGCGCGATGCTCGCCGCCATCGAGCGCCACAGGATCACCGTGACGGTCGGGCTGCCCATGATGTACGGCGCGCTGCTGGCCCACCCGCAGCGCGAATCGCGCGACCTGTCGAGCCTGCGGCTGTGCGTGTATGCGATGGCGCCGATGTCGCGCACGCTGCTGCTGCGCCTGCTCGATGCGCTGTGCCCGAACTTCGCGCTGGCCTCGGGGCAGACCGAGATGTACCCCGGCGCCACCATCTTCGAGACGCACCAGCAGCGCGAGCGCTTCGGCTCGTACTGGGGCGTCGGCACGCTGGTGAACGAGGTCGCCGTGATGGGCGACGAGGGCGAGCTGCTCGCGCCGAACCAGGTCGGCGAGATCGTCTTTCGCGGACCGAACGTGATGCTCGGCTACTACAAGGACCCGCAGGCCACGGCGCATGCGCAGCGCTTCGGCTGGCACCACTCGGGCGACCTGGGCAAGCTGGACGACGACGGGCAGCTGATCTTTCTCGACCGGCTCAAGGACATGGTCAAGTCGGGCGGCGAGAACGTGCCCTCGCTCAAGGTCGAGGAAGTGCTGCTGCGCCACCCGGGCGTGCTCAACGCGGCGGTGGTCGGCCTGCCGCACGAGCGCTGGGGCGAGGCCATCACGGCCTTCGTCACGCGCCGGCCCGATGCGCCGGCCGAGTTCTCGGAAGCCACGCTCACGGCGCACTGCAAGGAGCACCTCGGCGGCTTCGAGGTGCCCAAGGACATCGTCTTCGTGCCCGCGCTGCCGATGACCTCGACGGGCAAGATCCAGAAGTTCGAGCTGCGCCAGGCGCACCAGGGGCACTACCAGCGCGACTGAACCCGCATCAGGGCGACTGCAGTTTCTGCAGCAGCGACGCCCGCACTTCCTTCTTGAGCACCTTGCCGACCTTGGAGCGCGGCAGGTCGGCCCACACCTCGACCTGCTTGGGCGCCTTCACGCTGCCGATGCGCGACTTGACGAAAGTCTTGATCGCCTCGGCATCGACGCTGCGGCCCGCATGCAGCTGCAGCACGGCCACCACGCGCTCGCCCCACTTCTCGTCGGGCAGGCCGACGACGGCGCTGTCCTGCACGTCGGGGTGCTGCATCAGCACCTGCTCCACCTCGGCGGAGTAGACGTTGAAGCCGCCCGAAATGATCATGTCCTTGGCGCGATCGACGATGAACAGGAAGCCGTCGCCGTCGAGGTAGCCGATGTCGCCCGTGTGGTGCCAGCCGTGGCGCGAGGCCTCCTGCGTGGCCTTCGGGTCCTTGTAATAGCCGCGCATCACGAGCGAGCCGCGCACCACGATCTCGCCGCTCTCGCCCGTGGGCAGCAAAGCGCCCTCGCCGTTCATGATGCCGACCTGCACCAGCGGCCCGGGCCGTCCCGCCGAGGCCAGGCGCTGGCGCGCCACGGAGCCGTCGGCATTGAAGTGATCGCGCGGCGGCATCATCGAGACCATCATCGGCGCCTCGGTCTGGCCGAAGAGCTGGGCCATGACGGGGCCGATCTTGTCGAGCGCCTCTTCGAGCCGCGCGGCCGACATGGGCGCGGCGCCGTACCAGAAGCACTGCAGCGAATCGCGCTTCGTCTGCGCCAGGTCCGGGTGCTGCAGCAGCATGTAGATCAGCGTCGGCGGCAGGAAGGTGTGGGTGACGCGCCGGCGCTCGATGAGCGAAAGGAACTCGCTCAGGTCGGGCTTGGGCATGATGACCACGCGCCCGCCCAGCGCCATCACCGGCAGGCACAGCACGCCGGCCGCATGCGTGAGCGGCGCGAGCGCCAGGTACACGGGCCGGCCCTCGAACGGGTAGCCCATGAGGGTCAGCGCCGACATGGCCTCCAGGTTGCCGCCCGAGAGCATCACGCCCTTGGGCTGGCCGGTGGTGCCGCCGGTGCCGGCGATCATGGCCACGTCGTCGGGCGGTGCGATGTCGATCGGCGCATCGTCCAGCCCGTCGAGCCATTCGTCCATGGCAGGCGCGAAGGCCTGCCGCTGGTCGAGGCACACCAGCGCCTTCAGTTTCGGCAGCTGCGCGCGCATCTGCTCGACCATGGGTGCGTAGTTGCTGTGGAACACGAGGCACGCGCAATCGAAGGCATCGAGCACGAAGGCGTTCTCGCTGGCTTCGTTGCGCGGGTTGATCGGGCACCACACGCCACCGGCGCGCGAGATGCCGAACACCGTGGCGAAGGCCAAGGCGTCGTTGCTCGAGAGCACCGCCACCTTGTCCCCGGGCTGGATGCCCGCGCGCTGCAGGCCGCGTGCCACGCGCCAGCTGATGCGTTGCACCTGGCCGTAGCTCAGGTCGGCGTCGCCCATGGTGAGGCACGGCGAATCGGCGCCCTGCTGGGCGCCTTTGTCGAGGTAGTCGACGAGGCGCATGCGCGTCAGCCCATCCGCGTGAGCACGGGTTCCTGCACCAGCCCGAAGCTGCGCAGCGCCCCCAGCAGCTCGCGGTGCCCGAAGGCCTGGCAGCCCGAGGCAAAGCCCGCGCGGCGCGGCGCCTGCTGCAGCAGCGAGGCCGCGGCATAGGCCTGCAGCAGGCCGGTCTGCTTGTAGTTGCAGTTGCCGAAGATCACGCAATGCGCGCGCCCCAGCGGACCGGAGGCATGCACCGAATCGACGGACTTGTTGATGCGCGGGTTCTCGCGCGGCGGCATGGTGTTCATCACGCCCGCGGCCGTCTGGGCCAGCGCGGCATAGCGGTCTTCGTCGTTCATGCCTTCGGTGGCCTTGAGCGCGGCGGCCACGATCTGCGGCACGCCCAGCATCAGCGGCTTGTTGAAGACGCCGCCGAGCACCTTCACGTTGGCCACGCGCGGATCGCGCTTGAACCACACCGGGTGCGAGGTGCCGCCCCAGGGCAATGCCAGCGCGGCTTCGTGCTGGCCGGGAATCGACAGGTGGTACAGGCCCGCGTCGGGTTGCCACTCGACGTACTGGTTCTGCTCCAGGTAGAAGGCCTTGGACGTGGCCGCGTTCACCAGGATGGTCTGCGTCGACGCGATGGTCGGGCTGCCACCCCAGAACACGGCGATGTCGAGCGTGTCCAGGCCGGGCGTTTCCAGGCACAGCTGCGCCGCGATTTCGCCGGTGGTGTACATCTGCGCCAGGCCGGGCGACAGCAGCAGGCCGGCCGCCGCGAACTTGGCGCCGTATTTCTGGTCGAGCGTGATGAGCCAGTCCTGCTCGCCGGTGGTGTCGGTGTAGTGGCAGCCGGCGGCCAGGCAGGCATCGACCACCTCGGGACCGAACTTGGCGAACGGCCCCACCGTGTTGAGCACCACCGAGGCGCCGGTGAAGAGCTCGGTGAGCGCTTCGACCGTGTGCGCGACCTCGACCACTTCGTAGTCCGCGGTCTCGATGCCGGGCACGTTCGACTTCATCGCGGCCTCGAGCTTCTCTGCGCTGCGGCCCGCGGCGATGAAGGGGATGTGGTACTCGCGCAGGTACTCGCAGACCAGGCGCCCGGTGTAGCCGGAGGCGCCGTAGACGATGACGGGTTTCTTCTTGCTGCTCATTGTTTCTCTCCTGGTTGATCGCTCACATGCCCATGCCGCCGTCCACCGCGAGGCCCGCGCCGGTGATGAACCGGGCGGCATCGGAGCAGAGGAAGACCACCACGTCGGCCATGTCGCCGATCTCGCCGAGGCGGCCCAGCGGCGTCTGGCCGATGACATCGCCCACGGCGGCCTCGACGCTGGGCGCGAGCCCCGCGGCCACGATGTCGTTGGCGAGCTTCATGCCCATGTCGGTGGGCACGAGGCCGGGGTAGATGCAGTTGACGCGCACGCCGTAGCCCAGCTTGCCGGACTCCATGGCCGCCACGCGCGTGGCGCGGTCGACCGCCGACTTGGTGGCCGAATAACCGGCGATGGCGGGAAAGGCGATGGTGGCCGCGACCGACGCGATGTTGACCACCGCCCCGCCGCCGCCCGCGCTGCCGCCGGGGCGCATGGCGCGAAAGGCGTGCTTCATGCCCAGCAGCGTGCCGGCCACGTTCACGTCGAGCATGCGGCGCAGGTCGTCGCCGTCGACGTCGACCACCAGCGAGGTGATCTCGATGCCGGCGTTGTTCACCAGAATGTCGAAGCCGCCGAGCGCCTTCACCGTGGCTTCGGTGGCAGAGGCCCAGTCGCCGTCCTTCGTGACGTCGAGCGGGACGAAGCCCACCTTCGCCCCTTCGGCGGAGAGCCGCTGCGCGGTCTCCTTGCCCAGGTCGGCGAGCACGTCGCCGATCATCACCGACGCACCCGCCTGCGCCAACGCCTGGGCGATGCCCGCGCCAATGCCGCGCGCACCACCCGTCACCAGGGCCTTGCGCCCCGTCAAGTCGAACTTGGCCATCACTTGTCTCCTGTGGATATGTGTATGAGATGGAGCGGTCATGCTAGGAATCGACTTGACGAGTGTCAAGATTTTTTTTGACGACTGCCCAAATTTCGTAAAATGCCTCTGGAATGCACGTACGAGGGATTTCCCACGCCGCGTGCTATGGTTTGCAATCACCAGGAAACACAGCGGCCGGCACTCTGCGGCCTGGCTAGAAATGACCACTCATTCACGGGTAAAGAAGCACGCCGGACGGGTGCAGAAGGCACCGGCCGACAAGTTCGAGCAGCGCCGCGCCGAGCTCGGCGAAGCCGCCCTCACCACGCTGGCCACGCTCGGCTACGCGCGCACCAGCCTGCGCGAAATTGCGCAGAACTCCGAGTTCTCGCATGGCGTGCTGCACTACTACTTCAGCGACAAGGTCGACCTCATCGTCTGCAGCGTCAAGCAGTACAAGGCGCGCTGCGTCACGCGCTACGACCACGCGGTCGACACCGCCACCACCTACGACGAGCTCATGGAAGGCTTCCTGCAGAGCCTGGGCGACACGTTGCTGGGCGAAGGCCACGTGCACCGGCTCTGGTACGACCTGCGTTCGCAGGCGCTGTTCGAAGCGGCCTTCCACGACGACGTGGTGCAGATCGACAAGAGCCTCGAAGACATGATCTGGCGCATTATGAGCCGCTTCGCCGAACTCTCCGGCCAGGCGCCGGGCCTGCCGCCCTCGGCCTGCTACGCCCTCTTCGACGGGCTGTTCCTGCAGGCGCTGCTCAAGCACCTCTCGGGCGACACCAAGGCCATCGCCGACATGCAGGCCGACGTGCGGCAATCGATCGAGCGGCTGTTCGCCGCCCCCGCCGCAACCACCGCGCCGGCCTCCCGCAAGCGGCGCGCCTGACGCCGCCATGGCGCCGTTCAACACCGCCTACCGGCAGACGCTGCTCGCCGGGCGCCTCACCCTGGGCCTGATGACGCCGCTGGCGCGCCCGCCCGGCGCGATGGTCGACCCCGCGTCCGAACTGCAACTGGCCCGCCTGGCCGATACGCTCGGCTTTGCCGCGCTGTGGACGCGCGACGTGCCCGTGATGGTGCCGCAGGGCGAAGAGACCGCGGTGCTCGACGAGCCCTTCATCTGGCTCACCGCGCTGGCCGCCGCCACGCAGCGCATCGCGCTCGGCACCGCCGCAGCCGTGCTGCCGCTGCGCCATCCGCTGCACGTGGCCAAGGCCGCGCTCTCGCTCAACCGCCTGTCGAACGACCGTTTCATCCTCGGCCTGGGCTCGGGCGACCGCGAGGCCGAGTTCGCCATCTTCCAGCAGGACATCGCACTGCGCGGCGACGTCTTCCGCGAACGCTGGAACCTGGTGCGCTCGGCGCTCTCGCCCGATGCACAGGAGCGCGCCGCGCTGCACGAAGCCACCGGCGGCCACGACCTCATGGCGGCGCCCACCGCGCGCATCGGCATGCTGGTGGTGGGCTCGGCGCGCCAGTCGCTGCAATGGACCGCCGCCCACGCCGACGGCTGGGCCACCTACCACCGCGACGAGGCACGCCAGCAGGGCCGCATCGGCCTGTGGCAGACCGCGCTGCGCGAACGCGCGGGCGGCGAGGCCAAGCCCTTCATTCAATCGTTGCAGCTCGACCTGCTGGACGATGCCGACGCGCCCGCCGAGCCCATCGAGCTCGGCCTGCGCGCCGGACGCCATGCGCTCGTCGACTACCTCGACCGCATGGAAGACGCCGGCGTCGCGCACGTGCTGCTGAACCTCGCGCGCAGCAGCCAGCGGCCCGCGCAGGACGTGGTCGACGAACTCGGCCGCGAGGTGCTGCCGCGCCTGCAAGGCCATGCGCGCACACCGCCAGCCTGAGCCGTGCAGAATCCGGCGCTCGCCGTTGTCGCCCCTATTCCAAGGATTTTCCCCATGACCGATCTCTCGCACTTCCCCATCACGAAGAAATGGCCCGCGCAGCACCCCGAGCGCCTGCAGCTGTATTCGCTGCCCACGCCCAACGGCGTGAAGGTGTCGATCCTGCTGGAGGAAACCGGCCTGCCCTACGAGCCGCACCTCGTGAGGTTCGAGACCCAGGACCAGATGTCGCCGGAATTTTTGTCGCTCAACCCGAACAACAAGATCCCCGCCATCCTCGACCCGAACGGCCCGGGCGGCCAGCCGCTGGCGCTGTTCGAATCGGGTGCCATCCTGCTGTACCTCGCCGAGAAGACCGGCCAGTTCATCCCCAAGGACGCGGCGGCCCGCTACGAGACCATCCAGTGGGTGATGTTCCAGATGGGCGGCATCGGCCCGATGTTCGGCCAGCTCGGCTTCTTCAACAAGTTCGCCGGCAAGGACTACGAAGACAAGCGCCCGCGCGACCGCTACGTGGCCGAATCGAAGCGCCTGCTCGGCGTGCTCGACAAGCACCTTGCCGACCACGCATGGATCATGGGCGACACGTACACCATCGCCGACATCGCCACCTTCCCGTGGGTACGCAACCTGATCAGCTTCTACGAGGCCGGCGAGCTCGTGGGCTTCAGCGAGTTCAAGAACGTCGCGCGCGTGCTCGAGGCCTTCGTGGCGCGGCCCGCGGTGGTGAAGGGCCTGGGCATTCCGAAGCGGGGCTGAGGCCCCGGCAACAGCCCCTAGTTCGCGCTCAAGTCCATGAGCATCCGCGACAGCAGATAAAGCCGCGGCACCACGCTCTCGACCTCCGCGTATTCCTCCGGCGTGTGGATGCCGCCGCCCACGATGCCGAAGCCGTCGAGCACGGGCACGCCGACACCGGCCACGAGGCTGGCGTCGGCGGCGCCGCCGCTGCTCTCGATGGTGAGCTTCTTGCCGATCTCGCCGTAGATGCCCTCGGCCATGCGCACCAGCTTGTCCGATGCGGGCGAGCGCGGCATCGGCGGCAGGCCGCGCACGAGGCGCACGCGCACCTCGGTCTCGGGGATGAGCTTGTTCTGCGCGATGCGCGTGAGGTCCTTCTCGACGCGGTCGAGCTCCTCGGGCGTGGCGGCGCGCACGTCGCCCTTGGCGCTGGCCGACGCGGGGATCACGTTGGTCGGGCCGTTGGCCGTGAGCACCGTGAAATTGACCGTGGTCTTCTTAGCCGCATCGGCCACCTTCGACAGTTGCAGCACCTGGTGCGCGACTTCCATCGCGGCGTTGCGGCCCGCTTCGGGCGCGACGCCCGCGTGCGACGCGAGCCCCTTCACCTCGATGAGCGCCGTGGCCGAGCCCTTGCGCTCGACCACGAGGCCGTCCGCCGGGCGACCCGGCTCGAGGTTCAGCGCCACGTCGTGCTGCTTGGCCACGCGCTCGATGAGCGCGCTGGTGCCGACCGAGCCCGTTTCTTCATTGGTGTCGATCAGGAAGGTGATCTGGCCGTAGTCCTTGAATCCGATCTTCTGCAGGATCTTCAGCGCCTGCAGGCCGGCCACGACACCGCCCTTGTTGTCCATCACGCCGGGGCCGTAGGCGCGCCCGTCCTTGATGTAGAAGGGCTTGGCCGCGGCCGTGCCGTCCTTGAACACAGTGTCGATGTGGGCCAGGATGAGGATCTTCTTCTTGCCCTGGCCCGTGAGCGTCGCGACCAGGTTGGTACCCGGGTGCGGCTCGGCAGGAAAGCTCTCGATGCGCGCGTCGAGCTTGCGCAGTTCGTCAGCGACCATCTCGCGCACCTTGGCCAGGCCCTCGGTGTTGGTCGAGCCGGAGTCGATGTTGACCATGCGCTCCAACAGCTGCAGCGTCTCGTCCTTTTGCTGCGTGGCGGCGTCGAGCACGCCCTGGTGCGGCTTCTGGGCCATGGCGTTGACGGCGAGCAAGGCACTGGCCAGCACGGCGCCCTGGCAGGCGGCGCGCGTCCATGAACGCGGGGTGGAGCGAAGGTGCATGAGGAAGCCTGTTCTTTCTGTTGTGGAGGTTCGTTCGAAGCGAACCCCACACTAGCACCCGCTTCGCGAACGGGTCAAGCCGCGAGGCTCGGTGCCGGCGCCTCGGTGGCCTGCGCGATGCGCCCGGCCTTCATGTGGACGATGCGGTCGGCCACATGAAAGTAGCGGTCGTCGTGCGAGATGACCACCAGCGAGTGCCCCTTGGCGCGCAGCTCGGGCAGCAGCTCGGTGTAGAAAAGATGGCGAAAGGCCGGGTCCTGGTCGGCGGCCCATTCGTCGAACACCAGCACCGGCCGGCCTTCGAGGTACGCATGCACCAGCGCCAGCCGCTTGCGTTGGCCGGTCGACAGGTCGGTGGTGCTGAAGGCGCCGTTCTTCACCGACACCTTGTGCGCGATCTCCAGCCGTTGCAGGTAGGGCAAGGCGGTCTCGGGCAGCGCCTGGCGGCCGCCCTCTTCGCCGGCCACGAGGTCTTCGAACAGGTAGAAGTCGGAGAACACGGTGGTGAAGAGCTGGCGGTAGTCGTCGCGCGTCTGCGGCGTCACGGCCTTGCCGTCGAGCAGCAGCTCGCCATCCACCGGCGCGTACAGGCCCAGCAGCAGCTTGATGAGCGTGGTCTTGCCCGAGCCGTTGTCGCCGACGATGAAGACGATCTCGCGGCGGCCGATGCGCAAATCCACCGGGCCGAGCACGAAGGGCTCCGCGCCCTCCACCGCCGGGAACGCATAGCGCGCGCCGCGCAGCTCGATGGCGTCGTGCAGCACCGGCGTGGCGGGCGGCGCGTGCAGGTCCAGGTGCGGTTCGGGCGTGGCGAAGCGGGCCGACAGGTCACCGATGCGCTCGAAGGCCACCTTCGCGCGCCCCAGGTGCGGCAGCGCCGCCACCACCTGGTCGAGCGGCCCCTTCAAAAACAGCAGCACCAGCACGAAGCCGCTGAGCACGACCGGCGCGGTGTCGCGGAACGCGGCCCAGCCGAGGATGAGTGCAATCAGCAGGAAGAACAGCGCCGAGCCGAAGGACGAGGCGAGCACGAAGATGTTGATGGCACGCCGGTTGATGTCGTGGATGCGCTCGACCGTGTGCGCCACCTGCTGCTCGTACACCTTGGCGCGGCGCGCGCGGTGCATGCGCAGCTCCTTCGCGCCTTCGCTGATACCGCGGTAGGCCTTGTGCAGCGCCTCTTCCTGCTCGCGCGCCTTGAAGAAACCCGAGATGCCGCGCGCATGCGCCAGGCTCTGCACGGTGATGCCCACGAGCAGCGCCCCCAGCAGCAGGCCGAACAGCGGCGGCGAAAGCCACGCCAGGTAACCCAGGCAACCAAGGGAAACGGCCAGCGCGATCATGGTCGAGGCCAGCATGAAGGCCACGTCGCTGATCATGTCGACGTCCTGCGTGAGCACGGGCATCAGGCGGTGCATGCGGTAACGCTCGAGCGCATCGATCGGCGCCGCGAGGATCTTCAGCGCCAGACTCTTGCGCACTTGCGCCACGAGCCGCTGGCCGACCACGTTGTTCGACATGTCGGAGGTGGCGCGCCCGACCAGCGCCACCACGCACAGGCCGATGAAGGTCAGCAGCAGTCCGCCGGCCAGGCCGCCGGGGCGATGCAGCACCTGGTTGATGGTCGCCAGCAGCGCCACGGTCGCGATGCCCGCGCCGATGCCGGTCACGGTCGACAGCGCGATCCACGGGAAGTAGGGCCGCAACAGCCGGACGAGTTCGGACGCGGGGGCGCTGGCGGGTGTGAGGTTCATGCGGCGGACGGTTCGTTGCAAAGGGAGACGGGCTCCCTGCAATGACGTTCGGCGCGCCTGCTTGTTTAGCAGGAAGGCGCGGTGCCTATTGCAGCAGCGGCTGCGCCCCCGCCTCGCGCGCGGCCTCCACCACCGAGGCGCCGGCCAGCGCCCACAGCGTCAGGGCCTCGTCGAGCGCGCGCACGTGGCCCGGGTCCTGGCCGAGCCAGACCACGAGCTGCTCGGCGCGCTCGGGCGACGGTGCGTCGTGCAGCTCGCGAAAAAGCCGCCAGGCCATGTTGAAGGCCGGATCGGAAGGACGGTGTCTCGGGAAGCTCATGGGGATTCGCACGCCTGCACTGCTGTCGATGAGTGAGTAGACGCTCCGTGGGGCACGCTGTTTAGGCGCGGGGCCTGCGCAGACTAAATTTCCGGCCCGCCGGCGCGTCTTCTGCTGCATGCCTGTGCGCCTTCTTCTTCACGCCACCTTCGGCCCCGCCCCGTGATCCCGCTGCTCGCGCCGATCTTCCAGGGCGAGTGGGCGCCCTACGGCGAAACGCTGGCCTGCGCCCCGCACCCGCCGCCCGACGCCGTGCGCGTGGCCGACCTGCTGGCCGACCCGCCGCGCCTGCTGGCGCTGCTGCGCCTGAAGGCGCGCACGCTGAACATGCCGGAGCGCGACCTGCGCGCGGTCGCGTCCGCCTGGAGCATGAACTACCTGCACGCGCTGTTGCCGCCCGTGGCCGCCGCGGCGAGCCTGCTGCAGCACGGTTTTCCGGTCGCGCCCGAACAGGTCTGGGTCAGCCTCGACGACGCAGACGGCGACCCGGAGTGCTTCCACATCGTCGAGCTCGGCACGCCGTGCCCCGGCACCGATACGGCCGCGCGCTACGACGTGCTGCTGTGGACGCACCTCGCGCCCCTGTTCGCGCGGCTGACGCAGCTCACGCGGCTGGCGCCCAAGATCCTCTGGGGCAACGCCGTGCGCTACCTCGAGCCGGTGCTGGAAGAAGGCCTGCGCATGAGTGGCCAGGCGCCCGCCGTGGCCGCCGACCTCGAGCACCTGCTGCAACGCCCGACCTGGCCGCAACCGTGCGGCACGCTGCGCGACAACCCGATGTTCATGCCCGCGCGCCGCGGCGTGCGCGTGGCCGATCGCAGCGCGCCGCCGGTCACGCTGCACCGCCAGTGCTGCCTTTATTACCTCGTGCCGCGGCTGGGCTACTGCGGCGCGTGCCCGCTCTCGCCCGAGTTCGAACGGGAGCGCTGTGCAAGCACCGCCGACTAAACATCCGGCCGCAGCCCGCGTCTTCCTTCTGCATCCCACACATCGACCACACCCCGGAGGTTTTTGCTTGACCGCCCACGACACTGCATGGCGCTTTCACGCGCATCCCGAAAGCCGGGTGCTGGACGTCCGGCTGGAAGGCACCGCGCTCAAGGTCACGCCGCTCGACGGCGACCGCCACGGCAGCACCTGGGCCCTGCGCGCGCAGCCCGGCACGCCGCGCCTCGAATGGCTGGGCGCCTGCGCGGGCGAGCCTGACGAAGCGCACCTGCTGGCGGCGATCGAGGCGGCCTTCCAGCGCCACCCGGCCGCGCGGCAGCTCGCGCTGCAATCGCCGCTGCCGACCGGCACGCGTCTGGTGGACGCAGGCATCGTCACGCCGGCCGAGGGCGCGCTGCCCACGGTCGCACGCGAAGCCTTCTGGCAATGGCCGCGCGCCTGGCTGCCGCAGCCGCGCGAGCCCTTCGCCCAGCGCTTCGTCGTCACGCAGGGCAAGCGCCATCCGCTGCGCCCCGCCAAGCCGCAAGGCACCGTGTACCGCCGCCACATCCCGTGGCTGGGCCAGACGCTCACGCTCGACACGGTCGACATCGAACGCGACCTGCCCGCCTTCCACCGCTGGATGAACGACCCCGTGGTCGCGCATTTCTGGGAAGAAGAAGGCGACCTCGCGCGCCACCGCCAGTACCTGGAAGGCATCGCGGCCGACCCGCGCGTGACCGGCCTCGTCGGCCGCTTCGACGGCGAGGCCTTCGGCTACTTCGAGGCCTACTGGGCGAAGGAAGACCGCATCGCGCCCTTCTATGACGCGACCGACCATGACCGCGGGTGGCATGCGCTGGTGGGCGAGGCACGCTTTCGCGGCAAGCCCTTTCTCACGGCCTGGATGCCGTCGGTGTCGCACTACCTCTTCCTGGACGACCCGCGCACGCAGCGCCTGGTGATCGAGCCGCGCGCCGACAACGAAAAAATGATCCGGAGCCTGGGCCGCTGCGGCTACGCCCATGTGAAGGAGTTCGACTTTCCGCACAAGCGCGCCCTGCTGGGCGTGCTGTGGCGCGAGCGTTTCTTCGGCGAGGCGCTGTGGATTCCGCGCGCCGACCCCACCGCCGCTTCGCCGGCCCCGGCTCGTCGACACGAGCCATCCCTGGAGGACATCCATGCAAATCCATGACCTGATCGGCGTCGGCTTCGGCCCGTCCAACATCGCACTGGCCATCGCGCTCGACGAGAAGCGCCAGAAGGGCCACTTCGTCGATGCGCTGTTCATCGAGAAGCAGCCGGGCTTCGTCTGGCACCGCAACATGCTGCTGGACAACGCGCACATGCAGATCTCGTTCCTGAAGGACCTGGCCACGCTGCGCAATCCGTCCAGCCGCTTCACCTTCCTGAACTACCTGCACGAAAAGCAGCGCCTGCAGGACTTCATCAACCTCAAGACCTTCTTCCCGAGCCGCCACGAGTTCAACGACTACCTGGGCTGGGCCGCGGCGCAGTTCGAAGACCGCTGCGCCTACGGCGAGGCCGTGTTCGAGGTGGTGCCCGAGATGAAGGGCAACGAGGTCTCGCTGCTGCGCGTGCGCTCGCGCGACGCCAACGGCGCGGTGCGCGAGCGCCTGGCGCGCAACCTGGTGGTGAGCGTGGGCGGCGTGGCCAACATCCCGGCGCGCTTCCAGCCCCTGCGCGACGACGGCCGCGTGTTCCATTCGAGCACCTACCTGGAGGCCATCGCCCGCCACCCCGGCGCCGACCGCATCGCCATCGTGGGCGCGGGCCAGAGCGCGGCCGAGATCTTCATGGACCTGCAGTCGCACGCGGCCAAGCCGCAGGTCGACCTGATCATGCGGGCGCGCTCCATCAAGCCCTCGGACGACAGCCCGTTCGTGAACGAGATCTTCAACACCGACTTCACCGACTTCGTGTTCAACCGCTCGGTGAACGAGCGCGCCGAGCTGCTCGAGGAGTTCTGGCACACCAACTACGCCGCGCCCGACCTGGAGCTGATCCAGCAGATCTTCAACGTGTTCTACCGCCAGCGCGTGGCCGGCTCGACGCGCCACAGCTTCCTGCGGCGGCACGAGGTGTCGGCGGTGCGCGCCGCGCAGGACGGCATCCACCTGTCGCTGCACGACCTGAACACCGGCGCACGCCACGACAAGGCCTACGACGCCGTGGTGCTCGCCACCGGCTACGCCCGCGACGCGCACCGCACGCTGCTGGCACCGTTGGCGCCCTACCTGGGCGATTTCTCGGTCGACCGCGACTACCGCGTGCAGGGCACGCCGGCGCTGCGCCCGGGCATCTTCCTGCAGGGCGCCTGCGAGACCAGCCACGGCCTGAGCGACACGCTGCTGTCGGTCACCGCCATCCGCTCCGACGAGATCGGGCAGGCGCTGCTGAACGCCACGCCGCGGCACACGGCGCAGGCGCCGCAGGCCCCCGCCGCGGAGCGCCCCGCCCACGCCGCGCCCGTGGTCTAGCCACGGAAACGCCAGGCTTCGGTGCTACACTCAATAAGAATAGTTCTTATTCACCCCATCCCCGGGGTCACCGAAGCCAGCGCCCTCGCCTCCTCTTCACCGGCGCGCACCAGCCATCGGCCCAGGGGTCCTTTGTCGATGCTTGCGAGAAGGCGACCGGATGCGCGACCTCGTCCAGGAACTTGTGTCTCACTACGCGGACTTGCGCCGGCAGCTCACGCGCGACCTGCGCGATCCGCACCATGCGGCCGACATCGCGCAGTCCAGCTTCGAGCGCGTGTACACGCACACCCTCGGCCTGCGTGACGGTGCCGCCATCGAGTCGCCGCGCGCCCTGCTGTTCCGCGTGGCGCGCAACCTGTGCATCGACGAAGCCCGCCACCGCAAGGTGGCGCAGGAGTGGGCCGTCTCGCATGCCGTCGTGGGCACGCACCTCACGGCCCCCTCGTCCGAATACGTCGTGGCCCAGCACCGCGTGCTGCGCCGCGTGGTGGAAACCATGGAACAGCTGCCGCCGCGCCGGCGCGAGGTGTTCCTGCTGTTCCGCGCCTACGGCCATTCGCGCGCCGAGATCGCGCAGCGCCTGGGCATCACCGAGATGGCGGTCGCCAAGCACCTGCTGCGCGCCACCATCGACTGCTCGCGTGTGTTCGCCGAGCTGCGCCACGAACTGATCGAGCCGCAGGCGGTGAACAGCCACGCGGGCTTCGACACCGCACTGGCCGAAGACTTTTCATGAGCCGTGCGGCCACAGCGGTCGTTCCGCGTGAACGGCTGATCGAACGCGCGCTCGCGCTCATCGTCGAGGACGAGATCGCGCCGCCGAGCCCGGCCGCCAACAGCGCCCGGCTCGCGCTCGACCAGTGGCGCACGCGCTCGCCCGAACACGCCGCCGCCGTGCGCGAGGCGCGCGAGCGCTGGAACGCCCTGGGCGGCATGGCCGACGACCTGCGCGCGCACTTCGACGAGCCCACACCCGCACCGGCCCCGCGCAACCCCTCGCGCCGCAAGATGCTGCTGTCGGTCGCCGGGCTGCTCGGCGCCGGCGTGGTCGCGGGGCGCGGCGTGCAGTGGTACTGGCAGCAGCCCGTGTTCCAGGCGACGTACCGCACACCGAACGCGCGGATGCTCAAGGTCACGCTGGCCGATGCCGCCGATGCCTCGGCCGGCAGCCGCCTCGACCTCGCGCCCCAGAGCGCCGTCGACGTCACGCTCTACCGCCGCCGCCGCATGATCGACATGGCGCGTGGCGAAGTCCGCTTCGACGTGGCGCCCGACGCCGACCGTCCCTTCGTGGTGCGCACGCGCGAGGCGATCATCGAAGTGGTCGGTACCGCCTTCACCGTGCGCGACCGCGGCGGCCCGATCACCGTGGGCGTCGAGCACGGCCATGTGCGCGTGCAGGTGCTGCGCCACGCCGGCACCGAACGCAGCGGCGAAGTGGTCGACCTGCGCGCCGGCGACATGCTCGAGGTGCGCGACGGCCACGCCGACCCGGTGCGCCAGGCCGACACCGCCGCCCTCTCGGCCTGGCGCGACGGCTGGCTGGTGTTCGACAACACGCCGCTGGGCGACGCGCTGGCCGCGGTCAACAGCTACCGCAGCGCGCCCATCGTGGGCGCCGACGCCCGCATCGACGCGATGCGGCTCTCGGGGCGCTTTCGCACCAACGACTCGGCCGGCCTGCTCGACGCGCTGCCGGCCATCCTGCCGCTGGTGGCGGTGGCCCGGCCCGACGGCAGCGTGCGCCTGCAGGCGCGCTGACCTGGGCGTGCCCACGGGCGCGCCGCTCCCTTTTCCCGCTCGTTTTCGACCCGCATCGACGCGGCGGCCGATGCCTTGTCACGGGCCTGTCTCTCTTTTTCGAGTTCAAACGTCTTACATCCAGAAGCACCCCGCATCCGATCGACGGCTGCGGCGCGCCCCCGTTTCATGCCGCACCGATTTATTTGTCTGGAGCCTTCACCCATGCGTTTCTCGCCTCGCCACCGACTCCTGAGCGCCGCGCTTGCCGCTGCCTTCGGAACCGCCCTTGCCAGCTGGAGCGGCCTCGCCGCCGCCCAGGGCACCGACCAGGCCGCCGCCCCAGCGCGCGACATCAACGTGCCCGCCCAGCCGCTGGGCGCCGCGCTCAACGAGCTGTCGCGCCAGACCGGCGTGCAGGTGCTCGCCGCGGGTGACGTGGTCTCGGGCCTGGCCGCTCCGGCGGTGTCGGGCCGCCTGAGCTTCCAGCAGGCGCTCGACCGCCTGCTGGCCGGCAGCGGCCTCGTGGCGGTGCGCAACGGCCCCACGCGCGTCACCATCCAGCGCCAGAGCGCGGCCAGTGCTTCCACGCTGCCCGCCGTGACCGTGGCCGCGCAGGCCGCCACCGACGGCACCACCGAAGGCACGGGCTCGTACACCACGCGCGCCGCCGCCGGCGCCACGCGCATGGACCTGTCGCTGCGCGAAACGCCGCAGTCGGTCAGCGTCATCGGCCGCCAGCAGATCGACGACCAGAACCTCGTCACCCTCGAGGACGTGCTGCGCCAGACGCCCGGCATCGTGGCCGACCGCAACGACGAGCGCGTGACCTTCTCCTCGCGCGGCTTCGCCCTGAGCACCATGATCGACGGCGTGCCCACGCTGGGCTTCAACAGCGTGGCTGGCGAGTCGAGCATGATCAGCACCGCCTTCTACGACCGCGTCGAGGTGATCCGCGGCGCGGCCGGCCTGCTCAACGGCGTGGGCTCGCCTGGCGGCGCCATCAACCTCGTGCGCAAGCGCCCGACCTCCGAATTCGCCGGTCACATCTCGGGCGGCATCGGCAGCTGGAGCCGCTACAACGCCGAGATCGACGTGGGCGGCCCCCTCAACGCCGACGGCACCGTGCGCGGCCGCTTCATGGCCTCGCGCACCGACGGCAAGAGCTTCATCGAGAACAAGAAGCGCAGCGAGGACGCGCTGTACGGCATTCTCGAAGTCGACCTCGCGGCGGGCTCGCGCCTGTCGGTGGGCTTCGAGCACCAGAAGACCGCCATCGACGGCGCCAACTACGGCCAGAGCCCGCTGTTCTTCAGCAACGGCCAGCGCACCAACCTGCCGCGCTCGTTCAACTCCAGCGCGCCGTGGAGCTACTGGGACATGTACTCCGACAAGCTGTTCGCCAACCTCGACCAGCGCCTGGGCGCGGGCTGGCAGCTCAAGGTGGACGCCAGCTACCTCAAGAGCAAGCGCGAGCGCGCCTCGGGTGACCTGAGCATCTACCGCGCGATCAACGCGCGCACCGGCGCCTCCACCATCGACATCCGCGAGAACCCCGCCGAAGGTGCCAACAAGGCCCTCGACGTGCACCTGAAGGGCCCGTTCGAGGCTTTCGGCCAGACGCACGAGGCCGTGGTGGGCATGAGCTACAACACCTACGACGCCACGGTCTACACGCGCGGCGCCGTGCCGCGCATGATCGACCGCCGGCCGCTGAACTTCTACCAGCTGCAGAGCTTCCCCGAGCCGACCTCCTTCTCGTACCCGCTGTACACGGCGCCGCTGAACACCACCGAGAAAGCCATCTACGCCTCGACCCGCCTGAAGCTGGCCGAGCCGCTGTCGCTCATCGTCGGCGCGCGCGGCACCTGGTACAAGTCCGACGCGTCCACGCTCGACTGGACCACCTGGCGGCGCACCGGCGTGAGTTCGATGCGCGAGAACGGCGTGGTCACGCCCTACCTGGGCGTGGTGTTCGACGTGAGCAAGGAACTCTCGCTGTACGGCAGCTACACCGACATCTTCCAGCCCAACACGGTGCGCGACCGCAACAACTCGCTCATCGCACCACAGCGCGGCAAGAACATCGAGCTGGGCCTGAAGGGCGAGCACTTCGGCGGCAAGCTCAACACAAGCGCCGCGATCTTCAAGACGCGCGAGACCAACCTGGCCGTGATCGACACCGGCGCCGGCTCGCTGCTGCCCGACGGCGGCATTCCGTACCGCGCGGTGCAGGGCGCCAAGAGCAAGGGCTTCGAGCTCACCGCCGCCGGCGAAGTGCTGCCGGGCCTGCAGATGCTCGCGGGCTACACCTACCACGCCAAGCGCGATGCCGACGGCGTGCTGCTGAACCCGCAGTACCCGCGCCGCCTGTTCCGCGTCGCCACCAGCTACCGCCTGCCGGGCGAGTGGAGCAAGCTCACCGTCGGCGGCAGCGTGAGCTACCAGAGCGGCATCTACTACGACGAGTTCAACGAACTCGGCCGCGCCTCGCAAGGCGGCCTGACGCTGTTCGGCCTGATGGCGCGCTACGACATCAACAACCGCCTGAGCGCCTCGCTGCACATCGAGAACCTCGGCGACAAGCGCTACTACAACGGCCTGGGCGCCTACAACGGCTACACGCAGGGCAACCCGCGCAACGCCTGGCTGAAGCTCAGCTACAAGCTCTGACACGCACCAACGAACTGAAATAGGGCGGCACCGGCAGAAGGGTGCCCTTGACGCACGACCCGGCTTCCGGGTCGTGCGTTTTTTTATGCCCGGGCCTCAGGCCGCGAAGGCTTCGGCCTCGCTCAGTCGCTCGCCCAGTTGCGCCAGCAACACCGGGCTGCGCAGGATCGCATGGTGGTCCTCGTCGAGCGCCGCAGCGCTCGCGAGGTCCGGCCGCCCCAGCTGCAGCGCGAGCGCGGCGCGGTCCGCCGCCGGGCGCCGCGCGACCCACCAGCACTCGGCGCGACATCGCAGCGGCACGAGCGCCTCGGTCTCGATCGCCTTCAGCTGCTGGCTCACGAGGAAGATGCGGGCCAGCTCGTCGTCGGGCAGGTTCGCGTGCGCCGGCATCTCCAGCGCATCGCCACGGGCCTGCGCTTTCGCACGCGCCTGGGTGAGCAGCGCGGCCACAGTGGCTTCATCGCTGACGAAGTCGTCGATGTCCAGCAGTCCGTCCAGGCGCGCCGCCGGCCAGGCCGAGGCGATGAAATCGGCGAAGTCGCGGCGGCCGTCGTCGTCCACCGTCTGCAGGGGCGCGTCGGGCTCGGGCACATAGGGATCGACCAGACCGAGAAAGGCCACGGCCTGCCCTTCGGCCTCGAGCCGCGCGGCCACGGCCGCCGCGAGCGCACCGCCGAGCGACCAGCCCAGCAGGTGGTACGGCCCCTGCGGCTGCACGGCACGGACCATGCGGGCGTAGTCGTCGGCCATGCGCGCCAGCGACACGTCGCGGTGCGCGGGGTCAGCGAGCATGCGGCACGGCAGGCCGTACACGGTGCGCACGCCCTGCAGGCGGCGCGCCAGCGGCGCGTAGTCGTACACCGTGCCCAGCGCGGCGTGCAGGCAGAACAGCGGCGCCGCACCGGGCACCACGGCATTCAGCGCGACCAGCGACGACGCATCGGCACGCCCGCCCAGCAGCCCCGCGATGGTCGGCGCGCGCAGGAAGTCGTGCAGCTTCAGATCGAGCGCCGGCAGGCCCAGGCGGCGTGCCTGCGCCATCACCTTCAGGCTCAACAGCGAATCGCCGCCGAGTTCGAAGAAGTTGTCGTCGCGGCCCACGCGTGCCACGCCCAGCACCTCGGACCAGATGCGCGCGAGCGCCTGCTCGGCGCTGCCGCGCGGCGCGTCGTAGCCGTCGCCGCCGGCGAACACCGGCGCCGGCAGCGCATGGCGATCGACCTTGCCGCTCATGTTGAGCGGCAGCGTGTCGAGCACGACGATGGCCGCCGGCACCATGTGCTCGGGCAGCAGCGCCGCGAGGCCGGCGCGCAGCCGCGCAGGCTCGATGCGCTCGCCCGCCAGCGGCGACACATACGCCACCAGGCGCGCGCCGCCCGCGCCCTGGCTGGCGACCACCACCGCCTCGCGCACCTGCGGCAGCGCCAGCAGCTGCGCCTCGATCTCGCCGAGTTCGATGCGAAAGCCGCGGATCTTCACCTGGTGGTCGATGCGCCCCAGGTAGGCCATCTGCCCATCGGCCTCCCAGCGCACGAGGTCGCCCGTGCGATAGAGCCGGCCGCCCGGCGCGCCGAAGGGGTCGGCCACGAAGCGTTCGGCGCTCAGGCCCGCGCGCTGCAGGTAGCCGCGCGCCAGGCCGTCGCCGCCGAGGTACAGCTCGCCGGCCACGCCGGGCGGCACCTGGTTCATGGCGCCGTCGAGCACATAGGCCGTGCGGTCGCCCACGAGGCGGCCGATGGGCATGTAGGCCGCGTCGAAGCCCTCGCCCGGCGCGGCCTTGGCGATCATCGGCGTGATCACCGTCTCGGTCGGCCCGTAGCCGTTGACGATGCGCGGTGGCTTCAGCACCGACTGCACCAGCGCGAAGCTGGTGCGCGGCATCGCCTCGCCGCCCACGGTGTAGGAACGGATCGGCAGCCGGCTCGCGGCCTCGCCCATCAACTCGGCCATCTGGTGCAGGTAACCGGGCGTGAAGCAGGCGATGGTGATGCCGTGGCGGGCAATTTCGGCGCAGGTGCGCTCCACCGGCCAGACCTCTTCGTCGCGCGGCATCAACGCCGCGCCGAAGGCCAGCGGCACCCAGGTGCGCTCGTGCGCGCCGTCGAAGTTGATCGACGCGAACTGCAGCTCACGGTCGTCCGGCGTCATGCCGTAGGCCTCGCCGATGGACTGCACGTGCATGGCCAGCGGGCCATGCGCCACGGCCACGCCCTTGGGCTTTCCGGTCGAGCCTGAGGTGTAGATCACGTAGGCCAGGTGGTCGCGGTGCACCGCCACGCCGGGATCGTGCGACGGGCCGTTCGACAGGTCGAGCCTGTCGAGCGTCAGTGCCTTCACCTCGGGCAAGCCGATGCGGTCGAGCACGACGGCATCGTCGGCCAGCAGCAGCGCAACACCGCTGTCTTCCACCATGTAGGCCAGCCGCTGCGGCGGGTAGGCCGGGTCGAGCGGCACGTAGGCGCCGCCCGCTTTCAGGATCGCGAGCAGCGCCACGACCATGTCGGCCGAGCGCCGCACCGCAAGGCCCACGCGCACCTCGGGCCGCACACCCGCGCGCACGAGGTGGTGCGCCAGCCGGTTGGCGCGCGCCTCCAGCGCGGCGTAGCTCAGCGTGTGGTCGCCGAAGATCAGGGCCGTGGCCTCGGGCCGCAGCGCGGCCTGGCGTGCCACCAGCACATGCACCGGTGCGGTGTCTTGGTAGGCGGGCGCGTTCACGCCCCAGGCCTGCAGGCGCTGCGCCTCGTCGGCGGTGTGCAGGTCGAAGGCGACGACCGGGTGCGTGGCCGCCTGAGCGAGGTCGTCGGCCACGCGGCGCACCGCATCGTGCATGTACTGGCACACACGCGCGGCGCCCACCGCCGCATCGACCTGCGCGGTCAGCGCGAAGCCGTCGGCGCGTTCGTTCACCGACAGCGCGAAGGCGTAGTTCGAACGCTCCTGCGCGCCGAGCGTCTCGATGCCTTCCCAGCCGCCGGCACCGGCACCCGCCTCGGGCGCCTGCGCCACGTAGCGGTAGTTCAGCAGCGTCGAGAACAGCGGCGTGCCCTTGGGCACCGCGCTGCAACGCTGCGCGAGCGACAGGCTCGCGTGCTCGTGGTGCAGCAGGCCGGCCAGCGCGGCGTGCGTCTGGCGCACGCAGGCCAGCGCATGGCTGCGGCCCAGCGTCACGCGCAGCGGCAGCGTGTTGATCATCATGCCGAGCGCGCGCCCTGCGCCCTCGCCGCCTGCGAGCCGGCCAAACAGCACGGTGCCGAACACCACGTCGTCCTTGCCCGTGGTCTTGGCCAGCACCAGCGCCCACGCCAGGTGGAACAGCGTGGCCGCGCTCACGCCGCTGCGCTGTGCCTGCGTGCGCACGGTCTGCGCCAGCGCCGCGTCGAGTTCGAGGTGCGCTTCTTCCACCGCCGTGCCGTCGCCGCGCGCATCGAACAGGTCGAAGGGCGCGGTCGGTTCGCGCACGTCGCCGAGCATGCGGCGAAAGAAAGTCTCCTGCTCGGCCACGTCGGCGCCGAGCCGTGCCTGCGCGACAAAACTGCGGAACGGCACGGGCGCGGGCAGCGCATCCGCGCGGCCCTGCAGCAGCAGCGTGATCTCCTCGACCAGCAGGTCGCGCGACACATGGTCGAGCGCCAGGTGGTGGCTTGGCAACTGCAACAGCCAGCCGCCGCCCGCCGCGTCGTGCGCGGCAATGGCGCGCAGCATCGGCGCGCGGCGCACGTCGAGGCGGTAGTGGCCGGGGCGCACGTGGGCTTCGAGCTGCGCGGCGACATCGCCCGCAGCAGCATCGATAGCCAGCCATTCGATCTCGGCCGGCGCATGGCGGTGCACCACCTGCACCGGCTCCGCGAGCCCTTCCCACAGCACCGCGGTGCGCAGCATGTCGTGGCGCACGATGACGCGGTTCAGGCAGTCCATGAACGCGTTCAGCCGCGCCTGGCTGTCGAAGCGCATCTGCAGCGACTGCACGTAGACGTCGCCCTCGGCCTGCATCAGGTGATGGAACAGCAGGCCTTCCTGCAGCGGCGCGAGCGGGTAGATGTCCTGGATGTTGGCCGCGCCGCCGGGCACGGCGGCCTCGATGCGGCGCAGCTGCGCGTCGTCGAGTGTCACCAGCGGCAGCATCTGCGGCGTGAGCCGCGTGCAGCCTTCGGGAATCGCGTTGTCAGGCACCACCGGCACCGGGCGCGGCGAGGCGCCGGCCTCCAGCGTGGCGCGCGCGAAGTCGGCGAAGCGCGGGTTCTGGAACAGCGTGCGCACCTGCGCACCGAAGCCCTGCCGGCGCAGCCGCTCGAGCAGCTGCATGGCCAGCAGCGAGTGGCCGCCGAGTTCGAAGAAGTTGTCGTTGCGGCCCACGCGCGGCGCGCCCAGCACCTCGGCCCACACGGCGGCCATCGCCTCCTCGGCCGCGCCCTGCGGCGCTTCCCAACTGTCGGCTGTAGCAACGAACACGGGCTCGGGCAGCGCGGCGCGGTCGACCTTGCCGTTGGCGTTCAGCGGCAGCGCCGCGAGCACCGTGATCGCCGACGGCACCATGTACTCGGGCAGCACCTGCGCCAGCCCGTCGCGCAGCGTGAAGGCCTCGACCGGGCGTTGCGCGTCGAGGCTCGACACGTAGGCCAGCAACAGCGCCCCGCCTGCACGCTCGCGCGCGACCACCACGGCCTCGCGCACGCCGGGCTGCGCGCGCAGCCGCGCCTCGACCTCGCCGAGCTCGATGCGGAAACCGCGCACCTTCACCTGGTGATCGAGCCGTCCCAGGTATTCGAGCTGTCCGTCAGCGCGCCAGCGCACGAGGTCGCCCGTGCGGTACAGGCGCCCGCCGTTCGCATCGAAGGGGTCGGCCACGAAGCGCTCGGCGCTCAGGCCGGCGCGGTTCAGGTAGCCGCGCGCCAGCCCCGAACCGCCGAGGTACAGCTCGCCGGCCATGCCGGGCGGCACCAGGTTCATGTCGGTGTCGAGCACCACGGCGCGGCGGTCGCCCACGGGCGCGCCGATGGGCAGATAGGCCGCGTCGAAGGTGGTGCCGGCATAGGCCTTGGCGATGGTTGGCGTGATCACCGTCTCGGTCGGGCCGTAGCCATTGATGAGGCGTGGCGGCTGCAGGGTCTGCATCACGCGCTCACAGGCCACGCGGCCCATGGCCTCGCCGCCCACGGTGTACGAGCGCAGCGTGGGCACGCGCCCGTCCTCGCCGAGTTCGTCGGCCATCTGCTGCAGGTAACCGGGCGTGAAGCATGCGACGGTGATGCCGTGGCGGCGCATCTCTTCGCGGCTGCGGTGCACGGTCCACAGCTCCTGGCTGCGCGGCATCAGCGTGGCGCCGAAGGCCAGCGGCGTCCAGATGCGCTCGTGCGCACCGTCGAAGTTGATCGATGCGAACTGCAGCTCGCGGTCTTCGGGCGTCATGCCGTAGGCGCGACCGATGGTCTGGATGTGCATGCTCAACGGGCCATGCGCCACGGCCACGCCCTTGGGCTGGCCGGTGGAGCCCGAGGTGTAGATCACATAGGCCAGGTGCTCGGGATGCACCGCGACATCGGGTGCACCCTCGGGGCCGCTGTCGAGCACGCCGCCGTCGAGCAGCAGCGCGGGCAGCGCCTGCATCGACGCGCCCAGCCGCTCGCGCACGCGCGCCTGCGTGAGCAGCAGCCGCACGCCGCTGTCGGCCGCCATGAAGTCGAGTCGGTCGGGCGGGTAGTCCGGGTCGAGCGGCACATAGGCCGCGCCCGCTTTCAGCACGCCGAGCAGCGCCACCACCATCTCGGGCGAACGCTCCACCGCGAGGCCGATGCGGTCCTCGGGCTGCACGCCCTGCGCGATGAGGGCGTGCGCGAGCCGGTTGGCACGCCGATCGAAATCGCGGAAGCACATCGGCACGCCATCGACGATCAGCGCCGTGGCTTCGGGCCGCAACGCGGCCTGGCGCTCGACGAGGCGGTGCACGGGCACCTCGTCCCAGTCGGTGTCCCGGCCCTCGCCCCATTCGCGCAGCTGGGCATGCTCCTGCGGACCGAGCAGCGCCACCTCGCGCAGCGTGCGCGACGGGTCGTCGGCCAGCTGGCGCAGCACCGCGACGTAGTGCGCGGCCATGCGCTCGATGGTGGCGGTCTCGAAGATCGCGCGGGCGTAGGTGAAGCTCAGGCCGAGCGTGCCGTCGGCCTGCTCCAGCGTGTCGAGCGCGAGTTCGAAAGGCGCCGCCTGTTCATCGAGTTCGCAGGGTTCGATGCGCAGGCCTTCAAGCCGGTCGAGCGCGCCCAGGTCCTGCTGCCGGTAGTTGAAGATCACCTGGAACAGTGGCGGGTGGCTCAGGCTGCGCTCGGGCTGCAGCGCCTCGACCAGCTGCTCGAACGGCAGGTCCTGGTGCGCCTGTGCGCCCAGCGCCGCCTCGCGCGCCTGTGCCAACGCCTGGGCCAGCGTGGTGTGGCCGGCCAGCTCGGCGCGCAGCACCTGCGTGTTGACGAACAGGCCGAGGATGCCGGCCGTCTCGGGCCGGTCGCGGTTGGCCACGGGCACGCCGAGCCGGATGTCCCCCTGGCCCGTGTAGCGGTGCAGCAGCGCCTGGAAACCGGCCAGCAGCACCATGAAGAGCGTCGCGCCCTCGGCGCTCGCGCGGCGGCGCAGTGCCTGTGCCAGTTCGCCCGGCAACTCGAGCCGATGGCGCGCGGCCAGGTACGGCCCCTGCGGCGGACGCGCGCGGTCAGCAGGCAGTTGCAGCAGCGACTGCTCGCCGCCGAGCCGCTCGGTCCAGTAGGCGAGCTGGCGTTCGCCCTCGCCCGCTTCGAGCCAGTTGCGCTGCCAGGCGGCGTAGTCGGCGTATTGCAACGCCGGCGCGGCGAGCACGGCGGCGTCGTTCCCTTGACGGTGCGCCTGGTACAGCGCGCCGAAGTCGTCGACCAGCAGCTGCATCGACCAGCCGTCGGACACGATGTGGTGCATCACCAGCACCAGCAGGTGCGCGGTCTCGCCGGTGCGCAGCAGGCCCACGCGCAGCAGCGGGCCGTTCGCCAGGTCGAAGGGCGTGCGCACGAGGCGCGCGGCCTCGTCGCGCACCTGCGCGGGGTGGGCGCGCAGATCGGCTTCGCGCAGGTCGAGCACCGCCTCGGGCGACACGGTCTGCTGCGGCACGCCGTCGTCGCTCACGCCGAAGCGCGTGCGCAGCGACGGATGCCGCGCCACCAGCGCCTGCAGGCTCGCGCGCAGCGCCGCATGGTCGAGCGCGCCGTGCAGCGTGAGCGCGGCCGTGATGTGCTGCGCGGTGCTTTCGGGGTCCATCTGCCAGAGGAACCACTGACGCGCCTGCGCGTACGAGGCGGGCCGCGGCGCACCGGGCACGGCGGCCGGGTCGGGCACGATCGGCAGGCGGCCGAAATCGATGCCCTGCGCACGCAACGCGGCGATGAATTCCTTCTGCCGCGCCGGTGGCAAACCTGCCAGCCGTTGGGCGATGGCCCTGCCGCGTTCGCTGCTACTGCTACTGCTCACTCAACCCCCCAGACTTTCCAACAATGCATCCATGCGATCGAGATCGCTCTCGGCCTGCGCGGCCTGCTGCGCCTGCGCCGGCCCTTGCGCGTCGAGCGCCTGCGCGCACGCCGCCAGGTCGGGCAGCTCGAAGTAACGCTGCAGCGGCAGGTCGATGCCCATCTGTGCCTTGACCTGCTGCCGCAGCTTGAGCACCGCGAGCGAATGCCCGCCGAGCTCGAAGAAGTTGTCGCCGCGCCCCACGCGCGACAGCCCCAGCACCTGCGCCCACAGACCCGCCAGCGCGGTTTCGGTGGCGCCCTGCGGCGGCACGTGGGCACGCGCTTCCGCGGCTTCGGGCGGTGGCAGCGCATGCCGGTCGACCTTGCCGTTGGCGTTCAGCGGCAACCCCTGCGGCATCGCGACGATGACGCTCGGCACCATGTAGTCGGGCAGCGCCGCCGCCAGCCCCGCACGCAACGCCGCGGGGCGCAGCGGCTGGCCTTCGGCGCCGGCCGCATAGGCCACCAGCCGCGCACCGCCCGGTCCTTCCTGCGCCAGCACCAGGGCCTGTCGCACGCCGGGCTGCGCGAGCAGCTGCGCCTCGACCTCGCCGAGTTCGATGCGAAAGCCCCTCACCTTCACCTGGTGGTCGAGCCGGCCGAGGTACTCGAGCTGGCCGTCGCCACGCCAGCGCACGAGATCACCGGTGCGGTAGAGCCGCCCGCCGTGCCCGTCGAACGGGTCGGCGACGAAGCGCTGTGCCGTCAGGCTGGCGCGGCGCAGGTAGCCGCGCGCCAGCACCTCGGCGCCCACGCACAGCTCGCCGGCCACGCCGACGGGCACGGGGTTCAGTTGCGCGTCGAGCACATGCAGTCGCGCACTCGATGCGGGCGTGCCGATGGGCGGCAGGTCGTCAGGGCCCGCACCATCGAGCACGAACTCGCTCACCACATGCGTCTCGGTCGGCCCGTACTGGTTGATGAGCGTGCACTGCGATTCGCGCGCCAGCCACTCGGCCAGCGCGGGCGTGCGCTTGAGCTGCTCGCCCGCCGTGAGGATCTGCCGCAGCGCCGGCAGCCGTCGGCCCGAGGCCAGCGACTGTTCGGCGAAATGCTGCAGCACCGAGAAGGTGAGGAACATGCGTTCGACGCCTTCTCCGTGCACCAACGCCTCGAGCGCATCGAGGTCGAGCCGCTGCGCGTCGGTGGTCTGCACGAGGCAACCGCCGCCGGCCAGCCCGCTGACCATTTCCTGGAACGCCACGTCGAAGCACGGCGAGGCGAACAGCAGCGTGCGGCTCGCGCCCGGCAGGCGTTGCAGCTGCCACGCGATGAGGCGCGCCACCGCGTCGTGGCGCATCGCCACGCCCTTGGGGCGGCCGGTGGAGCCCGAGGTGTAGAGCACATAGGCCAGTTGCTCGCCATGCACCGGCACCGCCGGGTCGTGGTCGGGCCAGGCGGCCATGCCGTCGTCGGCCGCGTCGAGGTCGAAGGCCAGCCGCTGCACGCTCGCTGCGTCGGGCAGGCGCGGCATCAGCGCGCGGCGCGTGAGCAGCAGCGAAGCGCCGCTGTCCTCGACCATGTAGGCCAGCCGCTCGGGCGGGAACGCCGGGTCGAGCGGCACATAGGCGCCGCCGGCCTTGAGCACGGCGAGCAGGCCGACGACGGTTTCGGCCGAGCGATCGACGGCGATTGCAACCGGCATGTCGGGCCGCACGCCCTGCGCGATCAGGCGATGCGCCCAGCGGTTGGCGAGGCGGTTGAGTGCGGCGTAGGTGAGGCGATGGTCGGCCGTGACGAGTGCCAGCGCGTCGGGGTTCGCCTTCGCCTGCTGTTCGATGAGGTGGTGGACGGGCACGACCTTTTGCGGCGTGAATGCGCCGCGCGACCATGACGACAACCGCTTGCGCTCGGCCGCATCGGCCAACGTCAGCTGGCCCACGGCCTGCGCCGCATCGCCGGCCAACGCCAGCAGCGCCGCGCGCAACTGGCCCACGAGCGCGGCGGCCTGCGCCTCGTCGCACACGTCGAGCGCATGCACGAGGTCGATGTGCAGCGCCGCATCGTCATGCACCATCAGCGTCAGCGGGTACGAGGTTTCTTCCTTCGTGTGCACCGCGCCGAAGCTCAGGCCGGCCGCAGCATCGCCACGCAAGGCCGCATCGACCGGGTAGTTCTCGAACACCACCAGCGTGTCGAACAGGCCCTGCCCGCCCAGCCCACCCCCGGGCGGG